>PUMM01000128.1 GCA_003551365.1 Clostridia bacterium
AGGTGGGGCATAGGCATAGAAGCTCGAGTGTTCTGCCGGTCAGTTACGTTTGCCGCCCAGGCAATCATGCAGGGCACGGATCCGCTCATGCAGTTCATCGCGTACGCGCCGGAATGCCTCCATCTTGCAGTTCTCTGGCCCTGTGCAGGCGGCCGGGTCCTTTATCGGCCAGTGTACCTGCCGAACAGTAGAGGGGAGAATCGGACAGTTGTCTCGGGCATCACCGCACAGTGTGATCACCAGGTCGAACTCCGCCATTTCTCCGGCATCAATTGTCTTCGCATGCGCATCAGATGAATCGATGCCCACCTCTCCCAGCACACGATGCGTGTAGGGATGCACCTCCTGCGGATCCGTCCCCGAACTCAACACCCTATATTTCTCTTCCGCAAAGACCGTTCGGGCGAGATACTCCGCCATCTGACTGCGACAGGAGTTGCCAGTACAGAGAAACATGATCCTCATCAGTTCCGGTCACCTCCAGGGCGCGGGAAGCCGGGACAGTGGTCTGGTGGGTCAGACAGCAGTTGATCGAGTCTGTGCTTCTCCCTTCGCATCGCCGGATCCTCATCGGACAATGGAGCGTTGAGACAATCGCCGACCCTATTGAGGGCATCGGCAAGATCTCTCCTGTCAATGTGATAGAATATCCAGTTACCCTGTCGCCTGGCCGTGGCGATTCCGGCCTCTCGCAGGATCCTCACCTGCTGAGAAATGGCTGGTTGACTCAGCTCGAGGATGTACTCGAGCTCACAAACGCAAAGCTCGCGCTCACACAGGAGGCGGACCAGCTTGGCTCTGGTTTCACCACTCAATGCCCGAAGAATCCTCAGTGATTCCTGCACCATGATCCCCCATCTCCATGTGGCACAGCAATTGTTGCAGCTCGCAGGTGAGTGTCATTGCCGCTCACTGCAGTGCCTGCATAAAGCCGCTCCCCCGTCAGGTCAATCAGATGCCGGAAGAGACACCGAGTGTAGTATGTCTGGCGACACGTCTCTGTAATGTGGAGCTGGTTATGGGTGATAGAATCACTTCTTCCTTACAGATAACGACTGAACGGATTTCTTTCACATCATCGAGAGACAACTCTTCGCCCACCTGTCGGAGCGTTCCGGCAACGCGGGCCATCTCCAGCATCTCACGGTTAATGTCCGATTCCGACCATGATTGGTAGCTGCATACTGCCAGTACTTCCTCGCCCTGCACAATCTCATTCCATCCCAGGTGAATATACATTGGAACCCCTTTCAGCGGGAAAAATATAGTTCGGCGGCACTACTCCCGCAAGATCTTTCCACAGAGGCGCGATTCAGCTCGGGCTGACGTCTGCCTGCACACATACTCACGACCTGCAGAATCCGCCGCCGGAAATCGTCCGGCAGCTTCCTGCCCTCCTGTTTGAGTTGCACCCCCTCTGTGATTCGGCTCTGCCAGAAGTGGTAGACCTCGTTACGCACGCGGCGACACACCTTCTCCGGTGCGCCAGTCTCTTTTCGCAACCTTCTGACCGACATCCACGGAGCATCTTCGAGTGCCCGCCATACGTCTCCTTCATGGCGTACAGCCCTCTCGCGAAGACAGATGGGACAGGTCTCATCTCCCATATCGGGTGGGAATCTCTCCCCGCACGCCTCACACTTGGGCCACCCCTGTTCCCTGCGCCAATCCCTGATTTTCTCATCCGCACGGCGCAGCCGCTCCGCCCGATCGATCAAATCCATATCCGCGGCCTGATGCGGGGGAGACAGGCATATTTCCGGCTCCTCTACTTCTCCGGCCTCCCGGGCTGCTTCATCTTCCTCCTCACGTGCAGGAATACCCACCCGCACCCGCAAATCATCCACCACTCCCGGGCCAACCATTCGCCGGATATTTTTAAGAATTTCCCGCTGCATCATGCTGGCCTCCTGCGCCCAGGTAGAGCTGGAGGCACCGAGCACCAGCTCCCTCTTTCTTACGCGAATGGGTACCAGTTTGGCGGCAAGACTCCGTCCAACAATATCGTCCCAACGAAGGAAGATCTCGTGCCGACGCAGCTGCTGCTGCATCGACGTCCTGCTGCTGACGAGATCCTTCAGAATTGCATCAATTCGCCTCGGGTGCTTATCGCTCGACAGAGCGAGACACCTCCCCATCGCGCACTCCCCAGATGGTTCCAACATCTCCGAGACCCACTTCCGACAGATCCGTACAGGTGATAAACGTCTGCCCGCCATCCGAAACACCCGCGGAGAGCCTGCTGGCCCTGCCAGCATCCAGTTCTGACATCACATCATCGAGCAATAGCAAAGGTCTGCGCCCCGTCTCCTCTCTCATCCACTCAACTTCTGCCATTCGCAGAGCAAGGATGGCAGATCGCTGCTGACCCTGCGAGGCATAATGCCGCGCGTCTCTGCCATTTATGTACACCCTGAGATCATCCCTCTGCGGGCCAACCAAGGTATGTCCACGTTCAATCTCCTGCGCACGTGTTTCCTCAAGAGCTCTCAGCAGATGGTCACGCGCCCACTTTGCCATATCGGCAGTTCGTTCATTGCTGACCTGCTCCGCTTTTGCGAAGCTGCAACGGTAGTGTATCGTAAGCTCTTCATCCGAGCCCACCACTGTTTCGTAGACTTTTCGTGCCCATTCGCTCCAGCGCTGCAGCATGGCCAGCCGCACGGCAACAATGATCCCTCCTATATCGGCGAGCTGCTCCTCCCATGGCGCAGACATCAGTTCAGCTGTAGCACGGGAAGACCGGGCGGAAGCAATCCTCTTGAGTGCATCGTTGCGTTGCGAAAGTACTCTCCCATACCGGCTCAGGGCACGACGATAGCGGCGGTTAATCTGCCCGATCTCTCCATCCATCAGCGCCCGACGTCCGTCCGGACCTCCTTTGATCAGATATAGGTCATCCGGCGAAAACACCACGGCATTCAAGGTACCGATGACGTCACTCAGGCGCTTCTGGGGAACGCCGTTCAAACGAAAGGATTTGCCGCGGGAATGTTCATACACACAGTCGATAGTATGTCGAACCGACCCCGCACGGATAGAAGCAGAAATGGAAAACCCATTCTCTCCCCACCGCACCATATCGGAATCACGATGCGTGCGGTGCGATCTACCCGCAGCCAGATAGTGAATGGATTCCAGCAGATTGGTCTTTCCCGCAGCGTTTTGGCCAACCAGTACATTCAGATGCTCGCCCGGATGGAACTCGAGTTCTTCATAGCTGCGGTAATTTTTCAGGGTCAGACACTGCAGTTTCATAATATCCTGTGCACTCCGAACGGGCATCTCCGCTCACTCAGCCACAACCCGGTATGAACCGCCTCCGCGAATCCATACCACATCACCCTCCGCCAGTTTTCGGCCGCGACTCCGTTCCTGCACACCGTTGAGGGACACGTCTCCCGACTGTATCATCATCTTGGCGATGCCCCCGGTCGGTGCAATGCCGATGATTTTCAAAAAAGCATCCAGGCGAAGTGACCTATGTAGATCAACATGTATGTCCACAACTTCATCTTCCGCCGCTGGAATCGGCTACACCTCTCTCAGGATTTCTGCTTCATGGGTAACGCTATGTAAGCGTACTCCTCATCGTCAATGCCCGTCATCATGGCCGCACCTTCTGAGTCACTAAACGACATGGCGAGGTCGTCCGAGTTAATATTGCGTATTCCCTCAAGAAGATAACGGGACTGAAAGAGGATGTCGAGCTGATCACCAGTAACATCTCCCTCTATCTCATCATAAGCCTCCCCCAGCTCCGCCGAGCTCGCCTTGAACACCACACGATCATCCATAATGTGCAATCTGACCGGGCGAACACCCTTGTTGTCATCAGACAGCAGCGCGGCGCGCTCACATGCACTGACGAACTCGGCCTTGTCCACAACGAGTTCAGTCTTGTATCCACCCGGAGAACTAACCATGGAAATCACATCTGGATACTTACCCTCAAGGATGATGGTGGACAGCCTGGTTCCGGACTCCAGTTCGAAGAAAACGTGATTCTCCGAGAGGGAGATCTTCACATCCTCACCCGCCTTGGCAGTTCCCAGTATCCGCAGCAGATCAGTTACGCCCTCCCGCGGCAGCACCACATCCAGCGCATCCGTACTGGTCACTTCCTTCTCCCAGACGGCAATGCGGAACCCGTCGGTACCGGTAGCCTTCAGGCCTTCATCCTCCAGCTTCAAGCGCACGCCGCAGATAATGGGCATGGCATCGTCCGATGCGGCGGCAAATGCTGTGCGGCGGAGGGCATCATTCACCACATCTGCCGGGATGGAGAAGCCCGTAGATTCATCGGCAGTTGGCAGTGAGGGGAACTGGTCAGGTGGATATCCATTCAACACATACTCAGATGCCCGCCAGGTTAATATGGCCTGATGACGGTCTTCTGGCGCTGCGATGTGCACAGAGCCCGTTGGAATTCTGTTGACCATCTCCACCAGCTCCCGACCGGGCAATACGATGGAACCAGGTATTTCGACCTGTGCTGATGCGACACACTCAATGCTTGTCTCAAGATCCGTTGCGGAGCAATGCACAATGCCTTCCTGTGCCGTGATCAGGATCCCCGACAGAATCGGGTGACTACTGCCGGATGAAATGGCCCTGTGAACGATCTGAAGGGCGGACGAAAAGGGCTTCTGATCAACTGATAATTTCATTGAACACCTTCCCTCCTGATGCGTCACTGACCGGGTCTTAGGTCTGTTAGTGCTTATATATAGTATAAAACAGTAGTTGTAGTAGTAGTACTGTGAATACTGTGGAAAACCTGCTTCTGTCACCGGTATTGCGGAGTTTCACCCTGTGCAGAAGTATGTTGATCATCTGTCAGCTCTGTCCACAGCATCCACAATTGTGTCAATGTGCGCAAATTGTCCACCAGTTGCCAACAGCAATATTGGAGTTATACCCATGCTTCTCGACAGGATCTGCACAGGGGGTATTCAACTGGATTTGACGGCTCGCTCCAGATCGGCGACGGTGGATTTAAAGCGTGGATCTCGCTTCACTTCCTTTTTGATTTTGCGACAGGCGTGAATGACAGTGCTGTGATCACGCCCACCGAACTCAGCGCCGATTTGCGGGAGAGAAGAATCGGTCAATTCCCTGCACAGGTACATGGCCACCTGTCGCGCAAATGCAATCTGTTTTGTCCTGCGTTTGCCGGTGAGTTCGGAGTGCGTTATTTCGAAGTAGTTGCCGACCGTCTCCTGTATCGTTTTGATTGTGACGGGCTTTTCGGATTTCTGGGGAAGAATGTCGCGCAGGGCGCTCTCTGCTAGTTCCATATCTATGTTCTGCTGATGCAGCGATGAATAGGCCACCAAGCGTATCAAAGCACCCTCTAACTCCCGTATATTGGATGTGATGCTCTCTGCTATGTATTTCAACACCGCGTCAGGAATATTTAGCTGTTCAGCTGCGGCGTTCTTCCGCAAGATAGCGATGCGGGTTTCCAGGTCCGGAGACTGTATGTCAGATATCAGCCCCCACTCGAAGCGCGAGCGAAGCCGTTCTTCCAGTGTGGGTATCTCTTTGGGTGGACGATCACTGGAGATGACGATCTGGCGGTTGGCTTCATACAGGGTATTGAAGGTATGGAAGAATTCTTCCTGCGTGCGTTCCTTGCCGGCGAGAAACTGAATATCGTCGATCAGAAGAACCTCAACATTCCTGTACCTGGCGCGGAAGCTGGGCGTCTCAGTATCACGAATTGAGTTGATAAGATCATTGGCGAATCGCTCTGAGGAGACGTAGACTACCCGGTGTGAGGCTTCGGAGTTTAGTACGCGATGGGCAATTGCCTGCATGAGGTGAGTCTTGCCGAGTCCCACACCACCGTATATGAAAAGAGGATTATAAGCGCGTGCCGGAGCTTCAGCTACGGCCAATGAGGCGGCGTGAGATAGACGGTTACTGTCCCCCACCACGAAATTGGAAAAAGTGTATTTGGGATTGAGGGCCGAACCTGCCATGCTTCTGGTGCCGGAGCTGACTCCGTTTTCCGTCTCTTCTTTCTCCTCACTGGATACCTCATGACGAGCAGAAGATGACATATCCTGCATTTGTTGCATCGCCAGTGTTTCGTCGTCTTCTTCCGCCTCTTCAGTGTCGACAGATACGACCAGATCCAGCGACATATCACTGCCTACAACATCAGTGAGCGCCTGCTCGATGGCCCGGGCATAGTTCTCCTGCACCCAGTGCTTGGCAAACTCGTGCGGCACACCGACTACGAGGGAGTTATGCTCCTCATCAATCTCGACCGGTCGCGATGTTCGAAGCCAGGTCTCAAAACTGGGGCGGAGAACATCCTGTCGAACTCGATTGAGAGTTTCATTCCAGACTTCATTGAGTTTGATAGACATCTAGCTATTCCTCCAAGATGACAGATGTTGCTCGGGCGAACCAAGAGCATCCCACTCGCGTTTCAGACAAGAGCCCTCCTTGCTGGACTTCCCCCTGTTCATTGAAGAAAAAGTATCGGGCCTTCAATTCATCATTGAGTATGTCCCATATTATTTCCTCAGTAAGGCCATACACAACTGCAGATTCTCAGCAAACGGGGCTCAATGCTGGAAGATGCTCGTTTCTGGGCCGATAAGGGTTCCCTCACACCGCCACAATGTGATCATTTCCTCCGTACGAGGGAATCTACAGTTGTCAACAGGCCATTGTGGACAAACACACCCGGGGTTGTGGATATGTCTGCGGGACTTATGCACAACGTCGGGCTGCAATATCCATTTCCGCCTCACGTCTGAGCTGAAGTAAGAGCCCCAACGGAGACTGATGATTCCTCCGGAGAGGTCCAGTATTTCTACATATTCGGTGCCGAGAGCCGGTTTCCTGTCGATACAAAATATCAATGATCAGAAAGAGTATGATGGGCGAAACAGGCGTGGCTACCATTGATCGTCTGCATACGGCATCCTCAAATAGCTGTTCGAAACTCGGTCTCTGCAGGTGTGAGTTGACACCCCTGGGACGGAAATCTATAATGACGGTTGCGCCCGAGGGCTGTGGTGTCCGTCATATTCCCATGCGACAAATGCACCAACTCGTCCGAGTACATCGCTGCGGGTGGTGGACGGCTCCAGCTCTGTGGCGGGTCATGGTATGTATTGGACGAAACCATTTTGTCATCAACCTCGTGTAAGAACAGGAGGGGGTGA
>PUMM01000065.1 GCA_003551365.1 Clostridia bacterium
AAAGTTGAAACTGATTCGCTCTCCGGTCCATCCGCGCAAACCATGGAGCTCAATCCATTCGAGTAACTGCGGCCAAGGCCCTTGGTGCCACTTCTTTTTCAGCCTTCGGACTTCCTTGCTACTCAATATAGCCTCCTGTTCTTTTCTACGTAACATTGGTATCGACAGATTCTGTGTATCCCGGCAGGACGTGATTCTAGATATTCGGTTACGAGGGGATTCGGGAACTGCCGTGGTGGCTCGGTACAGCAAGAACCAGCTGCTTTGAACCAAGGAAGTCGCGGCAACGGAGGGGTCAGGGAAACTCTCGGAAATCGCGCTGCGGCGGGCCTGGAAGCGGTTTGTCCAAATAGGAACGTCCTCACGGCGTCTTCAGAGGCCAATAGGGCGGCACGGCTGCACGCGCGGGGGTCTACCGGCGCACACGCTAGTGAAGCACTTCGCAAGATTTGGCGGCAAGAGTGAACACACCTCCCTGCGCGGACGGCTTCAGCGCCCGAGCTGAAAGAGCGGTGTCGCGTCCAGGCGGGGCTGATCTTTGCCTGGCACACCGACCGCAACTTTACGATAAGGTCCGCGACGGCCCCGCCTCCAGCAGCAGCTGGTCGGCGACAGGATCCCGCTCGCCGTCCTCTTCCTCCAGGTGCTGCTCGTACCAGGCGAAGATGAAGGCGGCGAGCTGCTCCTCGTCCGCCAGTAGGGCGTCGGCGTCGATTTCGCTCTCCTCGCAAACCGCACGCACCACCGAGGCATCGACGGTCACCGTGCCGTCGGCGGCGAAGTCGAGCTTCAGATCGGGGAAGGTCACGTGGTCGGGAAGGATCATGCGTGGGCGGTTCATCACGTCCCTCCGATGCTGTCCATGCATTACCTCGTCCCAAGCGGGCGCGTTCCGGCGGGCGCCCGTCCCCCTTGTGACCGCACGCCACTACCGCCGGTTCTCCACCGCGTGAATCCGCCGCAGCAATAGGAGCAACTCCACGCAGTCGGTCAGGCGGGCGTGCTCGGGCAGCGGGACCTGGAGCAGGCGGTCCCAGTCTTCGGCGGTGACCTGCAGGTCGCGGACCAGCCCGCTCGCCGCCGCCAGCTCGCGCAGGACCGGCGGCGCGTCGATCGGTAGTGGCGGTTGCTCCGGCGCGGCGGCATCCGGCGCCGGGTCGTCCGTCTCCCCGTAGAGGTACGCCAGGGTGGTGCCGAGGATCTTCGCGGCCGCCTGCATGCGCTCGATGGTCAGCCCGCCCTCGCCGCGCTCGAGTCGGGAGAGCTGCCCCTGGTGCATGCCAAGCTGCGCGGCGACCTCGCGCTGGGAGAGCGCCGCCTGGCGCCGGAGCTGGCGGAAGCGGATACCGGTGAGTTCCGTCATGATCTGCCTCCCTGCAGGTGATTTCTCGTGCGCATATTGTATGCGCGCTGACTACGGCATGCATTTGCAGTCGCCGGGTCCATTGTGCGAGGGTGATGCGTGTCACGCATATTGCGCCCTGGTGGATAACGATATGGATATCACCGCCGGCTCACGCGTAGCCACTGCTCCATCCCGTCACGGTCACGATGCGACCGGTGCGTCTGCCGAACAAGGCGCGCAACGACGCGCGACCACCGCCCGGCGCCGTGCGCTTCCACCCCGGCTGCAGCACATCGGCGCAGCCTTCCGTGGGTCACTGCGCGGACAGAGTCCTCGACGCCGGCTCCGGTCTCGGTGCCCGTGCCATGGATAGCACCAATCTCTACTGGGCCTGGACGCGCAGCCTGCCGATGGCCGAGAAGCTAATGCTCCTCGCCATTCAGCACGCCGAGTGGCTGGACCGCCATGAGCTCGCGCCGCACGCCGGATGCCGGCGCCACCTGGCGGCGCTCACCGGTCTGGACGAACGCTCGGCGCAGCAAGTGATCGACCGGCTGATCCACCTCGGCTGTGCGATCCGCTGCGCGGACGACGCCGACGGTGTGGCGCGATACCGGCTTGCCCTCCACCGCCCCGATCAGCTGCCGGGCGTCGGTGAGCCGGCCTCCCGTCCCGCGCCCGAACCGTCGGGGAGCGCCCCTGAGCGCGGGGCCCGGCCCTCGACCCTGCTCTCGCCCGAGCAGCAGGAGCGCTTCGACCGCTTCTGGGCGGTCTACCCGCGCAAGGTGCAGAAGGCGCGGGCCCGGGAGGTCTGGCGGCGCATCGACCCGGACGACGCGCTGACCGACCGGATCTGCGCCGCGGTGCAGCAGGCGCGCCGCTCACCACAGTGGAACAAGCAGAACGGCCGGTACATCCCGTATCCGACCACCTACCTCAACGCCGAGTCGTGGACCGACGAGCTCGAGCCCGAGATCGACGCACGCCTGGCACCGCCGGACGAATCCGAGCGCGCGCGGCACAGCGTGGCCAACGCCCGTGCCCTCTTCGACAAGCTGGAACAGGGAAGCCGCCATGGAGCAGAAGACCCTCGAGGAGATCATCGGCTACCTGTCGGCCGCGTACAACGTGACGATGGGTGAGGCCCAGGCCGCTGTCTACTGGGACCAGCTCCAGGACGCCGACGACGAGAAGATGCGCAAGGCGGTCCGCCAGGCGGTCGCCCACTGCGATCGCCTGCCCACGGTGGCGGTACTGCGCCGGCACTACCAGGACGTGTGCTACCGGGCCCGGCTCGAGCGAGGCCCGCCGCAGCTGACCGAGCGCTCCGACCCGGAGGTGGCGCGCTACTACATCGATCTGATGCGCCGGAAGGTGGGCTCATGACGCGTGTACCGAACCGCCCCGTCGAGTGGGCGCAGTGGATCCTCGCCGTGCGTACGGGCCACGGCCTGCGGATGCGCCTGGCGCAGGTGCCGGCGGCGTACCGGGAGCCGGTGCGCCGGCTGGTGGAAAGGGAACTCCAACGCAGAGGGAGACAGGGCGATGCCGAACTACTTCACCACTATCCGCAGTGACGTCCCGGCCCCGGTACGGGCTACGCGGGGCGCGGCCGGCTGGGATCTTCGCGCGGCGGTCGATGCCCGCGTCGAGCCGCAGGATTGGACGCTGGTCCCCACCGGCTACGGCGTGCGGGTCCCGGCCGGCTACGTGGGCCTGGTCTGCCCGCGCTCCGGTCTGGCGGTGCACCACGGTCTCACCGTGCTCAACAGCCCCGGTGTCATCGACCCGGACTATGAGGGCGAGCTCCAGGTGATCCTGGCCAACCACAGCGCCTACCCCGTGGACATCGGGGAGGGGGATCGCATCGCGCAGCTGCTGATCGTGCCGAGCCTCGACGCCGGGGCGCCCGCCACCGGGGTCCGCCGCGGCATCGCCGGCTTCGGGTCCACCGGGAGGTGAGTCATGCGGCGGCTGGCCAGCGAGCACGAGGAGCAGGCGGCGCTGATGCGCTGGGCCTGGCTCACGGAGTCGGCCCGGCCGGAGCTGCGGCTGCTCTTCGCCATCCCCAACGGCGGCCACCGGCACCGCGCCGTGGCCGCCCGCATGAAGGCCGAGGGGGTCCGCCCCGGCGTCCCGGATCTCTGTCTGCCGGTGGCGCGCGGTGGGTGGCACGGGCTTTTCATCGAGCTCAAGACACGCCGGGGCCGGCCTTCCCGCCGGCAACGCGGCTGGATCACGGCGTTACGCAGTAACGGCTACCGGGTCGAGATCTGTCTCGGCTGGGAGCGGGCGCGGGCCGTGATCGAAAGCTACCTGGACGGGCCGCAGGTGGGGGCGGCCGGGTCCCGGAATCATCCGCCCCACCCACACCAAGAGGGAGAATGCTCATGTCGGACGAGCAGCAAGTGCAGCGCGGCGTGACCGGCGACGGTGCCGCCTACCCGGGGTATCCGCCGGTGGTGCTGATCGAGGCGCTGCCCGCGGAGCTCAAGCGCGTGACCACCACGAGCAAGGGAACGGTGCAGGTGACCCTGGAGAGCGAGACGCTCTCCACGGCCTACATCGAGAAGGTCCAGGGGCTCGTCTCCATGCAGCAGGAGCCCATGATGGTGACCTTCGAGGTCGCGCGCACGGCGGGCAACGCCTGAGCGCGAGGGCCCGGGAGGCGATGTGCACCGATCCTGCGGAGCTCTGGTCGTCCTCGCCGGGCTGCTGCCCGGTCTCGCCGGCGCCGATCCGACGCCGGTGGACCGGGCCCTCGCCCTGGTCCTGGAGGCCCACCCCCAGATCCAGGCCCGGCAACGCGAGGCGGCCGCGGTGGCGGACCGCCCCTCCTGGTCCTCGGACCTCTCCCTGTCGCTGACCCAGGGCCGGAACGAGTACGGCACCCAGGACGCCGGGCAGGCGACGCTTTCCATCCACATCCCGCTCGTCGGCGGCGACGGCGACCGCGAGAAGGCGCGGGCGCAGCGTGAGCTCGCCGCCGAGCGCGCCTCCATCCGCGAGGCCTTCCTCGATGCCGTCAACGACCTGCGCGCCCGGGCCGAGTCGGTGGCCGCCGCGAAGGAGCGCCGGGCACTGGCCAAGGACCGCCTGGACTACCGCCGGGAGGCCGTCGAGCAGGGCCTCAAGGAGCCCGATGCGCTCTGGCAGGAGACGGAGCGCCTGCAGGAGGCCGAGCACCGCTACCGCGATCGCGCCCGGGCACTGCACGACCAGCGCGAGGCGGTGGCACGACGCTTCGGAGGATCGCAGTGGACGCGACTACAGGACTACTTGGGCGAGATCGCGAACTAGCCCGGGCCCGGCAGACGCTCGACAAGGGCGCCAACCTGCTGATCCAGGGGCGCGCGGGCATCGGCAAGTCGGCGCTGCTGCGCGAGCTCTTCTCGACGCTGCCCGCCGAGCGGATCCGCATCTGGGTCCCGGAAGGATCGGCCAAGGAACAGGCCTACGAGCTCGCCCGGCAGGCCCACGCGCAGATCGGCCTTGCCGACAGCGACGCCCTGCCCGGGCGCGTGGCCGGCACCCCGGTGCGCGACCTCCCCTGGGGCCGCATCCGCCGCGCCGTGCGGCGCATGCCGGCGCGTGAGTGCGTGGCCCTGGTGGCGACCACCCTGGAGACGGTCCAGCCTCCCCCGGTGGTCTTCTTCGAATCCCTGGAGCTCCCGCCGAGCCAGGCCGAGCAGTTCGCGGCCGTCCTCGAGGTGGCGCAGGTGGCGGCGGCGATGGATGACACCAACCGCCGCGTGCGCATCCGCCGGCTGCTCTGGCGCTTCCCGGAGCGCGAGCGCATCGAGCTTCGCCCTCTCCCCGGCGCGGCCACCGAGGCGATCACGCGGAGCTGGCTCGAGGCCCACCCGATCGCCTTCGAGGACGATACCGTCCGCGACGCCTTCATCCGCGCCGTGCGCCAGGACAGCGGCGGCATGCCGGCGGCCATCCAGGGCATGCTTGAGCAGGCCCGCTCGGAGCCGCAGGTGACACGGCGCCAGGTCCGCGCCTTCCGCCACGATGCCGGGATCCGCTACATCGACATGACGCCGGTGGTGGTGATCGGGATCGGGGCGGCGATCGCCTTTCGCTACATCGCCCGCGGCATCGACTCCACCGAGATCTACGTGCTGGCCGGCACTGCCATCGGTCTGGCGGTGGTCCTGCGCTACTTCGTCATGCCCATGGCCGGGAGACCCTAGTGCTCACCCCGACCCACCTGATCGGCGGGCAGCTGGCCTATCTCGGCGCCGCGTGGTGGGTCGGCCATGCACCCCACCCTGCCGAAGCCATGGTCGCCGGCCTGGGGGCCGTGCTGCCGGATCTGGATCAGGCCGACAGTGGCGTCGGGCGGCTGGTGCCGCGGGTCTCGGGGTGGATCGAGGAGTCGGTGGGCCACCGGACGGTCACCCACAGCCTGCTTGCCGCGGTCCTGGTCACGGCGGCCGCGCTGTGGCTGCTGCCCTCCGGATACGCGATGGCCTTCGCCGCCGGGTGGATCTCCCACGGGCTGCTCGATCTGCTCAGCGTGGGCGGCGTGGCGTGGTTCTGGCCGGCGCGGGCGCGCTGCGTCCTGCCCGGGGACAGCCGCCACCGGATCGAGGTCTCCGGTCCGGGGGAGGTCGCCCTCGCCGTCACCCTTTCGCTGCTGCTGGTGCCCGCCTACGCCCTGGCGCAGCTGGAGGTAGGTCTGATCGGCAGTGTCCGCGACGCCATGGGCAACATCGCCCAGGCGCGCAGTCACTACGACGCCCACCGGGGCGACAGCGCCTGGACGCTGCGCGTGGAGGGCCAGGACAACCGGCGCTTCCAGCCGGTCGCCGGCGAGTGGCCAGTCATCGGCGCGTACCGCTCCGACGGGCTGATCGTGCGCACGGAGGACGGCCCACGGTCGGTCTGCCGGGCCGAGGTGTGTGACTGGTACGCGCGCCGGGCGGTGCTCATCGAAGGCGATGCCATCCACACGACGACGACGCGGATCCGGGGGGCGCGGGTGGCGGTCCAGGAGCTCGCAGGCGCCCTGGAGCGGCTGGAGCAGGTCGGCGACGTCTACCTCACCGGGAAGGTGGAGGCGCCGCGTCTACCGGGCGAGGAGCCGACGGTGGAGGGGACCATGGACGGGGTGCGATTGCATTACGCCTCGCCGGCGAAGGTCCGCTCCTGGAACCCGTACCGGCAGCTCGATCATGTCGATCTGCGCGTCCAGGTCCGCGCCGGGCAGCCGGTGCAACTGCCCGAACTCGAGCTCGGGCGCGATCCCGTCCAGCCGCTGGAGATCGACGAGCGCCTCCAGCGCCATTTGCCGGGGCCGTAACTGGCAAGATCTCTCGCGCGTGCGAGGGGGGTCAACGCGCGCACCGGTTATTGATCAAGACCGGGCCTGTTCCTCCCCAGCCATGTTCCCGGCACCGGGGCATGTCTGTGCGCGGAGATCAAGCATCGCATCCGCCTCGGCGTAGCGCATCCGAGCGCGAGCGGCTATCACGTCGTCGATGCTCGGATGGCGCTGCCCTGCATTGCGCAGCACTTCGACGGCTTCATTCCAGCTCACGTAGGTGTGAGCGGCCAAGTAATCGCGGTCGTCCATCGCTCAATTCTCCTGCTACCCCAACTTAAACAGCCGCGCGTATAACCCATTGATGCGCCAGGGGCGCACTTAAAATTTGGCACTACGCGCTGACGTTCGCTTGGCTCGGCGGCTTCACCTCCAGTTCCTGAAAGAGCTGT
>PUMM01000142.1 GCA_003551365.1 Clostridia bacterium
GTTCCGCCAGTTCCTTGCCCAGATTCAGACCAACCTGCCCGCCCAGAGTGGGCAGCAGTCCGTCCGGCCGTTCACGCTCGATGATCTCGGTGAGAGTATCCAGTTCCAGCGGCTCAATGTAGACGCGGTCGGCAATGTTCACGTCAGTCATTATGGTCGCCGGGTTACTGTTGACCAGAACCACCTCCAGGCCCTCTTCGCGCAGGGCCCGACACGCCTGCGTCCCCGAATAGTCGAATTCGGCAGCCTGCCCTATGACAATGGGACCGGAACCTATGACCATCACCCTGCTCAATTCGTGGGATGCGCACATGAGCACT
Organism: Clostridia bacterium; assembly: GCA_003551365.1. Taxonomy (GTDB): domain Bacteria; phylum Bacillota; class Sulfobacillia; order SLMV01; family SLMV01; genus PWGR01. The sequence goes on from PUMM01000142.1 coordinate 321, forward strand.
TCACCTCCTCCGGCACATACGACATCATGGAGGCAAACCGGCACAGGACATGCGTCCGCTCCAGCGGCCGCTCGTGCGGATTGGGGCGATACTGCACCCCGATCACTGGCTCACTGTCGTGTGCCAACCCCTCAATCGTTTCATCATTCAGGTGGCGGTGGGTAACCGTCGCGGGGATGTCCTGCAGGCTATTTTCACTTATGACATGATCGTGATTCTGCCAGGTGATCTCAACTGCACCGGTGTCCACATCTCTCACCGGGTGGTTCATGCCACGATGCCCGTGCGGCAGACTGCAAACTGACGCTCCGAGGGCCAGGGCAATCGCCTGCAGTCCCAGACCAATCCCACACATGGGTATGCAGCCGAGCAGGGATCTTGCAACCTGCAATGCTGCTGCTGCGCTCTGCGGAGTCCCCGGGCCATCGGAGAACAGCAATCCCTTGGGTCGCAGATTATTGATTTCCTCTGCCGGTGTGTGCGGCGGCACGACAATCACCTCACACCCCATATGCTGCAGATGCCGGAGGACTGTTTCGCCCATGCCCATATCGAAAACGACCACCCGGGGGCCGCGGCCATGCAGAGTGACAGGAGCAGGGACAGTCATCTCCTTCCCACACTGCACCGCGCTCTCCGCCGGCAGTTTCTGGGAACGATTGACGAGATCTTCATCCGTCTCATTTCCGGTTGTCAGTAGTCCCATCATAGAGCCGCTGTCGCGCAGTCGACGGACCAGGGCCCGGGTGTCGACGCCGGATATCCCCATGATCCCGTACTCCTGCAGATAGTCGGGTAGCGACTGAGTGCTGCGCCAGTTACTCGGGCGATGACAGACCTCCCGCACCACCATGCCGCGGAGCTGCGGCCGGGAAGATGCCAGGTCGCCGGCATTGATACCGTAATTGCCAATCAGGGGATAGGTCATCGTCACTATTTGACCCAGGTGTGACGGATCACTTACTACCTTTTCGTAACCGGACATGCACGTGTTGAAAACCACTTCGCCCTGCGCTTCGCCGCGCGCACCAAAGCTCTCTCCGCGGTATACAGCGCCATCCTCCAGTACCAGCCGGGCTAACATGAGGTCTCCTCCTGCAAAGAAAAAGCCAACCGAACGACGGCGGAGTCGTCCCAGCTAGCCGGGCGTAACGCGTAAATGAGCATTCTATCTCTCCCTTCCTAGCCTCGCTGAGCCAGATTAAAGGACGTAAACTGCAGTCATTTTATCAGTAAGGGTTGGGCTGTCAATAGATGAAGGCCGATATTCACCAATTGGATACTGACAGCACATTCTCGCGACCGATTGCGCGACCTGCCACTCCGGGATGACAGCTGCAGCGGACTGTTCAATACCCGCAGCGCCGCACCCGGAGATGAGGGTTGCAGCCTGCACCCTGCATGGCCCACGGGCAGCTGGCGGGCGGGACAGCAGTTCGTGCCCACTCCCATCAGCCGGACAGCAGGATCAGAGCATTGACGGTCAGAAGAGCAAGAACGAACCAGCGGAAGGTATCCTGCGGGATGTACCGGAAGACGACGATGCCGAGCCAGGCCCCCAGCAGCAGGGCCGGCAGCCCAATTGCTGCCTGGATCACCAGAGGCACCGTTACTGCACCGGCGATCAGCAGCGATGCCAGACGGTAGAGCTGTACGGTACCGAAAAAGGCAGTGAAGGCCGCCTTCATGCGTCGCCCACTCCAGAGACCAGCCCCCACCATGAATATTCCGTACATGATCATGGGTGGACCCGGAACAGCTATGGCTCCTCCGAGTATTCCCGCGAAAAATCCCGCGGCAACTCCCGCAGGCCATCCCGGTTCATACCCGGTCTCCGCGATCCAGTGTGACACAAACGGTACCTGCCGCATGGCCACGACGAGCAGCACAGCCAGAAGCAGCGTTGCACCGATGAAAACCCGCAGCTGCTCCTCTCCCAACTGCTGGAAATAGTAGATGCCGACGGGCATACCGGCTGCCAGGCCGGCAGCAGGTATCGCCCAATCCTTCGGGGCAAAGTCCCGCCGTACGCTCCACAACACACGGGCATTCGTCATAATTGATACCATACTGAAGACCACAGACGCCGGCCCGGCACTCCGGAACAACGGCAGCAACCCCATGGATATTTGCGCAAATCCAAAACCCGCTACGCCGTGCACTACAGCAGCAACAAAAAACACCAGAGCGGTGAGCCCCGCCTCCACTGGGCCAATTCCCACTTCTACCTCTCCTTCATGTCTCGCCCCACAGATTCACATCGACATATGACCATCGCCACATCTGTCAGTCTAAAACAGCCGAATCTGCATCGCAAACGGGCGACCAAAGAGCCCATCGGGCAGGCAAATGCAGTGATGCACCCACTGTCGCCTCCTCCCAGCACAGCTGGAGCAGTTTGCGGAAAATCAGATGCCAGGGCAGCCCGCGGATTGCCCCCTCGACAGATCGCATTTCGCCAGACAACTCACGGCATAGCCGGGGAAACGGCAGCAACAGACACAGAACCACGCCGCCATCTGATATGCTGCAATCGCCGTCGGAAGGGCAATCGTATAGTCGTCAGCACAGCCCCTGACCGCTTTGTTACCTCCTTGTAAACGGAGAGCTGTTGTCTACCGGCAGGACATCTGTGATAATTGCTAACTGTTGCATGAGGTTAAACATGGAGGTGAGCACAATGGAACTTTACAGCCTGAAAATGGTCGATGAACTCGCACATGCCAACCAGCCCAGGGACAACTTTGAGATTGGTCACACCGATCAATCCTATGACCACCGCATTCCCAAGGGCATAAGAGCGAGAATGTACGACCGCAGGTACTGAATCAGATCTCTCTGAGGGCCCCACACTCGTGGGGCCCTCTTCCACTGCCCGTCCCACCCACACCTGTCCCGGCAGCAAAGCCAGAAACAGATCGAACGCCGACCGGCCACAACCGCCAGAATACCGATGAGCTGGAAAGAGACAGTCAAGCCCCGCGCACGGGGATCGGGGAGGGGATGGACGCAGCTGCGCGGCAGCTGCTCCACCCACCGCCGGGCGCCATTCATCTGCGCAGCTGCGGATCCAGTGCATCCCTCAGTCCATCTCCCACCATGTTAATGGACAGCACCGTCACCGTTATGGCCACACCCGGGAAGGTCACCAGCCACCAGGCGCGGCGAATGTACTGTCGCGACTGGGCCAGAATTGCTCCCCACTCCGCAGTCGGAGGGGACGGTCCAAGTCCAATGAAGCTCAACCCGGCCGCGGCGAGGATTGCCCCGGCAACGCCCAGGGTGGAGGTGACGATCACCGGCGCAGCCACGTTGGGCAGAATGTGGCGGAACAAAATCCTGCCGAGACTTGCTCCCTGGGCCCGCGCGGCCATGGTGTATTCGTTCTGCTTCACCGAAAGGGTCTCACCCCGCACCAGTCTGGTGTAGGTGGGAATAGTCGCGATACCGATGGCTATCATCACATTGAACAGCCCCGAGCCGAGCACGGCTATGATGACCAGGGCCAGGAGTATGCCGGGGAAAGCCAGCAGTACATCCATACAGCGCATGATGACGTTATCCATCCACCCCTCGAGATAACCGGCTATCAAACCGAGGGTAGTCCCGACTACCAGCGCTATCCCCACGGCCACCAGTCCCACCTGCAGGGAGATCCGGCTCCCGACGATGATCATGCTCAGCAGGTCCCTGCCCAGTGGGTCAGTCCCCAGCAGGTGCCGGGAAGAAGGGGCGTCCAGGAGATTATCGGACACCGCGAAGGGTTCGTACGGGGTCAGATGCGGGGCGAAAATGGCCATCATAATCAGCGCGAGGACGACGATAAGTCCGGCTGTCGCACCCCGATTTTTGAAGAACCTCCGCACCGTCAACCGGGCCAGTGAGAGCTCGCCCGCCCGGTCATCCGACATTAAACCGTCAGCTTCATACTGCTCATAATGCTTTGCACTCATGCCATTTCACCCCACCTCAACTGTACTGAATTCTGGGATCCAGCAGAGAATAGGCCAGGTCCACCAACAGATTTACCAGAACGAAGGCCAGGGCAATATAGAGGATTACGCCCTGCACCATGGGAAAATCGCGCGCCATGAGAGAGCGGATGAGCAGCCGGCCCAGTCCCGGCCAGGCAAAGACCTGCTCGATTATAACCGTCCCGGCCAGAAGGGAGCCAAACTGAAGACCCACGATGGTCACGACTGAGATCAGGGAATTGCGCAGCACGTGTCGGTGCATGACCACGCTCTCGCTCAAACCCTTTCCCCGCGCGGTACGGACATAGTCCTTCTGCATAACCTCCAGCATGGAGGATCGGGTCAGGCGGGCCAGAATTGCCGCAGCCCGGATGCCCAGAGCCATGCTGGGAAGAATCAGGTGGCGCAGGCTGTCCGCGCCGCTGGTCGGAAGCCACCCGAGGGTGACGGCGAACAGGAACATGAGCATCAGCCCGAACCAGAAGCCCGGCATGCTGACGCCCACCATGGCGCCGACCATCACCAGATTGTCGATGGGAGTCTGGTTATGCCTGGCCGCCATGACTCCCGCGGAGATCCCTATGATCACTGCCAGGGTTATGCCCCCAAGAGCGAGACGCATGGTGGCGGGCAGCCGGTTGAATATTTCCTCCGTCACCGGCACGCCGGTGCTGAAGGAACGCCCCAGATCTCCCCGCAGCGCCCCGCGCAAAAAATCAGCAAACTGCACGTGCAGTGGTTGATGCAGCCCGAGGCGCTGTCTGATGGCCTCCAGCTGCTCGGCATCGGCCTCCAGTCCACCGATGGCGCGGGCGGGATCTCCCGGCGTCATGTGCACCATGAGAAACACCAGCAGGGCCACGCCCAGCATTGTGGGTATTATTGTCAGCAATCGTTTCGCTATATAGGTGGACATCGGCGCCAATCTCCCCTCATTTCACGTGGTCTCTACCAGTACGGACGGGAGGCCATCCCCCCGTCCGCACCGGACCGAAAACTCAACTGGAGTACTGCGCGACGCGCCTGCCGCTCAGTCGTCCAGCCACACATCGTGCAGCAACCACGTGCCGCGGAAATTGACCCGGAAGTCGTTCACCCGCTCATTCACCGCAATGTACTGATCGCTGCGGTAGATCGGCGCCCAGTGGGCGTTTTCGATGGACATGCGCTGGCCTTCCTTCGCATAGTACGCCCGCTCCTCCGGATCGAGGGTGTAGCGGATGCCCTCCAGGACCCTGTCCAGTTCCTCGTCCCGCACAAACGCCCAGTTCAAGCCGACGCCGGCCTCCGAGGAATGAAAGATGCGATGCAGCCAATCCGGGTCGGTCGAGCTGTAACCGATGATGGTCAGGTCGTGCCGCCCCTCGGAGAGATATTCCATCAGCGTACCCCACTCGTAGGTGTCAATGATGATCTCCACCCCGAGTTCTGCATACTGCGCCTGCAGCATCTCGGCGGTGCGCATGACCTCGTCACCCGGGCGGACCCACAGCTCCAGGCTGAGCTTCTCGCCGTCCTTTTCCCGCACGTCGGCCCCGTTCGGCAGGACCCAGCCGGCCTCATCCAGCAGTTCGGCTGCCTTGTCCGGGTCGTGGCTGTAGGCGATGTCCTCGACACCCTCCCAGTAACCCCACATGGTGGGGGGCAGGATGCCGTGTGCCGGTTCAGCGTAACCGTCCACGGCAGCGTTGATGATGGCCTGCTTGTTCATTCCCCAGGCCAGGGCGCGCCGCACCAGGACGTCGTCCAAAGGCTCCCTGTCGTGGTTGAACCACAGAGACGCGCACACTCCCTCCCGATCAAACTCAAATATCTCGAAATCGGGATGATCCAGGAAGGTATCTATATCGGCGAGGGCCACAGAAGCGACGTCAATCTCTCCCGTCTCCAGCGCGGCCATGCGCGTGGCACCCTCATCGATGTAGCGGATGTGGATCTCATCCAGATAGGCCGGCCCGCGGTTGTCATAGAAGTACTCCGGCCAGTTGTAATCTTCATTGCGCACCAGGGTAATTGATTCCCCGCTCACCCATTCGTCGAACTTCCACGGTCCCGTACTCGCCGGGTTGCGTCCGTAATCCTCGTCACCGTACTCCTCCAGATGTGCCGGGTCCATGGCGTGCAGATATCCGGCACCGGCGAGATTGATGAGAAGCGGACCAAACGGCTCCTCATAGATCATGGTATAGGTGTAGTCATCTTCCACGACCAGATCCACAATGGGGCCCAGACGCCCGCGGACCTGCTCGTGTCCCTCCCACTGGGACCGCTTGAAGGTGTTGTGCAGGGCATGGGCATCAAACGGTTCGCCCGAGTGGAACTTGACATCCTGGCGCAGGTGGAAGGTAATTTCCCTCCCATCCTCGGAAATCTCATAGCTTTCCGCCAGGTGCGGCTCAATGTCCCCGGTGTCCGGGTCCCGCGTGAGCAACGCATCCCCCATCTGCGCCATGACAAAATTGGAGGCAATGGCCGCGGTCATGTGTGGGTGCAGCGTGTCGGCCTCTTCATCCCACCCAATTACCAGCCTGCCTCCAGTTTTAGGCTCATCGGGATCCTCATCAACATCATCCGGATCCGGATCCGGTTCCACTTCCGCCTCCGGATCCTCAACGACCTCCTCTGGCTCACCGCATCCCACTGCCAGCACCAGAAAAAATACCAACAGCATGGACAGCAGGATGAGATGACCGTGTTGTAACTTCATACAATCCCCTCCTTACGGAATGTGCAATCGGCGGGCGCCCGGCCCAAC
>PUMM01000022.1 GCA_003551365.1 Clostridia bacterium
AATCTACGGGAAACGAGAAGCCTCTGTTCTCAGTACGGCGTACCCGTATATTTCGACGCGACCCGCTGTGCGGAGAATGCGTTCTTCATTCAGGAACGCGAGCCCGGATATGAGGAACACTCGGTGGCCGAGATCCTGCGCGAAATGATGTCATACGGTGACGGGTGCACAATGTCCGGGAAGAAGGACTGTCTCGTCAATATCGGGGGGTTCCTGGCGACCGACAGCTCGGAACTTTACGAAGGCGCCACCGAGATAGTGACCCTCTTCGAGGGGTTTCCCACATACGGTGGATTGGCCGGTCGCGACATGGAGGCCATGGCCCTCGGCATCCGGGAAATGGTAGAGGACGAGTACATCTCTCACCGGGTCGGTCAGGTCCGATACCTGGGTGAGCAGCTGCACTCCGATGGCGTACCCACTGTCCGACCAGTCGGAGGCCACGCCGTCTTCCTCGACGCACGCGAGTTTCTTCCCCACCTATCGCAGGATGAACTGCCCGCCCAATCACTCGCAGCCGCGATGTACGTGGAATCGGGAGTCCGGACCATGGAGCGTGGAGTCGTCTCGGCCGGTCGTGATCCCAGAAGCGGTGAACACCGCTACCCGCGGCTGGAGCTGGTCCGCGTGACCATACCTCGCCGGGTATACACCTCGCAACATCTGGACGTGGTGGCCGGGGCAGCCCGCAGCCTGTACGAAAAACGAGAGCGAATCTCGGGCCTGCAGTTCATATATGAACCCTCCGTGCTGCGGTTCTTCACCGCCCGATTCGAACCCACGAAAGAATCTCTTCTAAACGACACCTGACTCCAGAGTGCGGGACGGCTGGCTCACCCCGGCCGTCCCGTTACCCTGCAACCAGATCTACGCACACGGATCGAGCATCCTCTCCCAGCACAGAGCCTTTCGTACTGTCCAGTCACCTTCGCACCACGCTGGCCTCACATGCCTCAACCAATCGCCCGGATCATGCGCGACAACCGATCATCCTCCCCATGCGCCTCCGGCATGGGCCGTCGGATCAGACTCACACGGGTCTACAGTTGCTGCTGACTACCAAAGCCACCCGAACCACACGCCGCCGAAGCTGCACCGGCAGATCAGGCCACATGAAAATATCCTGCGGAATGCCATTGGGAGGCGCGTTCCGGAGATCGACGGACAATAGGTGAAAAATATGCAATGGTTTGTGCCCTCTCGCGCGGACTGCCGGGGTTGGATGAAACAGCCCCGCCAGTGGTGCAGCTGCTACTGTTGCTTGGGATCCAGGGCATCACGTAGGCCGTCGCCCACCAGATTGAGAGACAGAACAGTCAGGAACAGTCCAATTCCCGGGAAAGTGGCCACCCACCAGGCTCTATGCAACACCCTCCCACCATCGGTCATTATGTTACCCCAGCTCGGCACTGGTGGTTGAGCTCCCAGGCCCAGGTAACTGAGCGCTGCCTCGATGAGGATGGCCTGGGCGACAAACAGACTGGTCTGCACTATGAGCGGTGGCAGGGCGTTCGGCAGGATGTGACGCCAGATGATCCTGAACTCATTCATCCCCACGGCTTTCGCAGCCTCAATGAAGTCTCTGTCTCGGAGGGCAAGGAATTCTGCCCGGATGATGCGGGCAGGAGCAGTCCAGTACACCAGTCCGATTACCATAATCGTGGTGGATATTGCGGGCCCAACGAAGGCTATAACCACAAGGATAAGAAATATGGCCGGCATACACATGACTACATCGACGATGCGCTGCAGTACCAGGTCGACTGTGCCACCGTAAAATCCGGAAATGCAACCGATCAGCAGACCCAAGGCAACTGCTATCGCTGTCGACAGCGGGCCCACGGTGAGCGATACTCGCGCGCCGAACAGTGTCCGGGCAAACACATCTCGACCAAGGTTGTCCGTGCCAAAGGGGTTATCGGCGCCCGGAGGTGCCAGGCGATTGGTTACATCTGGCTTCACCGGATTGTGTGCCGTCAGATACGGAGCAAAGACGGTACAGAGAATCAAAATAATGAGGACACTCAGGCCGAAGACAGCGCCCCGACGACGACCAAACCGGCGCAGCATTCGCCAGGCATCAATCGTGGCCGCTGCTGATGCTTCTTCTCTCGTCTCGATCGTGCTGATTTTGGTCTGCTTGCTCAAGAGGACGACCTCGCTTCCCCAGTTCAGTCAAATCGAATCCGTGGATCAACCAGTGCATAGGCCAGGTCCGTCAGCAGGTTGCCAGCCAGTACCACCACAGAAATCATGAGACATACCCCCATGACAATGGGAAAGTCTCTGTCGTAGACGGCGGAGGCAGTCAGTCGACCGACGCCACTGTAGGCAAAGACCTCCTCAATCACCACTGAACCGCCGACCAGAAAGCGGATCGACAGTCCGATCACGGTAACAACTGAGATCATGGCATTGCGCAGAGCATGTTTGTAGATTACTACTCTCTCGGAAAGACCCTTGGCCCTTGCAGTACGCACATAGTCCTGCCCGAGGACTTCCAGCATTCCCGACCTGGCATAGCGCACCAGCTCGGCCAACCGCATGAATCCCAGCGCAAGCACCGGCAACACCAGGTGGCGAGCTCTATCCAGGTAATACGCCACCGTTCCCCCCTCCATGCCTACCGTGCCGCTACCCGATATGGGAAACCACCCGAGGTGAAACCCGAAGATCAGCATCAGCATCAGCCCCAACCAGAAATTGGCCACACTGATCCCCATGAACGCCACCACAGATGCCAGCTGGTCAAAGAGAGAATACTGCTTAACGGCTGATATCACACCCACCACTATGGATACGGCCACAGAAAGAACCAGGGCTCCAATGGTGAGCACCAGAGTGCGCTGCAGATTGTGCAGAACCACCGGTAGCACGGGATGCCCGGTGCGAAAGGAATACCCAAAGTCTCCCTGCAGGCATGCCGCAACCCAGCGGAAATATCGAACGTAGACCGGTTGATGTAGCCCGAGCCGAATCCGCATGCGCTCAGCAAGAGCCGGATTCATGTCCTCGCCCACCAACACAACCTCCGGACCACCCGGTGCAAGGTTGATTATCGTAAAGATAAGCACGGACACGCCCACCAGCGTGAGAACTGCCAGGCCCAGGCGCTTGATGATGTAGCTGCTCATAAACACAACTCCCATTCAGAGTCTGGACAGGGGGCCGCACCGTGCGACCACCTGTCCAGATACGTCTGCTTCACCAGCTCACTTTTCCCAGTATACATCCTTGAGGCTCCAGAAAATGGACGCATGCTTGGTCGGGTTGGGTACCAGACCCTTCAAGCCATCGGCCACCGCGTGATAATTCACATAGTAGCTCATATAGATGACTGGAAGATCCTCTGCCAGTATCTCCTGGATTTCGTGGTAATAGCTGCCTCGCTCATCGATATCCGTGGTCATTCTGGCCTTGTCAAACAGATCATCCACGCGGTCACTGCGATACTTCATGACGTTCCGCCCACCGATTGCGCTGGAGTGATGTACAGTGTAGATATACCCGTCTGGGTCGGCGAGGCCGGTCCATCCGAAATACATCATGTCGAAATTCGCCGAAAAAATGGCGTCCAGCCAGGCGGCCTCCTCAAGGGGCTCAATGTCCACGGAAACATCTATTTCACCGAGATCATACTGGAACAGCTCACACATCTCGATGGAAGTTGATCCCGTGCCGACGCGCAGCGCAAAGTCCATTGATTCCCCGTCCTTGGACCACTCACCACCATGCTCAAATCCGGCTTCCTCCAGCAGTTCCTTCGCCCTGTCAGGGTCGTAATCGTACCTGGTAACATCGGGATTGTGCGCCCAGTCGAAGGCAGGATTGAACGGTCCGTACGCCACCGGCCGGCGTCCCTCAAAGATCGAATCTACCGCCGATGCTTTGTCAAAAGCGTGGCTGACAGCCTTGCGCACCCGCAGGTCATCAAAGAAGTGTCTCTCCAGCTGGAAGTTGATCATATCCCAGCCCAGACTCGGGCCCGACAGTATCTGCACATTATCCTGTTCCTCGAGATAATCGAGCTCGGCAAATGGAACGGTGTAGGCCTTATCAATGTTGCCTCTGACCAGCTCGGAAATCCTGGTTGTCTCATCCGGGATGACGCGGAAGATCACCCTGTCCAGATAGGGGCGGCCCGCAAAATGATCATCATAGGCATCCAGAATCCAGTGATCGCCTCGCTCCCACTCCACGAACTTGAAAGGTCCGGTACCGATGGGATCTCTGGCGTACTCCGTCTCGGATAGGTCCTCCGTAGTGAGGTCCACATCGCCGAGAATGTGCTTTGGCACAACCCCTACTTCTGTGGATATTGTCAGGAAAGAGCCACTGGGATATTCCAGATGGAAGCATATGGTATAATCATCAACTACCTCTATTGAATCTTTGTCCTTCCAGTCCTCGTAGGCTTCCAGTACTAGCTCCGTCCATTCATCATCATCGATCTCTTCCTCATCCAGTTTGGCATCCAGTTCGTCTACCCTCGCCGACATCTCGGAGAATCCGACCAGTGGGTCCAGGTAGTCGGTCTTGGCTGAGAAACTGAACGGGTTGGCGATGAAGTGATACGTCAACCAAACATCATCAGCGGTGAAACGCTCTCCATCGTGCCAGGTGACGTCATCGCGCAGGTGAAATGTGAATGTCAGTTCGTCGTCAGAGATATCCCAGTCCTCGGCCAGCAGAGGCTGAGGCTCCAGGTTCTCATCCATGCGGACCAAACTATCGAAGATCAGATACTTGGTATGATACGTGTAACCATCACCAGTCAGGGGCGGCATGAAGTAGTTGGCGTCACCATACGTGCCCATGACCAGCTCTCCACCATACCTGTCATCAACCGGATCCTCCGGATCCTCCGGCTCCTCGACCTCCTCCGGATCATCAGGCTCCTCGACCTCCTCCGCCGGGCCACATGCCCCCACCACCATCGCTGCGGCCAGCATGAGTGCCAGCGCCACCATTAACCATGTCTTTCGATACATCCAATCCCCCCTACCATCCCGTTCTTGATAACGAAAGATTGCACAGATTCCTCTCCTGCATACTTCAATCTTAAGGTATATTCGCCATATCACGGTAAAAACCCTGCTATCACCCCTCACTGTAGACAGGGAAAATGCGGGATATCCCCCGTCATATCTTGCGTTTCGTAGTCTATTGGTCGTGACAATACGATTTCTCCGGTTCGAGTGGTGATTTTTCCCTTATCCCATATCCGGGGTGAGGTATGCAGGCCTCGCCGTCCCGGTGAAACACCCGGGCACTTCCCCTGGTCCAGCTATGTAAAGAGCCGTCGGACTGAAAAACCCAGAGACTGAATATGCAGCCCAGCCCCAACAGTGGATGAGTTTCTCCCGCCGCCGGATGATATTCTGCGGTTGGGGGCGAGACGACTTGTGTGCAGATCGGCCCACAGCTGTGAGAGCAGATAAATGCCCCTGCAGGAGATTATTCCCACACCCCTATTCCGGAGTACCCAGCAATTAGGCTGCGCGTGGATATGGTCTTAGGGGAAGGTCCGCAGCGTCTTCATGGCGCTGGTGGCTGCAAACCACCGGGTGACCATGATCTCGCGAGGGTACCTTCACACCCTCTGCATCCCCGATAAGGGGCTGCAGATTCGACACCAGATTGCCCAATACTCTGTCGAGGAGGAGACAGAGAGTGCGTGCCAATGTCCCAATCCCAGGCCGGCCCCGGGAAGTGTACCCAGGGCCGACCATGCTGGTCGATCTATCCTTCGTCTGCGTATCACCCGGTGTGGGTGGAAAACCCATACTCGGCAGGTGGTCGAAACGACATGGCTCTGCTACAGGACTCTGCTCGGTGCGTTTCTCGATAATTTGGCGGTGAAGGGTCATCGGTTGCATAGGTTTCAGCGTTATCCCTGAAGCGAATCAGCACGCAACTGCCCCGCTACTCCCCCGTAATCGACGCATTTCCAGGACTCGGCAATTCTGTCGTCCTCGATTCGATATATCTGCATGACCTCAGTTCGCAGATAGTGTTGCCCCTGGTAGACTCGTGTGAGCGCCGAGAGCGGGGTATCGTCCGTGCCTCGCAAAATCACCTGTCAACACCTGGCGCAGATGAATCTACCCAAGGCCTCCAATCAGAATCAGCACACCGGACACCACGCGAACGATGGGACAGAGCTTGAAGGCCAGCTCATTGACCCCGAAACCCGTCAGAAACGCGACAAACGCCAGGGCAAATAGGCCAACAGCAGAAATGACGAACACAGATGCTGAGACAGCAGCGGCAGGGTCAATGAATGCGACCGCGCCCACAAGAACCCCAATGATGACCAGGGCTACTCCATCAGCTATCCATGCCATCGTTACGATGCGCCTGGCGTCCGAACTGATGTCACCAAACCGTTCAACAACCGAGCGAGTTGGAGCGATATGCACGATGCCCCAAACTATGGCCAGTGCTGCCCCCACGTACAGCATGATATAGGTCATTATGTGACCTCCTCTAGTCGAGCGCATATTTCCTCAGTACAGTATCCAGGTCCCTTGAATCCTCCCCCAGTTCCGAACCGCCCCCGGGGATGAACTGGGTACCTCTGAGCCTCTACTATTCTCCCTGGGCCTCTCCCGCAGCTCGATTACTCGCCTGCATCCCCGACCTTCACTCCCGCTTGCTCGCCGGTACGACATCTATCCCTGGCTCGCACCAGTACCTCAGCCAGTCTCCTGGCCGTCATCCGCTACGCATCCTCAACCCTCTAACCTTCTCAGTTATGCACGGCCCCATCACAGTCCTAGATTGCGCGGCGGCGCTGCCTCGAGACATAACCTCGCGCTGAGCTCACAGGCCATGCACGCAGCCCGGAAGCCTCGGGATCCTGCTCATGCGTGGACCATATGATGTTCTGCTGATGGCTGCCCTTCACTCCTAAACACTCCC
>PUMM01000181.1 GCA_003551365.1 Clostridia bacterium
GAGCCACTGTATCGTATTTTGCTTTTTCCTCTGCTGAAGAGGTGTTGTATCCCGCAATGAGCCAGGTCCACTGCTTCACCTTTATCAGGTAACCCAATGTGATGAGCAGTAACCCCAAACCGACATGAACGAAGGTTTGAATGAGTTCGGGAGTCATTTATGACATCTCTCCCCTGCAACTTCTGAGCTTTGGTGTTAGAGCAAATGGTGGCTGGCAACGTACTACCGGCTATGTCTCTCGTATACCATACCAACCAGAAACCCAAGGAAGACCCCGACAAGCGGGGCGACCCACGTTGATCCCAACAGCATGCCGAATATCAGTCCCAGGATGGCTCCGACTGCTGCTCCGCCTATGCCCGTGTGCTGCATATGCCACCATCCTCCCGTACCAGAACCGCTCCCTGGATATTCAGAGAATCACATCTCCAGTGGTCTTGTGAAATAGTGCCAGCACCAGGATACTGCTACCAGTTTCCAACCGTCTCTTCCATATTGATTCAGGGCCCTGGTGGTCGATGCTCCCAATCCCCAGATGAAGACGCATTTGTGCTCATATCTCTGCATCGCCGCCTCCCTTCACCTGCAGTAACTCTCCGCACGATATGGACTCACCCTGGGCCAGCTGTACTTCTCCGCGGCGGCCCCGAACTCGACCCACCCCGAAAGATACAGCAGGAAAGGGTAGATAGTTGGGGGTAAAGTGCAGTGGTGTGGCTGCCCACTTCATCCTGGCTCCGGCGAGAAGCGTTTTGCTCGTCGGACGGGACACCAGTCTGAGAGTTGAAGGATACAAAGCAGATCGAAGCCCCTGAGATGGAATGCAAGCTCCAGTGGCAGAGTAACCCGGACGAAATGTGCTGTCCCAACAATGAGCCCACCCCCAAGATGGGCTCCGGAGCTGGGGCTCCACCAGCAATCTTTTCGCTATGTCAGCGGCTGGACTCAATCGGTATCCTATCCTCCCCGCAGACCTCGTCTCCACCGTACCCGCAGCTTGCGCAACTCAATCTCACACTCTGCCCAAATCATGGCACCGGGGTCTTTTTGGTGCAATCCCTTCCAACTCATCCGCTGTGAGGTTCTGAGCAGTCGCAGTCCGCGCATCTGCATTGACCACTCGATAATCCACCTTCCGGAAACCGGCAGGCTCCCTCACCGACGACGGTTTTGCTCATGTGTTCGTGCTGCTGGGATCCTCTTTTCGGGCAGTAGTTACGGAAAGTCTCCCCCGACGTCGCGCACTTTGCAAACCACGCAAGCAGCTACGTCGCGCGCGTTGGCACGTACTGATCACGGTAAAATCACTGTGAAGAATATCACACTGACCGAGAAGTGAACAGTGCACCCCCGGTAGCTGAAGAACACAATCAGAATACTATGGATTTTTGCGTTGCCATTGTATGCACAACGGGGTTGGCAAAAACGTGATGTCGGACCTGCCCACCTACACATCTGCCGCTCTCTGGCGGTAATATGCTCTCGCTTCGCCCGCTGATCCAGAAACCCCCTCGTAAACCACGTGAATACTGCTGTGGGTAGCAGCAAATGTTTGACGCAAACAGGTAATCGAGTCTACCCCAGGATTGGAGGGTCCGCATGGAAGATCACGTTCGGTAGAACGACTGCGTGCCACAATAGCTGAAAGCCATACCTCGGCAGGTTCCCCTACATCCTGGTTAGAAGATCACCCGACAGCAGCGTGTTACTCAGTATGTGGATCAGGACACCGGTCGTCACCCACAATGCCAGGCCCACCAGCAGCATGACCGGTAGGCTGAGGAAGAGGACTCCAGTGACCTGGGCCAACATGAGTGCCACCACCGGGATCACCACCATTCCACCGATTTGAAATGCCTCCATGAAGGAACTCACTCTCATTGAGACCATGACCATGACTGCCAGTGAGAGAACTGCCGCAGCAGGCACGACCCACAGCATCAGAGCCCACCACATCACGGGCGGGAAGAAGATGCGGCCCATGACTGGCCAGGCAACCACATTGACGACGACTGCATAGGCAAGGAAACTGGCCCATGCCAGGGCAATCGCGGGCACGACTGCGGCCATTGTCTTTCCAGCCAGAAGTTGCATTCTGCTCAGGGGAGTGTAAAGAAGCGCCTCCAGGGTTCCCCGTTCTTTTTCGCCTGCGAAGCTCTCGGCTCCGAGAACCGAGGCCACCATCAATGGGATGACCAGGAACAAAGGGGCCAGGATGTAGTGAGTGATCAGTATGATCCCAGCCTCGGTTAGCGGCAGTTCGGCCAGGTATGCTGCCGACGGAGGCAGACCCTCGAGAAGAGGTTGCAGATCTGACAACATCTCGTCCCCTCCAGCGCCGATCAGTGAGCGTAAAAGTACCACGGGCATGATCACCAGTATGAGGACCGGAACCAGGACCATCGGCATCGACACCGACCGGTTCTGCAGGGCTGTCCGGATGTCACGCACTCCCAGGATAAGTACTGGCTCCAGGGACATCACGAATCACCTCTTTGCATGTTGCTGTCGCCCCTCGTGCGACCGTGAAAACCCAGGTATACGTCCTCGAGGGTCGGTCGGATCGTGAAGACCTCGTAGATCTTGATTCCCTCGTTGACCAGCCCGCTGACAACAGGCGGAATCTCCCCACGGGATCCAACAGTGAAAACAAGAGTCTGCTGGCCTGCACTGGCGACAACGCCCCCTGTCACCTCTGTATCTCCATCAATCACCCGCCGCGCCTGATCAACCTGGTCCGACGCCACGCTGATCCGGACGTTGATGCGCGTCACGCGGCGATCGATCAACTCCGCTGGTGTTCCTACTTCGAGGACAGCACCCTGCTCAAGGATGGCAACTCGGCTGGAGAGCTGTTCGGCCTCCGCCAGGTCATGGGTACACAGGATCACGGTCCTCTGCCCCGAGGCAGTGAAGTCAGCAATCAGGTTCCGAATATCCAGGGCCGCTACCGGGTCCAGCCCGGCGGTCGGTTCGTCCAGAAAGAGAACCTGGGGTTCATGCAAGAGTGCTCTGGCTATAGCCAGACGCTGCCGCATACCCCGGCTGAAGGTTGCGATCCTATCGCCGCCCCGGTCTGTGAGTCCCATGCGTTCCAGCAGCTCCCCCGTCCTGGACCTGGCCATCGATGCATCGAGGCCGAAGATTCGGGCGTAAAACTGCAGGAGTTCGAATGCTGTCATTCTGCCATCCAGGGAAGGGGTCTCAGTGAGAACCCCCGTGTGCTGCCGCAGGCGTGGACCGTCCTGTACGGGTGAGTAACCCATCACCGATGCACTGCCCGATGTCGGGGTGAGGACTCCGTTGAGAAGGCGCACCATGGTGGTCTTCCCCGCTCCATTGTGTCCCAGCCAGGCGAAAACCTCCCCCTCGCGGATCTGAAGGGACACCCTGTCGATCGCACGAATGTCACCAAAATGCATCGACAATTCGGAAACTGTGATCACAATCGTCACCTCCAGGCTCCCGGGGGTTCGGCGCCCGCAGCTCCTCCCCCGGATTATGCCTGTCAGAACTTTTCGACATCTCCCTGCGATTCCCTCCGCGGTCCGTTTGCTGCGCCGTCCCTTGCGATGCAGCCGTCCCCCCTCGGCCGGAAATCAAACTGAGGCCCAGATTCACTGCTTGCTTGCCATCCCCAATTGACCCCCTATGATGGCGATCCAGGTGGGGCGCACTCGTGGACACACCCCCACGCATCGTGATCGCCGCAGCAGATCAGCTTGGGCTCCTCGATGGGTGCTCGCAGCCCCAGCACCATATCTCCGATCATCGCCCGGTAGATGTGTATGATGAGCTTCTCGTCTGCACGCGCAGAGACGTCCTGTAGGTGGGTTCTGCTTTCCCAATGATGTGGCGAGCAAACCGCCGCATAAAATCATCTCTTTGCACACAGAACCCATGCTACCATGTCATAATACGCCACATTGCCGCAGCGATCCTCAAACCGAAACATGATCGATGCCGACAGGTCTCAGCCGGTCGCCGGCAATGATATAATGGATTCGGTGATTGCATGCAAAGGACTGTGGTTTTCTTCTTCTCCGGGACAGGCAATACCTGGTGGGTGTCAGGGGAACTGGTCCGGCTTCTACGGGAGAGAAGTATATGGGCGAGAGCCATCTCCATAGAACAGCTCACCCCGGATGAAGTGGTCCGCCTGGTCACAGAATGTGATACTGTGGGGTTCGGATACCCCATCTATGGGTCAGACGTTCCCGTACCTATGAAGAGATTCGTGCACCGGCTGCCCACCGTGCGGGGCAAGAGGTGTTTCGTATTCTGCACGCAGTGGCTGTGGTCGGGGGACGGAGCAAGGGTCGGAGCTACTCAGCTCATTCCGAAGGGTTTTGACGTGCTTTGGGGTGAGCATTTCCTCATGCCGAATAACGTGTGCGTGGGGGTGATCCCCCTACCGTTCACCAACGAACGCAGAAAGCTCGACGCAATACTGGGCAGAACCTCCCGCAGAATCGAACGTTTCGTCGAGAGGATCGCCTCCGGTAGGCCTTTTCGTCGGGGATTCAACCCGATGTCTCAACTCCTGGGGGCCATGCAGCGAGTGCCCTTCCAAAAGATCCAGGGGCGCCTGCAGAATGATATTCGGGTGGATCCAGAGCGCTGCACTCTCTGTGGGTACTGTGAACGGGTGTGCCCATCGGGTAACCTTATCTCCGTCGGTGAATCTATCACCACACGGAACCGTTGTGTTCTCTGCATGCGCTGCTACAACTTCTGTCCCGAATCGGCGATTACTTACAAGCACCGAACACATAACCTGAGGCGAGGTATTCCTTACAGGGGGCCAGTGGAAGAGTTCGACCCCCAGATCCTCCGGTGAGTCTGTCACCAGCTCATAGACCCAGCAGGCAGCATCGCTCACGTCGAACTGGGTATCGATGCTCAGGTTATATGAGCAGAGCCCACACAGATAGTCAGCCTCTCCGCATAGCCAACAACGTCCACTTCTGCTGATGGCATGTGCTGCGGGATCAACCCGCACTGAAGGACTGAAGCATAGGGCCACAGAGCAAACCGGGTACGATCCTTCGCCGATAGTGGCATCGCATGAGCAACACCTCCCCCGCATGGTCATCCAGGTTCGGGGGCGGGTCTCGTTGTGGCCAACTATTTGGCAAAAAGCCTGAGTGAACCAACTGCGCCGCTTGGGGTAGACAGACGGTCACCAGCCAGGCAGAGTCGACCCACTCGCTCATGGTCGATGGAGGCAGACGGGCCCCACCCCAGATTGGGCGCAGAAGGCCATTTGTTCCTCTGCAGGCAGCACACCGCTCACATGACGAAACCGGGCAGTCGACGGTCTCAGTTCTCCCCTTGCGCATCTGGGATGACCGCCAACTGCCCGAGAGCTCGGACTCTCTCACTGGTGCCCGTCCATCCGATGTCGCCGGGCAGAACGGGACATCACCTACCTCCGGTCGCCGGTGAGTGCTCTGTAGGCATGGACAATACCATGCCCGAATTGTGAATCGAAGCCGGGACCAGCATCTTCGGCCTCGTCTGCGGTCTGCTGCAGGATGCTTTCCACCTGCGAGACCCTGATGCCCGGGTTGTGGGCGTAAAGCAGCGCCGCCACGCCGGATGCCTTGGGCGCCGCCATGCTGGTGCCAGCCATCCATACGTACATTGCGCCCTCTAATTCGCCAAGAGGACTGTAGGCGCTGACACAGTACGAGAAGGGCACATCAGTGTCGCCCCCGCCTGGAGCCACGACCCGGGTCTCACTCGCTCCATAGTTGCTATAAAAGGCCAACTCGTCCCCGGCCCCGGTGGCGTTGATTGACAGCGCGGCGGAAGTGCCGGACGGCACGTGAAACTCCGGACGCATCTTTGTCAAATCTAATGCAGAATTGCCCGAGGACGCGACCACCAGGGCATTCTGCCGCGAGGCGTACTGGGTGGCTCGGCTATAGGCAACGTATGCGGCGGCCGCATCACGGTCCTTTATTAGTCTGTAGCCTCCCAGACTCAGATTGATGACGTCGGCTCCGTCGTCTGCCGCATCGACAATGGCACGCATAATCCACGACGCGAACCCGTAGCCGCCCTTGGTGAGAACCTTGTAATTGACAATCCCCACCTCGGGGGCGACCCCGATGATGCGCCCCGCCGTGATGGGGGCAGCGATGGAGCCCGCCACGTGAGTGCCGTGGCCGTGGTAGTCTTTTTCATCCTCGCCGGGCACGTCGCCAAGATCCGGGTGCCAGTGATCCACCACGTAGCTCTTGCCATAGAGATAGTTGGGGGCAATGTCGGGATGGGAGTAATAGACACCGGTATCCAGAACCGCTACTTTGGCGCCCACGCCCGTTTCCATATCCCAGGTATCCGGCACGCCTCCAACCCGCTTGATATCCCACTGCAGTGCCAAGTAGAGATCATTGTCCTCAACACCCTGGTCCTCAACACCCTCGCTGACCGGTTCCTCCAGTGCAATGACATTGACCGGCGCATCCATCTCCCAGAGAATATCGGGGCCCACTGCAGCCACACCTCGCAGGGCGGCGACTGACCTGGCGAATGAGGTATCAGATGACCGCACAACCAATACGCCGATCTGCGGGATTTTTGTCACCACTTCTCCCCCAGCCTCTTCCACGGCCCCCACGATTGAATTGTCTATTCTTGCCCGTCCCAATACCACCAGGTACTCCCCGGTTTCTTCGCCCGCATCACCGATGGCCACCGCCCCGGATCCCATAATCACGAACAGCATTACCGCAACCAACACAATCACCCTGAGTCTGGCCACTCCCAATCCCTCCCTGGTTCAACTGTCTGGGTCTACGCACAATTGATGGGTGGTTGCAGGCGCGGGCTTTCAGCCCGAGTGGGATGCAACTCTGACAGACTCTGCTTCATGCTGCCCGAACACTAAGCTAACGCGTCACCGTACGCGAGCCTGCCCGACCCCACGCAGTTGCATCTGTCACCGTGTTCACCACTCCTGCTGGGGACGGAATCCTGTGGTACCGCACCGTTGAATACTCATCGCCGGCTCCATCTCGGCGCCACTCGTTCCTGGTGATCCATCGAAGGCCGGGGCCGACACATGCGACGATGCGCGATAACGTCCAATCATCGAAAGCTCTTCGCTGCGTAGTCAAGGACACCGTACTGTTCTGAGCTGCCGGGGATTGGACCGGTAATGCAGGTTCGTTCGTGTGTCGTTCGTCTCAGACACTGTGAGCGGCGAGACCGCGTTGCGAGGCGTTCTCCCTCACACGGCATTCTTGCCGACCATATTCACCCATGAGATAGGCCTCCGGGCCTCCAACTGCAGGTCACACGGTGCACGCCGAAAAATCAGGATTCGCCCGATGCCGAGGTGGGAATCAACCGACGCGTTCACCGTCGGTTTCGATCGCAGTCATGACCCGACTTGCATGGGAAGTCGCAACCGAACCTTTTCGGTACCTGATACGGCCAACCGGGGCACCAATCGCATCCAACCGGGAAGCAGCACCTGTGTCCCTCATCTCTCCCCTGAGCACGTACGTCCAATATGCTGCTACTGCTGCCCATCGAGGGAGAAAGGGGCCCGCTCCAATCAGTCCCTGCAGTGATAACACCAGTGTTTCAGGTATCGATCACAGGTCGCTCACATCGGCACTCACATCTGACATAGAGGGCTCACATCCCACTTAGATTTTCCGGCAGCATGACAACGCGGGTTCAGACGGCAGAGCATGCGCGGGGAACTACCTGGCGGGAACGTGGGCTTATGAGCGCCAGGTGTTCAACTGCCGCGGAGATCCACCGCACGGACACGAGGGCTTCAGGTGCTGCGCAGCGGCATGCGTTGGGTACGACACCAGAGGTGGGTACATCCAGTATACGGATACTCGTGCAGCTGGAGATGTGTCTCGCAGCCTCAACCCATGAGAGATGTAAATCTCCCATCGGGCAGGTGATCATTGGATTGTCTCACTCGCCACCATAGACGATGCAGCAGACTCCGGCCTGCACCACGGGATGCCCGGTCGCTCGCACCGCCAACCTCGCTGCTATGATCTTCGACCACCTGGGCCTGCCCTACCCGGCAGCGCGGCCACTCATGTGGGTACAGGCCCAGGAGTCGAGTTCCGATGAAGGACCGCACCTTCAGACTCTGGGATATACAGTTGCGCCGGAGACAGGAACCATGCTCCCTGGCGTGGAAAGGCACAATGCTGGATCAGGGCAGGCACGTCACTATATCATCCGGTCACAGGTGGAGAGATCATACCCGACTGTCAGGCACTCACCCCGAGAGCGGAAGGGAGCAGCCATGCATCGTCCATTGGTCATTGCCCAGGTAGCAGCATCGGTCGATGGTAGGATCTCCATCGGACCCAACCGAACCATGTGGGAGGATCTCGACGACGAAAGGCTTCGCACGACCATGGGAGGAAACACGTGGAGCGGCGTGGATGCCATCATCCGGGCCATGCACAGCCCGGGTGCGGAACTGCTGGGCAGCGCATCACTGGTCTCCGAGGGTGAGCCGCTTACAGACCTACCCCCGACTACAAAGCCCCAACAGACACTGTACCGGGACTACCTCCCCGAATCAATCATCCAACGACCCGGGCAAAAGGGATGGCTGGTCGTAGTCGACGGTCGCGGAAGGCTGAGGAGCGGGTTCAAGGAGTCCCAGGACAACCCCGGCTGGCACATGCTGCACCTGGTCTCCGCCGGCGTTACATCTGACTACCTGGGTTTTCTGCAGGATCGTCAAATCCCGTACCTGATCGCTGGAGAGAAGCGGGTGAACCTGGAGGAGGCCCTGGGGAAGCTACATCGAAAGGTGGGTGTGAAAAGCATGATCTCCACGGCCGGCGGACGCCTCAACGGTGCACTGATGCGGGCCGGACTGCTCGACGAAATCAACATTATCGTGCACCCGGTGGTCATTGGCGGGGACAAAACTCCTGCGCTCTTCGACGGACCGGACCTCGAACCCGACGAGTGGCCCGCCTCACTCGAACTGCTATCGGCCCAGGTCCAGGCCGACGGCACCCTGTGGCTCCGATACGGGGTCCGGCAGAACCACATCCCGGAAACACGACCGGGCAGGCAAAGCTGAGATTCGGCAATCTAAGTCATTCGGGACGGGGCAGTCCGCACTTCCCGTTCTACCCTCGTTGTGTGCGCACCGCGCTTGCAGGGATAATGCAGAGTGTTGTCCTGCTGCTCCTGGTGATGCGAGCAGCCCCCACCCTGCAAAGAGGATTGGGGGCCACAGCTTCCTGCAGGCACACTCCGCCAAAGGGCCGACAGTGGGGCCACCGGCAGCTAGGCCCACTGCTGGAGCCGTCCGACCACCTCGCTCAACGAATTCACCTCATCGAACCATCGATGTCCGGTGAGCTCGTTTGCACATGCAAGATATAGGTCGGACACTGCCGAACGGAGATCATCCGGGAGATGAGGAGGGTTCCCCGCCATCTCGCGCCACTCGGCGTCCCCGCTGCGTTGTGCCTCCTTCATGTGCTGATACCAGTCGGTCGACTCGTAAAACCGCCGCAGGATCTCCTTGCCCACGTGAAACCCATCGACCTGGAACCTGCACTCATCGGGAGTGCCCAGGGCATCCACAACGAGCAGCTGTCGTTTCTCACCGAAGGCCAGCTCTATCTTGCCGTCCAGATTCTCGATACCCACTTCTCTGCACCTGTCGGTGATGATTTGGTTTGCCGTGGTGAGGGTCCCGCTAACTGCCTGCATCTCCCCGTCAGTCAGCCCGGCAATCTCCTGCGCATCCGCCCAGCTTATGTAGCGATCCGTGTCTTCCAGCTTCGTCGAGACATCGAAGACCGGTAGCTCCAGCGGTTGATCGGGATCCGGCATGCACTCGAGGCCGTAGTCCGCAAGGTCAACCCGACCCGATTCCACCCGACGACGAAAGCTCGAACCCTCCGGGAGGTAGTTGCGGTATATGATCTCGAGAGGTATCAGAACCGTGGTCAGGCGGCCTGTGAAGGGGGAATAGTCATATCTATCGCCTTCCTGCCGGGGCTGGATCACCCGTACCAGGTCAACTTCCATGCAATTGCTCGGGGTTGCCATATCCTGCAGGCGTAACGGCTGCCCTCTTTCCACCAAACCACGATAATGCGTCTGTATCCCCAGTTCCTCCAGCTGCTCGAAAAAGTATGCGCTCATCACGCATAACGCCTCGCCCTTTCGGGGTATGTCATCGGGCATACTGCCCCAATCAAACACGGAATAGCGGTCGGAGAAGACAAAGCGCCCCCGGCCGAGGCGATCCTCTGTTGCCTGTGTCTCTACATGCAGATCCTTAACGCTGCCCACGATCAATCCCCTTTCTCGCCCTCGTCCATCCAATGCTTCATCAGCCCACGATCATCACCACAAAAACCCTGCACATCCCCAACATATAGGCTAGCGTGGGTCATGTCCACTCACCCATGTCGCGGGGGAAATGGCCGCAGGCGCGGGTGGCAGTCCCCTGCCGTCTCCCCTCGTCCCGGCGAACACCATACGAGGGACGAGGGGAATGCCCCCACAGCAAGCCGCAGAAAGGGAGTGGCGCTACGACTAAGGCACCCACCGTGAGCGGCTGCTGCCCGCACTGCAGGACGGGTTGCAGGCGGCGAGGTTTTACCGCGACGTGCAGTTATCACCTCGATCAGCCGGTGCGGCACACCTTCTATTTCGCCATGGTCGATGAGATGGAGCATGCAGCGGTGTTCAGCATCCTGTACGCCAGCAAAGCGCGGACGGCGCTGAGCAATTGCCCACCACGTGCGGCCACTTGCACCGGGAGAATCACCTCAAGGAGCGGTGACACTGAGCGAGACTTCTCGGTTGAAGAAACTCTCCAGCCGCCCGGCCTCCGCCACGATCAGCTCCCGCAACCACTCGGACAGCGGTGCAAACGGTTGCACCTCGATGTCGACGACCCGGACCCGCACCGAGTGTGACCAGGTGCCGAGTATGCGTCCATCCACGAACAGGCTGGGCCGAATCCATCCGCCAGCCCCGAATACGCGCCGGTAGTGTTTCTCGTCGATGAGGAGGTCCTTGTCCCGGTGGGCCAGGTTCGTCACGTCGAAGGCGGGAAGAAGCCGCACCACCCCCGCCAGCGGCTCCATCTCCTCGATTTTTGGCACGTCCTCGGTAAGCAGCAAGTGCGGACGGTCGCCCACCCGTACCTCAGCAACCTCGGTGTCCAGCCGATCCAGGGCGGCCCGGGCCTCACGGACCCCGACCCCGCTCCAGTGGGCAAAATCCCGCACCCGCGCCGGCCCGTATGCCCGCAAATGGCGTCGAAGCAGGCACGCGAGGGCCTCCTCTGGGGGCAGC
Source organism: Clostridia bacterium (assembly GCA_003551365.1). GTDB lineage: Bacteria > Bacillota > Sulfobacillia > SLMV01 > SLMV01 > PWGR01. Next base: position 11,332 of record PUMM01000181.1, read on the forward strand.
TCGTCCCGCGAGGGGATGGGAATGTCGAGCCGCGCGAAGGTGACCTCCCGGCCCCGGGGTGGACCGCAGTGGGCGATGCCGCTCATGCAGGCCGTCTTCACGATGCCACCCCAGCTGTGATCCACCAGCGGCCGCAACTGTTCGCCGCACCGCCGCGCCAACGCCTCGGTCAGTTCCGCCCGCGTCAGGGGTTCGTCGGCCAGGACTTCGCCTACTTCCTGCAGCACCCGGTCTATATCCTTATCCGGAATTCCCTGCTCGCTGAGCCAGCGTTTCTCGCGGGCCAGTGCCTGCCCGGACCGGGCCCGCAGCATCACCGCAACATCCCGGGCACTGATCAGATGCAGTGTGCCCCGCAGGGTCCAGGTTCGCAAGAGCGTTCCCCGCTGCCACAGCGCCTTCTCGATGTCGGTCGGGCACACATCGTCAGTGCGGGTACACAGGGCCAGCTGTGCGGCGGAGTGCACCTGGGCCTGTACGCCGCCGAGCGCGCGGGCCACATCCTCTATCTCATACCCGCTGCCTCTGTCGACGAGATGCGTGCGCTGCGCCCGGAAGGCCCGCACCGCCTCTTCTGCAACCTGCAACGTCGGCACTCATTCCCCTCCTTCAGTCCATCGGATCGCGCTGCGTCCTCAACGTCTCCCGGCCGCGGTTGGCTCGCCACACCTGCATCATTGTGCTGGCAAATCCCTCCGCCCGGTCCACCGGCCCGGCAAGAAGCAGTGACTCACCGGGACCAGCTCACTCGACGGACGGATCTTCGCCGTGCCGCACGCCGGCTGGACGAACATACAGTCCGGCACTCGATACAAAAAACCACCTCTGTGGCGCGCCTCGCACCGCGCTTTCGACGAGCCAAACCTCCCGACCCCTGGGCCCGTCATGCACAAAGCGCGGTTCGGCCAGAACCTCCTCCGGCGCGAGCCCGCCCTCGGCACGCACTCTCGCCCGGGCCTCTTCCGCCCGGATGCCGGTGGCGACAACTGGACACCGTTTCAACTCCTCACGGTTACGGCAGGTGACACCCACTGCCTCCACGCATCCCTGCAGCCCGACGCGCACGAAACCAACCACGCGGGCCGCGACGACTACCGGCACCAGCCAGTACGATTGCGGGCCTGCGACATCATGGACCGGCACGGCCTCGCCCACCGCCGCATCCTGCCAGGGTGCGAATAGCGGATCACCGGCGCGAATACGCGCAGTAAGTTCTTTCCGTGCAATGGCCTCGATTTCAGCTCGTTCCATCATTTCTCACCGCACCCCGCACTCTCAGCCATGCTGCGTCGTGTTATGCCGCACATAACAGAAATTGGTGTACGTTTGCGCCTCCCAGTTCTCCCAGTAAACTGCACCACCCGAACAGATGTCTTCGTTCCACGGCCAGGGATCATAAATCCGCAGCCAGCGGCGTGTCATGCCCGGCCGCCAGAAGACGTTCATGCGCATCCAGCCAGAGCAGGCGCGGGCATGGCCGGGGACACCGCTTTTGAGTGGTCGATTTGCATCGATCTCGGCCTTGCCTTTGGCCCATGTCGGGCTGAAGTCGTGCCCGGCATCGAGACAGCCGTTGCTCAGGCTCTCGTAACCGTCTTCCTGCCCTGAGAGCGATGTACCGTGAGGCCCGGTGCTCATCGCGTCCGCAATATCGTCCTGCGTGAAATAGCGGCGATAGAAATCGAGAATCATCTGCCCAGTCGCCACGGCGCAGAAGACATTGGTCTGCTGGCCATAAAGCTCGAAGCACTCATGCGGCGCGCAGCGCGGTCCAAAGCGCAGGACTCGGGATGCGAGGAAGGGAATGAAGTCATACTCGCTCGGCATGATGAGCTTCTGCCGGAGTCCGCGATGCTCGCTGTCAGTGAAGCTCGTGGCGAGGGCCTCTGGACAGCGACGGCGGGCTGTCTCGAGCTCTCGCGTCGCCTCAGCGAAGCGTTCTTTGCGTTTCTCTTCCTCTTCTGGCGTTATCACCTCAAGGTATGACCTGGCACTCTGCCCCTCAACCGCATCCTCGTCGTACAACATCACCTTCGTGCCGTCGGAGGCATCGAAGATAAGGCTGCGCCCGCGCTCCCCGCCCACACGCACCCGCACACCTATCTTTGGATAGCTGTAGGCAACGAGCTCAGTCTCAGTAATGTCGTCGCCCGGATGCTCCTTCCTGGCAGCGTTAGTTGCCATCTCCACGGCACGCTTGGGGCTCCAGCGTCGCGGTCCGCACTCCATGGCAAGGACCGGCACTCCAACGAGCTCGGAGGCAGCGGCACGTACCCGGCCACCCTCCTGACGGCCGCGGTGCGCGCTGAACTCATAGAAGAGGGGTTCTCCATTGATATCATTAATCACGAGCGGCTCGGGGTCGAACTCAGCTGTGCCCCAGTCCCGCAGGTCCGCAGCATCACCCGCCCAGGCGCGCCTTGCTTCTAGCTGTGCATGCTTGAACGCAAGGTCCCGGTTGACCTCCGCGCGCGGTTCCTCCCTGCGTGTCACCATAACAGCATTCCCCTTTCTCAAACCAACATCCCGTCATCCGATTAGGCGTGTCAGCGGAACGTGAGATTTGCCTCGCAGACGGAGAGATAGGAAACCGCGTTTTCTGGGAATACAAGCGGTTTCTTCGACATCACGGCAATCGGAACCGTAGTAGATCTAACGGTCATTGCCAGGGACGATGAGTCCTTCGGTCGGTACCCGGACACGGGCCGGGATCGTCAGATGGGCAACCACTGACAGGCAAACCTGCCCCGGGCCCATTTTGGCAGCGCACCGGCAGTAGATACGTACTCTTGCAACCGCATCATTTTCGGTGCAGTCACCCTATTGGTGGTTGGCAGGCCATTGTATGCCATTAATTATAATACGAGGGTAACTCAGCAATCCACGAAGCCTTGCATATTTCCCCGCCTGAACTGCAGTGAGCCATAGCCAGGTGCAGCCCCAAGCGCCGTAAATCGATTCGACGGGGGGAACTGCACAGTTTCTGCGCATCATGACTGCCAGAGTATAGTCAAGATCACTCCCCTGTTTCTGCACCGTCGCCCGATTATGTCGGGCTCACGCAACCCAGGGCCCCGCTGCTACGGGGGTACCCTCCGGCCGTGACATCCTGCATGCGGCTCTCTGCACCTCCTCTCCTGGCGGTCCCCGGCGCCCGGCACAATCGGCAATCCAGATCGGTCCCTTCAGATCCATTAGACGAGACCTTCATTGCGGAGCCCAGCCCGGAGGTGGGGCGGGCCCACCCCATAGGGACGGGCCTGCCCACCAGAGCAGCTGGTCACCGGACTGACTCACTACTGATCCTCACATGCCTGCTCCGGATCATCTTCCCGGCCAATGCCAAGCTTCTCTATCACGTCCGGTATGACCTCGATAATCCTGTCCAGATTCCCCTTGCCTGACAGCGGGATGACATCAACCTCATCATCTGCGATGACCAGGACCGCGTTCGGGGTGATCTTGCAGCCCACTCCGCCTCCTGTACCTGACCCGTCGCCGCCCTTGTTGTCCCCGGCACTGCCGCCTCCTCCCCCGAACCCGAAGGCGACCGAGATTATGGGAACCAGGGTCGTGTCACCCACCTGGACTGGGTCCCCCACCACGGTTTCCGTCTTGAGAAACGTCTCCAACTTCTCCAACATGGATTGCAGAATCGTCTGATCTGCGCCCATAATCAACACCTTCCTTTCCACGATGATCTTCCTACCGCTCACCGGTTGCTCAATCCGCCCGACGTTCAACGACTGCCCGCGTGGGCATGCACTGTTCCCGCTCACCGGTCACTACAGGCTGCAGGGGCGGCCCGCCAGGGTCGGAGTCGCCAGGACGTTCGCTACCTGCTTTGCCACGCTCGTTTCAACATCCTCATCCCGGGTCTTGAGAGAAGGAAAAGGAACAGATGCAGGAGAAGCACCCCCGGGATGAAACGTCCTGCCGCCTCACCGGTAATGTCGACCACTTCCTCATCCCACACGGGCTCCACTTCCGAACACCAATGCCATCCCCATGCTGACGCCATGCCTCGCAAAGCATACAGGTATCCCGCCAGGTGCGGTTCGCCAGGCCCCACCCGTCCCCTAATAGAGAGGTGCCGGGGCCGCAAGAGGCGAAGCAAACCTCGCACCAGTCGAAACATCGCACCGCAAACCTCCCGGTCCAAAATAGATCCGAAATCCAGCGTGGACCTCCATGACGCCTTTTTCTGCGGGCAATCAGCCGGGGGGTGATCTCCCTCCTCCTCTGTTTCCGATTGATCGAGGGACAAGGCGAGGGGGACTCCCAGAACACGCAGTTTCGCACGACTGGAATCCTCCTCTCCCCGAACGGACATGGTCCAGAGCGGGAACTGGCTGGCCACGACGGAGTACGAGAACGGGCCCCGATAACGGCAGGCGCCTCGATAGGCGAGCGGGAGACATAGGATGAGCATAAACAAGCATGCGAGCGCACCCAACAGAATGACGAGAGCAATGCCGACGCTGGACACGATGGGCCTCCTCATAACCCCGGGAACCGGGGAACCACGGGTGCGATTCGGTTTGAATCACATCCGCACCGAAAGCAGAACGATTCGCCCGTATTTCCAATGAACCGGGGGAACCCCCGGTCGCACGCAGCGAATGCCGGTCCACAGGGACACAAATCACACCGACCGACGAGCAAATGTAGTCCTGAATGGCAGATTCATTCAGTAATTCGCCAATAATGGGATCTGTTCCTCTGTGTCTGTAATTCGGTTCCAGGAAGCCCCGAGGTTTTTGCACATCATATCTTGCGCTAACTATTACTAGGTGCTATATTTTAGTGAGGAGGAAAGCGGATGATCAATCTCCTAATGTACCGACACATTTTGAGTTGGTTGGTGGGCTCTGTGATGATGTACAGGATCCCGCTATGCCGCTCCGAGGACAGATCAATGCCCTCGATTTCCGTGGTGATTCCAGCCCGAAATGAAGCTGAAAGACTGCCGGAACTCCTGTCCTCGCTCAGGGACCAGGAGGTCCCCCATGAGGTGATCGTCGTCGACGATGCATCTGACGACGACACGGCTTCCGTCGCCGGGCGTTTTGGTGCGCGGGTTATCAGCGCCGGTAACCTTCCCGCACAATGGTCCGGAAAGGCCTGGGCATGTTGGCGGGGGGCCGGGGCGGCCCGAGGGGAGATCCTGGTCTTTCTCGATGCAGATACCTTCCTCGAACCCGGGGGACTGCACAGGCTGGTCTCCACCCACGATAGACTCGGTGGACTGGTCACCGTTCAACCCTTCCATATCATGGCCAGAGCCTACGAGCAAATGTCGGTACTATTTTACATCGTCATGGTGGCCTCGATGGCCGCATTCACGCCACTGCAGGCCCGCCTCAGGCCATCGGGTGCCTTCAGTGCCTGTGTTGTCTGCTCCCGGGACGAGTATTTCCAGATGGGCGGGCACGGTGTTTCTCGGGGCAGCGTGGTCGAGGGGCTGGTCATGGCCCAGGCCTTTCGCCGTGCGGGCATGTTGGTCTCGTGCCTGGGGGGACGGGGTACTATCTCCGTACGGATGTACTCGAGGGGCACCTCTGAACTGATCCGGGGGTTCGGAAAGAGCTTCGCTTCCGGGGCGCAGCAGGTGGGGATCTTGCCGGTTCTTCTGGTAGTCCTGTGGGTGTCCGGTATGAGCGCATCCGCCGTTGACCTCCTGACGGGGGTGTTCGCCCTTGATGTGACGCGCAGTTCCGTCGTCCTCTACGGGATGTTCGCTGCGCAGGTTCACTGGATGGCCTCCAGACTGGGCAACTACCGATGGTATGTCGCGTTATTTTATCCGATTCCGCTCCTCTTCTTTGTGTTGAGCATGCTCAGGTCTCTCGTGTTGACGTTTGTGATGGGCCGGGTCGACTGGAAGGGCCGTAACATAAGAACTCGATAGAGGGGGTTCCCATTGCCGCTCATTGTCCTGGATTCATCAGCCGCTCTAATCCTTTGCAACATCATCGGGTGGGCCCTCGTTAGCTGGGGAAGCAGCCGCATTACATGGCATTACCCGGAACGTTTCCTTAACCCCAACGCATTCATGTTCCGAACCCGCCCCTGGGAGGACAACGGGTGGATATACCGGAGAATCCTGCGGGTACATCGATGGAAGGAACACCTTCCCGAGGATGTGATCCTCTTCCCCGCCGGCTTCCCGAAAAGGCGCCTTCGCGGTACTGATCCAGACTACCTCGAGAGGTTCATACTCGAAACGTGCCGGGCCGAGCTGACCCACTGGATTCCTCTGGTAGCGTGGCCGCTGTTCTGGATCTTCAATCCCCTGCGGGTGATGCCCTTCATGCTGCTGTACGCGCTGCTCAGCAACCTTCCATGCGTCATAGTCCAGCGGTACAACCGCCCTCGACTGCTCAGGGCCCTGCGCAAGAGGAGATACCGGCATTCGGAAATACCCAGGAAAAGAGTCGGCTGACCTCGCGGCTTCGTACCAGATTCGGCGGCTACGGCGCGCATCGCCCTACGGAAAGGAATGATGAAAATTGCAGAGTTCGGCCTATGAACGACTGCGTAGTTTCAATCGGACCATGGGTGCACTGCACCTGGTGCAGGGACTGGTCATGCTGTTTCTGGCCACTCGCGTGATTGCGACCATCGCAGAGTTTTCTCCCACCATTACGCAGTTTTACCTCACCTACAGTCCTGAGGTACAGGCACTCGTCGTGGAGTCTACCCGGCTCTTTGATCTTCCCTTTGGTGTGCTGGTCGCCGGCTTTCTCTTTCTGTCTGCGGGTGCTCACGCTCTGATATCCTTACCACAACGAACCAATGCCATCTATAACGCAGATCTCGGGCGCGGTATCAATCGTTTCCGCTGGTTTGAGTACGCCCTCAGCTCATCGGTTATGATAGTCCTGATTGCCACTCTCTTCGGCATATACGATATCGCATCGTTGATCCTTATTTTCCTCCTTAACGCCTCTATGAACCTTTTCGGTCTGGTGATGGAGCAGCTAAATTCTGGCCGAGCCCGGGATGAGGTGAACTGGGGACCCTTTGTCTGGGGATGCATCGCTGGAATAGGACCCTGGATCGCCATTGTCCTTTACATGTTCGGTACGGGCAACTTCGAAATGGTTCCGTGGTTCGTTTGGGCGATTGTCGGCACATACTTCGTCGCCTTTAATACCTTTCCGGTCAATATGGTCTTGCAGTACCGGCAAGTGGGAAACTGGCGGGACTATCTGTACGGGGAACGGGTGTATATAATCCTGAGCCTCATCGCCAAGTCGGCTCTGGCCTGGCTCGTGCTTTTCGGCGCCATGCAGCCCTGATCAACATCCCGCGACGGGGAATGCTTGCTGCCAAGGAAGTCACTATGACCCGGACTGTTTTCGTCGTATCCGCATAGGGCCCGGGGTCAGGGGTCACCTGCCCCCCACCTTCTGACTTCCGGGCCGCGCGGACATCTTTGCACACATCATCAGACGTGCTTACTCGCAACCCGCGATCCTGCCAGCTCAAATGGAGAAGAACCCAATTCATTGACCGGCCGAACCATTTCAGGATTCGGAACCCAATGCCCTCTCGGCCCTCTTTTTGGCTCTGTCTCTCTCATTTTTCTCCATGTGTTTTTTGCGCAAGCGGATGTTCTTTGGAGTTATTTCCACCAGTTCATCATCATCGATATACTGGATGGCATCCTCCAGAGTCAGGACCTTGGGTTCTTTCAGTTTGACTGTCTCGTCGGCACTGGCCGCCCGAAAGTTGGTGAGTTGTTTCTGTTTGCAGACATTTATCTCCACATCCATATCCCGGGCATTTGCACCGACAACCATCCCCTCATAGACCCAGGTGCCCGGTGTAATAAAGAGAGTTCCCCGTTCCTCTGCTTTCAGCAGACCATAAGTGGTGGCAACACCTTTTTCCCAGGCAATGAGAGAGCCGTGGGTGCGCGTCTCTATCTCACCCCTGTACGGCTCATAGCCGTAAAAGCTGTAATTCATGACTCCCTCGCCGCGGGTTTCCGTCAGAAACTGCGAGCGGAACCCCCCGAGGCTCCTGGTGGGTATAACGTAGTCCATGCGAATATCTTCCCCGCCGGCCGATTCCATGTTCACTAGGGTAGCTTTTCTTTCGCCCAGGTGTTCCATTATCGTTCCCTGGGCTCTTTCGGGTATTATGAGCGTCAGGTATTCCATCGGCTCCATCAATTCTCCATCCACAGTCTTGTATATAACCTGCGGTTTGGAAACCTGTAGTTCATACCCCTCCCGGCGCATATTTTCGATGAAGATGGAGAGGTGCAGCTCCCCGCGACCCGAAACCTGAAATCTGTCGGGGCTTTGGGTTTCTTCAACCCGCAAACTCACATTGGTGTTCAGTTCCTTGAATAATCTCTCCTTCAGTTTGCGGGAGGTCACATACTCGCCTCCCTGTCCCGCAAAGGGACTGTCGTTGATCATGAAAGTCATACTGAGAGTGGGCTCATCCACCGTTATGACGGGGAGTTGCTCCGGTTGCCGGGGATGTGCCAGGGTTTGGCCAATATTGACCTCCTCGAGGCCGGCCACCGCAGCTATCTCTCCGGCGCCCACCCGTTCTGTTTCTGCTTTTTTGAGACCATCAAATACGAATAGTTTGGAGGCCCTGCCTGTTTGAGCGAGACCGTCATGATTTATGACGGAGACTTTCTCACCTTGCCGGAGGGCTCCACGCTGAATTCTTCCTATAGCATAGGTTCCCAGATAGTTATCATATTGCAGGTTGGAAACCAGCATCTGAAAAGGTCCTTCGGTATCTACGGACGGTGAATCGACGTGATCAACAATTGTCGCGAAGAGGGGCTGCATATTGACGCGCTCATCGGAAAGATCCCTTACGGCCCAGCCCTCCTTGGCTGAGGCATAAATCACCGGGAACTCCAGTTGATCATCGTCAGCTTCCAATTCAATGAAAAGGTCAATGATCTCATCGTGGACTTCTTCGCACTGGCTATCTGGCCGGTCAACTTTGTTAATCACCACCACAGGCTGCAGTCCCGCTGCAAGTGCCTTGCCCAGCACAAACTTGGTCTGGGACATGGGCCCCTCAAAGGAATCGACAACCAGAAGGGCTCCGTCAGCCATGCTCAGGGCCCGCTCGACCTCTCCCCCAAAATCGGCGTGACCGGGAGTGTCCACAATGTTTATTTTGGTATCTTTATAGGTGATGGCCGTATTTTTGGCCAGTATAGTTATCCCACGTTCTCGTTCCAGGTCAATAGAGTCCATCACTCTCTCTTTGACCTCGGCTTTCTCATGAAAGATGCCGCTTTGCTTCAACAGGCAATCCACGAGGGTGGTCTTGCCGTGGTCCACGTGGGCAATAATCGCCACATTTCTTATATCTTCTGTTCTTAGTTCTGAAGACAACCCTGATTCCTCCCACACACGAAAAATTTATGCCTCATTGTTTGGTGCTATGGTATTACATCAGATAACCGCGGAAAACACAAAGATAATTACAAGTGACATTGTGAGCCTGGCCTTGTTGTTCATGATACTGGCAACATCACATCTCATTTTTCACCAGTCACCTGGCGGGGAAGCCTCATTGCCATCGGAATCTATCACCGTGAGCCACACCTTATCTGCATCTCCCCGGATGTGCAGGTTTTGTTCTCCCCTGACACTTTCGCCACTGGAGCTATTGGTACTCCGGATCAAGTACGTTTTCGGCGAGGAGTTCGCTTGTTACAGTCTCAAGCGCACCGTCTGCATGGGACACGATCCATGAAGAATTCACTCTGAACCGAGGACTGGTGGTGCGAGTGCTGCATGCGGCGTCTGCTATCTCGAGCTCGGCCAGGTCTGCCTCTTCCCCGACAGTGAATTGGTCGAGTTCTTTGATAAAGAGCACTCAACTGACGTGCTCCAGAGAATCCCCCGGGGACTACATCGAGGCGAGAGCGCCGCAATCAACCCATACCCTCTATCCTGCGGTTACGATGTATCCTTGACGTACTCAAGGGTGATATCCCCCTGCCAGGGAGCATGTTCCGGCCGCACATCAGTCAGGAGACGTTCGTACAGAAGATGGGAGGGATTGCAATATGAGATATGGAGTGGTCCGGCCCCAGGGTTTCTCTGGTCATTGCGAAAGCCTCTTGCAGGCTGCCGGCACAAGTCAATCCCAATCGCTCGATCACAGATGGTTGCACAGCACCGACCACGATCACCCGGCCAAGATGCTGCATGAGGGGAGCACACCAGTACCAGAGATAAAAGGGGTGAACCCCGTGGTAGGCATTGTGAAAGCGGTACTTCTCGATATACTCCGGCCTGAGGGCGAAGTCTCTTTCAAAATGGGCTTCCATTTCCTGCACGTCACGAGTCTGCGGCAGGACTCTCTCATAAAACTCCCTGTAGGAGGGATGGTGTCGGCTGTGAAAGTCGGGCAAAAAGGGTTGCAGCAGAATGAGGATGCCCCCTTTTCTTACCAGTGGTTTACCGTGATACATGCCGAGCACGTAGCCAAGACTGGCGTTGAGTACCAGGAGAGGGTTGATGCGGGAAAAGGCGGCGTAGGGACTCATATTGGGCATCCCCAGTACCAGCACATCTGATTGCCCATCAACCTCAACGTTCTGCTGCCGGTAGACGGCCTGCAGTGTCCTCGGGTGAACCTGATCTACAGAACCGGCGTGGGCAGCTATGGGCTGGTATGCACTGCGCAGCGACCGGGAAACTGCGGACTTAATGAACTGTGGGCAGTGGGAAGCAGCCCTCAGCGTGGGGGGCACTGTCGCATTATCCAGAGAAAACAGCCTGCGGTTCAGCGGACCCCAGGTGCGGTTGTTCAAAACAGTCTCGATGCTGAAGATTCGGGTATGGCGTGAGACAACCTGACCCATCTCCGTCAGAATATCGTGAAACTCAGAACGATGGTCCATGGGCGTTCCGCCGCCCAGTAGGGTATCCGAGTTGTGAGTGGCGCTGATCGTCTCATAGGTACCGAGACCGACCAAAACGGACTTCCAGCCACCGTTCATACTGGTCCAGTTGGCGTTTACATATATCAGAAGATCGGACTCAGTCACCAGGCGGCTCAGGCTGATGAGATGTCCCCCGGGACTCCTTCCGAGTTTGACGATCCACTCCCGGTCTTCGGCATCATGGTTCACCACCCGACCGGCCTGACTCCATACCCTTGTACCCAGAAGCCGTCTGAGCTCTTTCTGCGTCAGTTTCCGGTGCAACCCCACCGCACATACAAGGGTGATGTTTGCGGACGGCACCCCCGCGGAGAACAGCTCGTCCAGCACTACACTGATGGCCCTACCGCGGATGTCTCGCTGCATGGGTGGCAGGGGTAGCGAATGATCATCAAACGCGACCGTCACTGTGCAGGAAGGGTCAACCTGTTCACGCAACGGAGGTGCCCCTGCGGGGTTGCGAATCGCCCGCCGCACCTCGCCCTCGTAGTCGGGGAGGCCGGGAAGGGGAGGAGGAGCCTGTATCACCCGCGTGCGGCGGGGTAGGTCAATGCTGATCAGGTCATCACCGCAGAACACTAGCCGTTTGATGGTTCTTCTTCCCCCCGTCAGGCGAAGCCCGTGACAGAAGCTACAGTGTAGCATTGGAGTGGACCCGGTCCATCGTGACACCCGAGGCGGTAACCAGGATGCACAGAGTTGGCTGATTTCAGCACACCAAACATACGAATTGCGGTAGCCCCTCGCGGCAAGGCCACGCTCCCACAGCGTCTACCCGAGTTGCCGTGCGGATGATCTCCAGCTTCTCCTCAACCGACCACCCCGGGGGCCATCCAGACACCTCCTGAGAGTATTCTGACCCGGGTGACCCTCTATGACCCATGCTGGATGAAGCACGTCAAAAGCATATGAACCGCGAAACCGCATACTTCCCGCTTCAATGGCCTTCCCAGTGCTGTGCCCCGAACCGGTTCACAGTTTGCTCATCACCTGTAGCGGTAGAGCACCAACTTCGCCATGCTACCCCCAACCAGAAAGTGATGGGTCTATGGTCGTCAAGGATGCACCATGTCGCTGCGAGCTCCAGCAGGCAGGTTACATTATAGCATCAAAGGACTCTAACTCAGCTCGCAGTACTTCTCGGAGTTCCTCCCCACATTCCTCGGAACAAAGCATGAACAGCAAGTCTTTCCCGTGTTTCTTGGCCTCAGATTGAGAACCCGCCACTATAGCCCACATCCACCTGAATTCCGCACTATCCGTGTTCTCCGACACTGCAAGCTGGACCAAGTAACCTTCATCCTGATCTGGAGGATGCTCCACTCCTTGCCTGAATCTTCCTCCCAGAGCATAGACGGGCTTTTGGGATACACTCGTTCCACACCAAAAACAGCCTCCCATTGGTCCCGAGTCCACCACTTCAGACCATTTCAAGGCCATCCCTCCCCATTAATCAGACTGCAATATGATGGTGAGTGAGCTCACCCACTCAGCGTGTCACCATTCCCCACACTATGAAGGAACGCCTAGTGAACACCCCATACACCGATCGTTCGCCCCGGAGCTGGCCCTGCAGAAGTCAGAACCGGCCCAGCGGATGTGTCCAGTAAGAACAGGCTTGTACCGCTCATCCGTCTACCTTCAAGACCTCGTCCCCGGGCCTGACCCGGTCGTCAACTTTGACGGCAACCTCCTGCCCAGGCTGTCCCTCCTCCACGTCCTCGTGCTCCACCTGCATGGATTTTACTGTCTGTGTGAAGTCCGTTTCGTTACCGATGATGCGGATGGACTCGCCCACCCGCAGTGGCTCTGTGAGGTCCAAAACGGCCACCGATAAATTCGTAAAATAATGGGTCACCTGGCCTACTCTCATCTCGGACATATAAACACCCACTCTCCGAAAACTGCGCGGCATCTGGTCTTGTAGGATTCTCTGGAACACTTCTGCAAACCTGCACCGCTCATCCCGATAGTGAGAAGGGAGGCCAGTCCTGCCCCGGATAGATATCGCGCAGCCAACGATCATTGTCCTCTGGAGCTGCCCTCTCAGTCTGCGAAGCGGCCTCCGGCATCGGCCCGGAGTCAGGGTTGTATTCATCACGTCGCCCCACGGTAATACGGTGCAAGATGGGGCGCTAGTCCAGACCTTTCCGCAGATTGTTTGCCACCGCATCCACTGCCTTTTTGGGCAACCAGCCCTCGGCGGCCTGCTCGGCCACCTCCAACCTGTCGAAGACCTGCCTCACTTCCCTAATCCTCCCACCGCTGAATTCGTAGAGGCAAACGACCAAAAATTGCACATCGATGCCATCAACAGCCCCGGTGAACTCATGCTCGATGATGCCCTTATTCTCGTTGGCAAGGACGCCCACTCCCGATTCTGCTACTCTTAGGTCTTCTATGGTCTCGTCTGTCCATTCAAGATATCCCCTGATTTCCTCTTTGCCGGTGAAGGTGTCAAAGGGACTAACAAATCGTGCATCATCCGCAAAGAAAGACAGTGCCTCGTCCAGGTTCTTTGCTTCCAGTGAGCTCAGAAAGCTACGTATCAAACCCTGTACCGTGTCCTCGGACATCTTTCAACCACCCTTTCTTTAGAAGGTCAGATGCCGTTTGTCACCCGAGATGTGTACAAGTTCCAACGCTGAGTCGAACTCGCGGATAGTCAACCAAACCTTCCGCTTTGTTTGATGAGCACCACACCGGAGCAACACGACACTCAGATGTGGTCTGTCCACTCTGTTGGTGTTTCTACCTACAGCTGTCCGTGCCGTTCTTTCGTGGAAGGATCGGAGTTGTCTGACGGTA
>PUMM01000028.1 GCA_003551365.1 Clostridia bacterium
GCTAGGCCTACGGTCTTCGGGGAGAGGGATTTCCTCCTCACCCTCCTGCCGCGGCGATCTCCGCGCAGGGGCTCCGCGTCGATCGTCCTTTTTCTGTGCTGCCACGAATGCCGATATCCAGCTGACCGCCAGCCACAGTGCGACGACGACCAGGAGAATAACCAGATCCACGTAGCATCATCTCCTCGCAGCTAACCCCTCTTATCGTCCTCATCTTCGTCCAGCGGCCGATCATCGCGCTGAGGATAATCCTCTTCCTCCTCCGGCTGCAGCCGCGAGATGGCCTCGCGCATGTCGGTATCCGCCTCAACATTGCGCAGATTGTAGTAATCCATGACACCGAGCTGGCCATCGCGGAAAGCCTGAGCAATCGCTCTCGGGACCTCGGCTTCGGCCTCCACGACCTGGGCCTGCATCTCCTGCACTCGCGCTCGCATCTCCCGTTCCTCGGCGACCGCCATGGCCCGGCGTTCCTCCGCCTTGGCCTGGGCAATGCGCTTGTCGGCCTCGGCTCTGTCGCTCTGCAGCTCGGCGCCGATGTTCCGGCCGATGTCGACGTCAGCTATGTCTATGGACAGTATCTCGAAAGCCGTCCCCGCATCCAGTCCCTTCGACAGGACAGTGGATGATATGGAGTCGGGGTTTTCCAGCACCGCCTCATGATTATCGGCTGATCCCACGGTGGTGACGATACCCTCGCCGACGCGGGCTATTATGGTATCCTCTCCGGCACCACCGACAAGGCGATCAATATTGGCGCGAACGGTGACGCGCGCCTTGGCCTTTACCTCGATTCCGTCCTTGGCCACAGCGGCCACAATCGGTGTTTCAATGACCTTGGGATTGACCGACATCTGCACCGCCTGCAGCACGTCCCGGCCTGCCAGGTCAATCGCGGCCGTCCGCTCGAAGCTCAGATCAATGTCGGCCCGATGAGCTGCGATCAGGGCATCGACCACCCGATCCACATTACCTCCAGCCAGAAAATGGGCCTCCAGCTGATCGGCAACCAGATCCAGCCCGGCCTTATTGGCCTTGATGAGGGGACTCAATATGCGCACTGGCGGTACCCGGCGGAAACGCATGCCGATGAGATTGAATATGGGAACCCGTACGCCGGCAGCTATGGCAGAAATCCACAATCCCAGAGGTATGAAACTGAGGATCACTACCAGCAGGATGAAGCCCAACACTACAAATATGCCCAGCGTAATCAAACCTTCCACTACGACTCATCCTCTCCGTCTCGATTTTCCTCCCGTATGGCCCGCACTACGATTCGCCTGCCCTGTACGTGGGTAACCTCTACCTCCGTATCCCGTGGTATGAACTCCCCTTCACTCACGACATCCAACCGCTCTCCGTCGATCTCCGCCGCTCCAGATGGTCGCAGGGTATTTCTGGTGACCCCACGCTTGCCCACCAGATCGCGCGAGTCCTTCTGCGATATATATCCCCGCTCCGTGCTGATTTCGTCACCCAAGAGGAGGTGCCGCCACAGGGTGAAACGATGCCCCAGACGCACGAGTATAACTATCGTCGCAATCATTGCCACTGCAGTGATGATGATGGAGCGGATAGCCACAATATGAGTGGGTGCGGCCAGGTAGATACTGGCGAACATGGCTGCAATGCCGGTGAGTCCGAGCACTCCAAATTCAGGTATGAAAATCTCCGTAACCAGCAATACGACGCCGACAGTGAACAAAATCGCAAGAGATAGACCGGCGTGCCCGGCTGCTATGTGTCCGATGAAGTAGGAAGCAAACGCCAGAATCCCCAGCATGCCCGGAATGCCGAATCCGGGAATCACAAACTCCACTATCACTCCTATGAATCCGACTGACAGCAGAACGGGAGAGACATATGGACTCGTGGCAAAGCGGGTGAAGCGTTCCAACATGGTGGGTTCAATTACCTGCAGGTCTATGGGGTCTATCCCCAGCTCATGCAGGGCCTCCGTCACACTTCCAGCCGTGGCATCCGCAATACCGAGCTCCTCAGCCCGAGTGGCAGTGAGAGTCAGAATCTTCCCCGGTTCGATCACGCCCTCTATGGCCATATCAGCATCGACCATGGCGGCGAGTATGTCGGGATCGCGCCCCCGATACTTTGCCGTCTCCTCTACCTCCGCACGCACAGCAGACACTGTCTTCTCGTCGGCCGGGCGGGGCTCTGCCGCTCCAATAGAGGAACCGGGGCCCATAACCACGTGCTCGCAGGCCATGGTGACCAGAACCCCGGCCGACCACGCCCGTCCCTGCACAAAGGCCACGGTCCTCACACTAGTCTGCAGCAGCATGTCCCGGATTTCGAGGGTGGGTTCGACCAGTCCCCCAAGAGTACGGATACGCAGAACCAGGACGTCAACGCCCTCCTGCTCCGCCTCCTCAATGCCGCGGCGGACAAAGGCGGTAAGACCCGTCTCCATCGTACCTTCCACCGGCAGCACATATACCGTTGCGGGTTCTCGGTCATCATCGCCTCCCCACACGGGATTCGCCGGCAGCAGTCCCATGAACACGATCAGGCTTACCAGCACCCACAGGATATATCTCACTGTCGCACTCTTTTCCATGCCTCCGCCCTCCGAGCTTTCTGCAATTTATTGGACGATCTTTGGCAGGATTCTCTATTAGACCCCACCATCCCTCCTTTTTCACCTACTCCGCGGGATGGAGTTGCCTTTCTCACACTTCTGCTCAGCGTGTTCCGCCATGGCCAGTTGAATCAACTCATCAAGCAGTCCGGAGAAGGTCGTTCCCTCGTTCACCCACAGCAGCGGATACATGCTGCGCGAGGTGAACCCTGGTATGGTATTTATCTCGTTAACGATGACCTCACCCGCGGACTCCCGATAGAAGAAATCCACTCTGGCCATACCCGTTGCAAAGACAGAATGGAACGCTCTTTCCGCCATTTCGCGCACCTTCTGCCCCACCTCAGAAGAAACCGGGGCCGGGACCAGCAGTTCAGTGGCATCATCGTGATACTTGGAGTGGTAGTCATAGAAGGGTCCCGCCGGGACTATCTCGCCTGGCCCGGCCACCCGTACATTATGGTTGCCGAGCACACTGCACTCCAACTCACGCACGTTGGCGGCTGCCCGTTCCACAATGATCTTGGAATCAAACCGCGCGGCATCCCGCAACCCGGCAGGCAAGTCTGCAGATCTTTCTATGCGAGAAATACCCACACTGGAACCCAGACTGGCCGGCTTCACGAAGCAGGGAAACCCCACTTCTCTCTCGATAACTCTCGCTGCCCTCCCGGGATCGGCCGAAACATCGGCCGCCCGACAGACGCAAAAATCCATAATGGGCAGTCCCGCGGAGACGAACATGGACTTCATGATCTCCTTGTCCATGGCAACTCCCGAAGCCGCCACCCCGCTGCCCACATAGGGGATGTCGAGCAGATCCAGTAGCCCCTGCACCCGGCCATCCTCACCAAAGGGTCCGTGCAGCACGGGGAAAACCACGTCGAGGTCCAGTGGGCAAAGATCGGGACCGACGGTAATTCCCCCCCGCGGACCCGGGCTGAATCGCACCCGGAGCTCGTCATCGATCCCCTCCGCCGGGGGAATTCCTTCCGTCATCCATTCTTCCGGGTCTTCCGCCATAAACCATGCCCCATCCCGCGTCACGCCAATAGCGCAGACAGTATTGCCGCGACGATCCAGGGCATCCCATATTGAGCGGACCGACATGAGAGAGACGTCGTGTTCCTCCGACGGACCACCGAACACCAATCCGATAGATAGGCTGTCCTCAACCACCCAACTCCACCTCCCATATTCAGATATGTATTGCAAGTATTACGCGTTCACCTGCCATCCAGCACATGCGCGCACCCCCAACAGCCTCTCCTTTCGGTATCGACGACCCACACGGGGAGAAGTTCCCCGACCGCGTCCCGCCCAGCAGGATGGGAGAACCACACCGGCGCATAACTGTCACTGTACCCGTAGAGAACCGGACCATCCTGCGCATCCACATCGAACGGCATAGTCGCGCCATTGCAGCGCACGACCCGCTCAGCCAGCACCTGGACGACCTTACCCGCCAGCCCGGCATGAAACTGCTCGGAAGAACGGGCGGCCACCTCCAGCATCTCATCTCGCCTTCTCCTGCGGACGTCGCCGGGTACCGTAGACTCCAGGCGGACTGCGCGCGTACCCGGGCGGGGAGAATAAGGAAAGACGTGAATCCGGGAGAAACCAACTTCCCGCACAAACCGCACGCTCTCCCGGTGATTCGCCTCAGTCTCTGTCGGGTATCCCACCATGATATCGGTACTGATACCGACATCGGGCATCCAGCGCCGGGCCTGTCGCACCAGATGCATGAATTCGTCCGTGCTGTAACCGCGACCCATCGATCGGAGGACGGAATCGCTTCCGCTCTGCAGGGGGAGATGCAGATGATGGACTATGCGCGAGCTTCGGGCCATTACCCGGAATATCTCCCGCTCTATGTCCATGGGCTCGAGGGAACTCAGGCGCAGGCGCCAGTGTCCTTCGATGCGACTCAGTCGCTCAAGCAGACCGGACAGGCTCACATCCGCGCCCCGGGAACGGCCATAAGCACCCAGGTGGATTCCGGTGAGTACAATCTCACGATGCCCATGATCTAAAAGGCACTGGATCTCCTGGGCAACCTCCTCCGAGGGACGCGCTCGCATCGGCCCGCGCAGGTGGGGAATGATACAGTATGAACAGAACTCATCGCATCCATCCTGTACCTTGACGGGCACGCGAGCATGTGCGGCTCGCTGGGTTAGGCCGGATATTTCCCCACTGGGAAAACGGCGCCACAGATCGGAAATTTCCGCATCTGACGGTGAACCACCCGCCACCAGTTCCCCGGCAATTCGCACCACATCCTCCCCGGCGGAAACACCCAAAATGTGATCAGTGGGAAGCTCCTCCAGGCGGCGGCGCTCGTCCCGATCGGCGGTGGCATCTCGGCCGACGACTGCCTGCGGGTAGCATCCCACCAGCAGCACTATGGCGTCCGGGTTCTCGCGCCGGGCCCGGCGGACCGCGCGACGGCTCTTGGCCGCCGCCTCGCGGGTCACCGCACAGCTGGCGATGATAAAAATATCGGGCTCGGCTCGAGAATCAACCACGGCGAATCCTTCATCGACCAGCCGCGCGCGCAAAACCTCTGCATCATATTGGTTCACCTTACATCCCAGAACGAGGAGGGTGACTGTCGGTCGGCCGTCTGCAGTAATGCCGATGCGTTCATACCCCCCTGTCTCCGCACGGCCGGTGCTCACCTGGCGCGCTCCAGCACCAGAACGTGCCAGGACCCCTCGGCCGCACGGCGCACGGGAGTCCAGAAATCGGTCGGGAAGAGCTTGTCTGCATCCCGGGCCTCGCTCCCGTACAGTCCGGATAGAATCAGACGTCCGCCGATATCCGTAGCATGCCGCAGGGCATTGGCGCAGTCGTTGAATCCCTGGCTCGTGAGATTGGCTGCCACCAGCGGAAAACTCTCCGGCCATCCCCACACCGGAAGATCCTTGACATCTGTGCACTCAAGATGCAGTCGTTGCTGCACTGCGTTGCATCGAGCATTATCCTCCGCAGCAGTCACCGCATCGCCGCTTATGTCACAACCGTAGGCCTTTTCAGCACCCAGCAGCAGAGCAGCGATCGCCAGGACCCCACTGCCACATCCGACGTCCAGGATCATCGCGGGCTCAAGCTCCTCCATGCAGGTAGACACCTCGCGCAGTGCCAGGCGCGTGCTCTCATGATGCCCCGTTCCGAAAGCCAACCCAGGTGAAATCACCACCTGTGTCACACCGTCAGCGGGGGGATCCTCGTACCAGGGGGGAACAACCTGCACGGATCCGACCTGAACCGGCCCCAGCGATTCGCGCACCCGGCTCACCCAGTCTTCCTCCCGAACCTTACGCATATTTATGGAGGTCTGCGCCACTCCCAGGAGAGAGATGAGGCCGGCAAACTCGCCCACAAAGTCCTTTTCCGTCCCCTCCTCCACACGCCGATAGAAGAGGAACTCGGATTCCCGGTCAGAGAGCTCGCGCTCCTCGAAACCCTGCGGAGAGACGGTGTGCAGATGCGCAATGGCCGTATCACGCAGTTCGCACGGTATTCGAATGGAGATCTCCCATAACTCCTCACTCACCGTCATCGCCACCCCTGTTGAATGCCTTGCGCACCCGATTGAAGAAGCCTTCATCCCCAGCAATATCGCTGTCCTCATCCCGGAGGGCGGCAAACTGCATCAGCAGCTCCTTCTCCTCATCCGAGAGTTTGCGGGGAATTGTGACCTTGATATGCACTACATGGTCGCCATAACCGTAACCACGAAGGTGAGGGATTCCCTTGTCGCGCAAGCGGTGCGTAGCTCCGCTCTGGGTACCGGGTTTGATGTTCACGTCCTCAGTTCCATGTAGCGTCTCAGCCTCCTTGCGGGCCCCGAGACATGCCTCCACCATACTCACCTGCAGCTCGGAGTGTACGTCGTCGCCCTTGCGTGTAAACTCTGGATGCGAGCGAACTCTGACCCTGACGTACAGATCTCCACTCGGAGCAGAAGGTTCTCCCCTCTCTCCTTCGCCGGTCAGGCGAAGGCGCATCCCGCTCTCCACTCCAGCGGGTACCTCCACCTTGACTTTACGTTTTCTGCGCACGTTGCCGCGCCCCACGCACTCGGGACAGTAATCTGAGATAATTCGTCCCCGGCCGTGACAGCGGGGGCAGGTCCGGGTGCTCATGAACTGACCGAGCGGGGTGTTCCTGGCCGAACTTACCCGCCCCGCCCCGCCGCAC
>PUMM01000115.1 GCA_003551365.1 Clostridia bacterium
CTAGCAAAGCTTCCTTGTCTGCTACCAATTCGTCATGTTCTTCGGCCAGCTGAGCGTAGCTTCCCGCTATCTCGGTCACGTTCTGCTGAAATGCAAAGGTCTCGAACACAAACAGCGGCTCCAACAGATCAAGATTGCTGCACTCCTCATGGGCGAGTATCTCGCGGCTTGCGCTCCACATCTGATGCGCCAGGTGAACATTTATGATGATTGAGATTATCAGGAGACAGGTCAGGATGAACATACGGGTGGCAGTCTTTTCATCCATCCGGCCATCACCTCCATGGGGCTGATTCGGGACTCCCTAACACATTCCTCCACCGACCCCGCAAGAGGCCTCAGTCTTCCAATAGTCACGCGGATTCCTGTCTCATGAACCATTAGGCCAACCTGTCACTGCCGCCAGTGCAGCATTTGATATCTCCCCGAACACAGCATCATCAGGACAGCAATCCGGACAACCAAAGCGCCGCAGCATGGCAATCCAACCGGAATCGATACCCGCACGAAAGATACCGACCGCCGCACTGCATGCAACCAGAAGCACCAGTGGGCACAATGCAATGCCGCTCACGAAGCGAGAATTTCGCGCAAAACGCGGTAGAACTCCCCAGCGGCCCGCCTTTCCAACCAGGGAACGTGCCCACAGTCCTTGAGGAGTATGAACTGAAAGTCAGCCAGCACGGCGGAAAGAGGTTCTCTGACTCCCTCTGCGGGGGATGGATCGTAATCTCCATGCACGGCAATCACCGGCTGCGATATGCTCTCACCCAGCTCGAGCAGGCGCCCGTTGCGGCGCAGCTCCTCCGCTTCCGGCCAGACACCCCGATACACGCTCAGATCACAGCGCGGGTGCACATCGCTCTCCCGAATGTCGTATGAATCAGCGCGCAGCATCAACGCACCCAATCGCGCCAGACATGCATCCGATGCCTCATCACCCTCCAGACGGGACAGAATATCATCCAGCTCAGACCGTTCGACCCGAGATAGACGCCAGCGGCGCCGCTGCAGCAAACCCACAGCGTACTCCGCCCGAAATGCTCCGCTGCTGACCAGCACCAGGCGCTGCACCAGCCCGGGATGTCGCCCGGCGAGTATCCAGGCCAGGTGAGCACCCCATGAGTGTCCAATCAGTGTCATTGGCGGGTGCCCACAGCGCATCAGCTGATTCCGCAG
Organism: Clostridia bacterium; assembly: GCA_003551365.1. GTDB lineage: Bacteria > Bacillota > Sulfobacillia > SLMV01 > SLMV01 > PWGR01. The sequence continues at coordinate 1,180 of PUMM01000115.1, forward strand.
TTCTTCCACCTGCCCGTCCAACGAAGTGGCGGTCCCGTACGGCTCCAGCACACCCCTGTCCCGCGCCAGCTTCCGCGCCACTGGCTCCACCTCTCCGATGGCACCGGGACCACCATGCAGAACAGCTACTTCGCAGGGTGGGATTCCGTGCACCCGCACATTCCTCATCACAAAGCCCTCCCTTCCCGCCCTGCTCCCAAACAGCCACTGCACCAGCTCATTCCCCTTCGCGGCGCAACACTCGCAGCCCAAAGAACATAGCATCCACTCGCCCGGTCGGACCGGTCAGAAACCTCACTCCGGCCTCCTCACCCCGCCGCATTACTGCAGCAGTATCCACACCACTTGGCCGCATTATCTTGCGCTCGCCGTTTATGTCGGCCACCAATTCTCCATCCTCGACCGACACGCAGACCGTTGCACCCTCACCCGAACTGTATACTCCCTCAAACCGAGTCAGGTGCTCAGGGGAGCATTCGTATTTCGGCTCCTCACCCCATCGGTCATCGAGCGGGACATCCAGGGCAGCGTTGATTAGCCCGCGCCATACTTTGAGAGCTGGAGCGTTCTGCACATTGATCAGGACTGCCGCCGTCAGGTTTTCCTGCGGCACAAAGCCAAAATGAGCGGACACCCCCTTGATGCTTCCCCCGTGCTCGACCACGGTAGTTCCATGATAGTTGGGGTGCACCGATAGTCCGTACCCGTAGTATGTATCACGCACAGAGGGGAAGAAGGGCGAAGACATCATGCTGACCGCTCCACGCGACAGCAGACCCGGCTGCAGATAGGCCTGGCCGTACTTGAGAAGATCCAGCACCGTCGTTTTCAGGAAACCCGCGCTCACCATGGCCGGAGCGTGCAGCCAGTTGCCAGCAGGCACCACCTCATCGTCCTCCCCGGCGTAAAGCCGGGTGACATGCTCCGCATCGGCGAGGTCGTCCGGGGTGAAGTGAACCTCCCTCATGCCCACCTCACCGGCCAGATCCCTGCGAACGAACTCTTCGTATGTCCTGTCGCTGACCCGCTCGATGATCGCACCCAACAGAGCATAACCGTCATTGGAATAACTGAATACCTGTCCCGGGCGACCGAGTGGACTCTCCTCATACCCCGCCAGAAAATCCATCAGATCCTCCGCATTGCGCATCGCTGGTCCCCGCTTCACGTCGTCCCAGATGCCCTGCTGCCGCAGCTGTTCAACATCCTGGACATCCAGACTCTCCCGCAGGGCATGCTTGAGCGCCGGCGTGGGTGGCAGGCCGCTCGTATGCGTAAGAAGGTGATGTATCGTAATGGTATCGCTGGTATCATCATCAGAGTACTGGAACTCTGGCAGATAAGTTCTGATCGGGTCTCCGATTGACAGACGCTCCGATTCTGCCAGCATCATCACTGCCTTGGCGGTGAACGATTTAGTTACCGAGCCGATACCATATATGGTATCGGGGTCGGCAGCGATTCTATCCTCACTGTTTCGATAACCAAATCCCTCAGCATAGGCAACCTCTCCGTCGCGCATAAGGGCCACTGACAATCCCGGTATGGCGTGCTGATCCATTACCGATGTAATATACTCCTTTAGTGTTCGTCTACTTTCCCCGGTGAGTTCCATGTATGTGCATCCCTCCGTATAGAATCTTTTTCTGCCATCCCCCGAGCGTCTCACATACAGTGATAACGCTGCATGCGCGTTAACCGCCTCCGAAATCCACCCGGCATAAGAGGGGTTCAGGACAGACCAGTTTTCCTTCTGAGTTCTCCACCCACGTACATCGCTCCTTCTCATCCACGACCCCGCCCGCCGCCCTGCTGTGATTCGCCGGAAATCAGTTGACAGTCACCCTCCTTTCACCTAAGCTGACGGTTAGTTCGTCGGTCCTCCGGATAATCTGAGCCGGAGGCTAAGAGGGAACCCGGTGTGAATCCGGGACTGCCCCGCAGCGGTGAGCGGGAACGAAAACCATCACTGAGCACTGGTTCCTATGGACCGGGAAGCGATGGTAACTAGGTGGGATCAGAAGATCCCTTGCCCGTGAGTCCGAAGACCTGCCGACGGCCCGCGCCCACAGCGCGGAGCTGGGGATCGCCGTCTTCGCGGGAAGGCTGCATTCCGATACCTGCCCGTAACTGACCGAACGCGGCACAATCCGCCGCCCCTTCTGCGGTCCCCTCCCAAACTGAGTGAGGGAGGCAGATCATGAGTGAACAGTCCAGAAATGCCGAACCGGGGGCCCGCCCCTTTGTGGCGGTTCGCAAGAGGGATGGACGCCGAGTACCCTTCGATGCGGAGAAGATTACCTCGGCAATACTGCGGGCCGGACGGGCCACCGGGGAATTTTCCGATCGCACTGCATCACATCTATCGCTGAAGGTTCTAGAGCTCCTCCAGAACATGACGTGGGACGATGATCCGACAGTGGAGAAGATACAGGACGTGGTTGAGACAGTCCTCCTGAATTCCCCCTTCAAGGAAACGGCCAAGGCTTACATACTGTATCGGGACCAACACGCCCGCCTGCGGCACATGGTGGAGAAGGCCGATGCCGACCTGATGGAGCAGTACCTGGACAGGCTCGACTGGAACGTGAGGGAAAACAGCAATATGTCTTACTCCCTGCAGGGACTGAATAACTACGTCTCCGGCCGCATCACCCGTACTTACTGGCTCAATCGCATATACACACCCGAGGTCCGCGAAGCACATCGGCGCGGTGACCTACATCTACACGACCTGGGAATACTGTCCGTGTACTGTGTGGGCTGGGATCTGCAGGATCTACTGCGCAGTGGATTCCGCGGCGCACCCGGCAAGGTGGAGAGTGCACCCGCCCGCCACTTCCGTTCCGCCCTGGGTCAGATCGTCAACTTCTTCTACACTCTGCAGGGCGAGGCGGCTGGAGCCCAGGCCCTGGCCAACTTCGACACCCTGCTGGCGCCCTTCGTGCGCGCCGATGGGCTGGAGTATGCGGGGGTCAAGCAGGCCCTGCAGGAATTCGTGTTCAACCTCAATGTGCCGACCCGGGTCGGCTTCCAAGCCCCCTTCACCAACATAACGCTCGATGTTACAGTGCCGGAGATCCTGGCAGATGAACCAGTGATAGTGGGTGGGGAAATGGGTGAGACAACCTATGGGGACTACCAGCGGGAAGTGGACCTGATCAACCGCGGTTTGCTCGAGGTACTCCTGGAGGGAGATGCACAGGGCAGGTGTTTCACCTTCCCCATTCCCACCTACAACGTCACCCGCGATTTTGACTGGGATGCACCCTCCCTTTCGGACCTGTGGGAGCTGACAGCCCGCTACGGCACCCCATACTTCGGCAATTTCATCAGCTCAGACATGTCCCCGGATGACGTCCGCTCGATGTGCTGCCGGTTGCGGCTGGATACCCGCGACCTGAAGCGGCGCGGTGGCGGGCTCTTCTCGGCCAACCCTCTCACCGGATCCATCGGAGTGGTCACCATCAATCTGCCCCGACTGGCCCGGGTCGCCGCTGATGAGTGGCAGTTTCTCGCCAGCCTGGAGCGAGTGATGGAGGTGGCGCGGACCAGCCTGGAGACCAAGCGGCGGGCACTGGAGTCGTTCACGGAGGGCGGGCTGTATCCATACACCCAGTTCTACCTCCGGGATGTGCGCAAACAGACCGGCACCTACTGGTCCAATCACTTCTCCACCATAGGAGTGGTGGGCATGAATGAAGCGTGCCTCAACCTGCTCGGAACCGACATATCCAGCGACGAGGGACGCGATTTTGCCGCACGCGTTCTGGATCACATGCAGGAGGAACTGGACAGATTTCGCGACGAAACCGGAAACCCCTACAACCTGGAGGCCACCCCGGCAGAGTCGGCCGCGTACCGGCTGGCCCGCCTGGATGCCGAACGCTATCCGGACATGCACTTCGCTCCCGGATCCGACCGGGATATGCCGCTGTTCACCAATTCGACCCAGCTTCCCGTCGACCACACGGAGGACGCCTACTGCGCCATGGATCTGCAGGACGATTTGCAGTGCCGCTACACGGGAGGAACGGTCATGCACATCTACCTGGGCGAAGCGGGGCCAGATCCGGATGCGATAAAGACCTTCCTGCGCGGAGCCTTTACGGAGTATCGCATGCCCTATCTCACCATCACGCCGACCTTCTCGGTCTGTCCCAGCTGCGGCTACATGAGCGGCGAGCATCACCAGTGCCCCCACTGCAGTCGAGAGGCGGAGGTATACTCGCGCGTCGTGGGATACCTGCGTCCGGTCAGCCAGTGGAATGAAGGCAAGCAGGCCGAGTGGAGGCAGCGACGCCATTTCCAGATAGATGAGGCGATGGGCGGATGATAACCGGAGGCTACCAGCCCTTCACCCTGACGGACTTCCCCGGGATGCCGGCTGCGGTCGTATTTGTGCAGGGATGCAATCTGCTCTGTCCGTACTGTCACAACGGCGACCTGCGCCCCCGGGGAGGTCCTCCCCCTCGGGGGGCGCCGGACACACAGGAAGTGCTCACACACCTGAAGGAGAGACGGAGACAGCTGGGTGGAGTGGTGCTCAGCGGCGGCGAACCCACCGTCTGTGCCGACTTATCGGATTTCATCACCGAAATCCGGTGCATGGGATACCGGGTCAAATTGGACACCAACGCAACCCGCCCCGCAGTCCTGCACTCGTTGATACAGGCCGGGCTGCTGGACTATGTCGCCGCCGACGTGAAAGCACCTCCAGACAAATATGACCGTCTCACGGGAGCCGAGGTGAATGTAGATGAGGTGCGCAGGAGCTGCCACATGATAGCATCCAGCGGCCTCCCCCATCTATTTCGAACCACCTGGATCCCCGATCTGCTGGATGAATCAGATGCCCGCCGCATTGAGGAGATGATACCGACCGGCTCTCCCCACCGCTGGCAGCGCTTCATCCGGGAAAATGCAGCAGATCCCGCCCTGCGGCACCAAAAGGGGCAGGCATCCCCAGGGGAAATGTGAAAAGAGGCTCAGCAGTCCCGAGCCCGCGTAGACAGGCCAAACCCGGAGTGGAGGTGCCCCGCCAGCCGCTCCAGCTCCTCGAGTGCTCCGTCCCGGGAGCGTTCACCCGCTGCCAGCTCGGCAGTCACCCGCACGAAGCGGCTGCCGATGACGGCGCCATCAGCATATTCACCGACGGCGGCCACGTGCTCCGGCTGCGAAATTCCGAACCCCACCACCACCGGCACGGGAGAGTGTTCGCGCACCCGACTCACCAGACTGCGCACGCGCTCAGAGACGGGTGAGCTGGTGCCAGTGGTACCAGTGACGCTCACACAGTACACGAATCCGTCGCGCACGTGCTCGAGTCGGCGAACCCTCTCATCTGTGCTGGTCGGAGCGACAAAGGCGGCGGTGCGCAGTCCGCATTCGCGGGCCGCCTCCCGCAGCTCGCCCTCCTCTTCGAGCGGCAGGTCGGGCACCAACAGGCCATCCCCTCCGGCACAGGACAGCTCCTGGCAAAACTCACTCAGTCCGAACTGCAGGAGCGGATTGTAGTAGCTCATAACCATGAGCGGCACATCCACCCGTTCGCGGCACTCTTGCACCAGCCGGAAGATGTGAGCGACCCGAAAGCCACCCGCCAGCGGACGC
>PUMM01000019.1 GCA_003551365.1 Clostridia bacterium
AGCGTGAAAGTGAGCTTGCGAAAGGAGTGAAGACATGGCGGTGACACTGAAGGGACGCGATTTTGTTTCTCTGCGGGATTTCTCGCGAGAGGAGATCGAGCAGTTGCTGGAGACGGCGAGCGCCATGAAGATGCGCCAGAAGGCCGGGATGGTGGACCGGCCGCTGGAAGGCAAGACGCTCGGGATGATTTTCACCAAGCCATCCACCCGGACGCGCATATCATTCGAGGTCGGAATCTGGCAGCTGGGCGGAGTTGGCCTGTTTCTCAGTGCCGACGAGCTGCAGCTGCGCAGGGGTGAGACAATCGAAGACACAGCCATGGTTCTATCTCGCTATCTGGACGGGATCATGATCCGTACCTACGACCATGAGGATGTCGTGGATCTGGCGGAAAACTCCACTATTCCGGTGATCAACGGTCTTACCGACCTGCTGCACCCCTGCCAGGCGGCCTCTGATCTACTCACCATCCGTGAGAAAAAGGGCGATTTCTCGGGGCTGAAATTCGCATTCGTCGGTGACGGGGACAACAACATGGTGCACTCGCTCCTGTTTGCCGCAGCCAAGATGGGAATGGATGCCTGCGTCGGTTCTCCTGCGGGATATGAGCCAAAGAAGGAGATTATGGATATGGCTCAGGAGGAGGCCCTGCGCACCGGATCAGAACTGCGTGCGGTCAACGATCCGGTCGAAGCTGTCACCGGCGCCGACATCGTGTACGCGGATGTGTGGGCGAGTATGGGCGCCGAGGAGGAACGAGAAAATCGGCTGCGGGTGATGGATCCCTTCCAGGTGAATGATGAGCTCTGGGAGCACGTGGCCAGCGAGGCCGTATTTATGCACTGTCTCCCCGCACACCGCGGCGAAGAGGTTACAGATGAAATCATTGATTCGCCCGCATCTGTAGTTTTTGACCAGGCTGAAAATCGCCTGCACATGCAGAAAGCGATTATGGCGCTGGTTATGTAATAGAAGGGGGTATACGAAGTGAAGAAGCGCGTGCTGATCATGGGAGCTGCGGGTCGGGACTTTCACGACTTCAATGTTGTGTTTCGTGATGATGAGTCAGTACAGGTGGTGGGGTTTACGGCCACGCAGATTCCCGATATCGAGGGCCGGGCATATCCACCGGAGCTCGCCGGTGACCTGTATCCGGACGGGATTCCGATACACAGCGAGGACGATCTCGAGAGCGTCATCCGGCAGGAAGACGTTGACGAGGTAGTATTTTCCTACAGCGATGTGTCGCACAATTATGTCATGCACCGGGCCTCCCGGGTAGTGGCTGCCGGTGCGGATTTCCGCCTGATAGGTACAGACCAGATGCTGGTCGATTCCTCCAAGCCGGTGGTGGCGGTCAACGCAGTCCGCACCGGGGTGGGCAAAAGCCAGACCACCCGCCGGGTCGCCGAGGTACTGCAGGGAATGGGCAAGAGTGTGGTGGTGGTTCGCCACCCCATGCCGTATGGGGATCTTGCACGGCAAGCGGTGCAGCGCTTCGCCGAGTACGATGATCTGCAGAGACACGATTGCACGATTGAAGAGCGCGAGGAGTACGAGCCGCATATAGACCGGGGAATTGTTGTGTACGCGGGAGTCGACTATGAGGCCATCCTGCGCGAGGCGGAAAAGGAGGCCGATGTTGTTCTGTGGGACGGAGGCAACAACGACATGCCATTTTACCGTCCCGATGTGCACATTGTCCTGGTAGACCCGCATCGAGCCGGACACGAGATGAGGTATCATCCGGGCGAGGCCAACCTGCGCCGGGCGGATGTGGCCTTGATCAACAAGGTCGACACAGCAACCCCGGAAGGAGTTGATCAGGTACGGGCGAGCATTCGGGATGTCAATCCCGACGCGGATGTGATCGAGGCAGCGTCCCCGCTGTTTGTCAAGGACCCGAATCAAATCCGCGGCAAGCGCGTCCTGGTAGTCGAGGACGGCCCGACCCTGACACACGGGGGGATGAGCTTCGGGGCAGGTGTGGTGGTTGCCCGTAAGTACGGTGCCGCCGAGCTCATCGATCCACGTCCGTTTGTGGTGGCCACCATAGCCGAGACTTTTGAACAGTATCCGGGAATCGGGAACCTGGTCCCGGCCATGGGCTACAGCGAGCGACAGGTGCGAGATCTGGAGACTACTATCAACCGTTCGGAAGCAGAGCTGGTAGTAACCGCGACGCCGATCGATCTCACGCGCCTGATTGACATTGAGGCACCTTCCGTGCGGGTCCGTTACGAGCTGCAGGAGATCGGGGCCCCGACCCTGGAGGATGTGCTGCGCGAGCGATTGGGTTAGCCGGGGAAGACGGGAGGTTGTGAAGATGCAGACAGTGGTCATTGCCCTGGGCGGTAACGCCATACTGCGGCCGGGCCAGCAGGGATTGTACGGTGAGCAGCTTGAGAGCATAGATCGCACGGCAGAGCAGATTGCCGACGTTACTGTCCGGGGCAATCGGGTGGTAGTCACCCACGGCAATGGACCGCAGGTGGTAGCCATAGTGATTCAAAATGATGCCGGGCGGGATCAGGTCCCTGCGATGCCGCTTGATGTGTGCGGCTCCATGAGCCAGGGGATGCTCGGCTACATGATTCAGCAGCGCCTGTCCGCAGCCCTGCACAGCAGGGGCGCGGAACGATGTGTGAGCACGGTGGTGACACAGGCCCGGGTGGATGCAGAAGACCCCGCGTTCGGGCGCCCGAGCAAGCCCATCGGGCCCTTCTATAGTGAAGAGGAGGCCCGGGCAAGAATGCGCGAGACGGATGAGACCTGGGTGGATGATGCCGGTCGCGGCTGGCGACGGGTGGTCCCGTCGCCCGATCCCCTGCAGATTGTCGAGTCGGATGCCATTCGTTCGCTCATAGCTAATGATGTGGTGGTGATATGCGTCGGCGGTGGCGGCGTTCCCGTGGTGCGTGATGATGAAGGCCTGCGGGGCGTAGAGGCAGTGATTGACAAGGACTTCGCATCTGAGCGGCTGGCCAGGGAGATAGACGCCGACAAATTGCTGATACTTACGGATGTGCCTCAGGTGATGCTGAACTACGGAGAACCGGATGAGGAGCCCCTCGATGAGGTCAGGCTCGAGGAGGCGGAGGCCTATGAGCGCCAGGGACAGTTTGGCGCCGGCAGTATGGGGCCAAAGGTGGGGGCGTGCCTCCGCTTCGTGCGGCACGGCGGCCAAGCCGTGGTTACCTCACTGGATCATGCACGCACGGCGCTGGACGGCAAGGCGGGCACGCACTTCACCCGTTGAATGGACTCAGCGGGTACCCAGGAGGATCAGGGTGATACCGGCCAGGATAAGGAGAATTCGGCCCAGACTGAGCTGGTCCGCCGCAGAATAGAGGCCGATGGCGGTGACCAGTATAAGAATGGTCGGACCCACCAGACCCAGGACAGCGTTGATCCTGAGGGCGGAGCGTATGTCATTGAGGTGAAATATGGCCACGGCCGCGGCTGCCTCCAGCAGGGAGGACAACAGCCGCAGGCCGGCCATGGTTCCTACGGTCCGGTTGAACATTGTCCCTCGCCCCCCTGACTCTCCCCCCGCAAGATATTACTGTCTAACCTCTATGTTTTTGTGCACCGGCGCATTCCTGTACTGCACCAGGCACCCTGTACCGTATACATGCTAACGGAGGGAGCGGGGTGCTGACAGACAATGCTTTTCTCATCCTACTTCTCGTTCTCAGCCTGGCCGCGGGGAATCGGCTGGTGGCGGCCGCGGCCGGGCTCCTGCTGCTTCTTGACATGCTTGATCTGGGTGTGGCTTTCGATCTTCTGTCCGAACGGGCACTCGACTGGGGCCTGGTACTTCTCCTGGTGGCTATCCTGGCTCCCGCCGCACGGGGCTCGCCCGATCTGGCAGAGGTCGGTCGGCTGCTCACAGACCGGACCGCACTGTTCGCGGTTATTGGAGGGATCCTCGCCACCCGCCTGCAGGGTGGTGGGCTGAGCCTGCTGGAGACCCGCCCAGACGTTATTTTGGGTCTTCTTATCGGGACCCTCATCGGTGTGCTGCTCTTTGGGGGGATCCCTGTGGGACCACTCACAGGAGCCGGTCTGGCCGCCGTGCTTCTGTGGCTTGCTGACCGGTATCAGTAGTGTCCGGAGGGTGTTCCGGCATCATCTGCCGGGGCCGCAGGGCCCAGGCGCACAACCCGCCGACTGCAAGTGCGAGTGCAGCAGCTGAACCCAGCGCAGCCTGGCGGCCGAGCGGCGCGATTAGGCCGATAGCAGGCGGTCCCACAGCTACCCCTACGAATCGCACCATGCCGTAAAAGGCGGTGGTCAGACCGCGTGTGTCTGGGGGTGCGGAACTGGTGATCAGGGTGTTGAGAGCGGGAAGGGTGAGGCCGGTTCCTATTCCCATGCAGGTCAGGGCGCCGAGGGAAAGAACGGGTGACCGGACCGCGGTCGCAGCGACCAGGGCTGCACCGAAGAGCAGACAGCCGCCGGCTACGGCCGGTCTGAGAAGGCCGGCCATCTGCCTCTGCAGAAGCCTTCCCGACCCGTACGAGGTGGCGGCCATTGCAGCCACAGGCAGAGATATGAGCAGTCCGCGCTGGAATCCCCCGACATGGTATTGCGATTCCATGACGTCGGAGGCATAGCTCAGAACACCAAACAGCAGAAAGAGGACTGTAAAACCCGCAAGCAGCGACAGGGCAAAGGAACGGCCCCCGCCCAGAACGGCCGCCCGCAGCCGGGACCAGTAGGAACCGGCATCATGTTCTATCCCCTGCGCCTCGCGAGCCCCGAACAGCACGGTCAGAGCTATAGGAAGGGCCAGTGCTCCATATACGAAGAACGGGGCGAACCAGGCCAAAAGCGCCGCAGCGGCCCCTGCTGTGGGACTGACCACCTTTCCCATCCCGTTCCAGGCCTCAAGCAGTCCCAGAGCCTGTGATCGTTCCCCGCCCCCAAACCGATCAGAGACCCATACCATTGCAATCTGGTAGGTGCCGCCTGCTCCCGCTCCCTGGATGGCCCGGGCGGCGAGAATATATGCGTAGGGTACAGGCAGCAGGACCGCGGCCGCGCCAGCCAGAATCCCTCCGACGCCGTACACTAAAAGGGCCGGGACCAGGACTGCCTTGCGCCCATAGCGGTCCGCCAGATAGCCGGCGAAAAGAATAACCACCGCCGCCGGCCCGGAGAATGCTGTGATAAGAAGTCCTGCCTCGAATAGCGATATGTTCAGGGTCCCGCGTATCTGCGGCAGCACCGGTATGAGCATGGAGTTGCCAAGTACCATGATGAAAGGCACCGCGCAGAGAACCCACAGGGTCCTGCGTCTCCCCACATCCGCATCCTGCGTGTCTGTCATGTGTCGTCTCCCCGTCCGCTTCTATTTTCTCCGCCGGATGCCGGCGCATTCATGCCGTCATCTCCTGCCGCGACATATGTTGTTAGGGGATCGCACATTCGTGCGGATTTTCTGACAGGGGGGATCGGCGATAATGGATATGCGGGAAAATGGACAACGGGCCTGGAGCGGCGTTGTTCGAGAACCGCTCGGCGGACGACGACAGAAGCCCCGAGACCGGGGGCTTACCATGGTGATCGACAAGGGCATGGGGATATCGGCGACACGGGAGTTCGTCCAGATGACTGCCAGCTACGCCGATATTGTGAAGCTTTCATTCGGGACATCGGCGCTCTATAGTGAAGATACGTTGAGGTTGAAGCTGGAACTGCTGCGCGATGCTGGGATCAGCGTCTCTCCCGGGGGTACCTTCGCGGAGGTAGCCATTGCACAAGAGAGGCTCTCCGAATACCTCGACTACGCGCAGCAGATGGGTTTTGATGCCATCGAAATTTCCGATGGATGTATCGATCTGGACCAGGACGTCCGGGTCCGGGCCATACGTAGCGCGAAGAGAAGAGACTTCCTCGTGATAAGTGAGGTGGGCAAGAAGCATCCGTCCGATGGCGTCCCGGCGGAGGAGCTCGGGCACCAGATGGTCCGCGATCTGGCGTGTGGGGCCGACTATGTGATACTCGAGGCGAGAGAATCCGGACAGGGTGTCACCATTTTCGACGCGTCAGGCCGGGTGCGAATTCCTGACCTGAGGGCCATAACCGGCATTGTGGACGGGTGGATGAAGTCGGTAATATGGGAAGCACCGAGACCGAAACAGCAGAAAGAGTTCGTGCTCCGGTTTGGTCCAAATGTCAACCTGGGTAATGTTGCTCCGTCAGAAGTGTTGGCACTCGAGGCCCTGAGAGTGGGCCTGCGGGGGGATACGCTGCGGGAACAGGTACTGCGCGAGCGGGAGTAAAGCCGGGGTCCTGACGTCGGGATTTCTCCCGCCTGCGCCCCGGCCGGCCTCTTACTTGCCTCACTTCACATTTGCTGCTAGGGTGTTTGAGGAGTAAGCGACCTGTGCGGGGGAGAATTGAATGAAGGTGACTGCTCTATACGGCCGCACTGAGGAAAAACCTCAACCTACTGTATTGGCACCCATGGCCGGTATCACCGATTTTCCGTATCGTTACCTGTGCCGGTCCTTCGGTGCGGACGTATTGTTTACAGAAATGGTGTCTTCGCAGGGAATCATCCGGGACAACCCCAATACCTGGGGGATGCTCAGGGGAATCGCCGAGACTGATGAGGACGTGGTGGTACAGCTGTTCGGTGCAGATCCCGGGGTGATGGGTGCCGCGGCCGTG
>PUMM01000085.1 GCA_003551365.1 Clostridia bacterium
CCAGCCCTCATTATTATCACCTGGAAAAATGGTCGGAGCGGCGAGATTTGAACTCGCGACCTCCTGCTCCCAAAGCAGGCGCGCTAGCCAAGCTGCGCTACGCTCCGATTCCATCATCTTTGCGACTTCCTAGTATAATGTATGGTCTGGACAGTGTCAACGGAGGATGCCGGCGCAGATCAAAAGCAGGTGTTCCAGCAGTCCATCCTGCCGTCGCTGATTATGCCGATCTCCATATGGCGTGCATGCGGCCACCAGGAAATCGCCTCATGCCCCTCTGGCCTCCGTGAGTTGTCCCCTGGAGAGAAGATGAACCACGAGAGCACCCACTATGCCACATATGCCGACCAGCCAGAATCCCCAGGCCAAGCTCAGCGCATCACTCACTACTCCCACAAACACCGGACCTACGGACATCCCAATGCCATAAATTGCCTGGAAAAAGCCCATGGCAGTTGCCCTCTCTCGGTCTTTCATCGATTTTATGCTTACCCCCATCAACAATGGAAAGACCACCCCACGGGCAAAGCCAGCAATGAACTGCGTAGCGTACATGAGCACCATGACCCTGACAAATGGGATTGCTGCAGAGGCGAGACCCAACAGCATAAACCCCGCTATCAGTGTCCGTCGTTCGCCAAATCTCTCGGCGAAGACAGCTCCACTGAGAGCCGAGGCAAAAATAACGGGCGCAGTGGACAGAGTGGTAAGAAGGCCAAGCTCAAAATCTCCGGCACCAATCCGCTCCGCCGCGATGGGAGTAAATCCATACGCAGTGGCAAAAGTTATAAGCTGAATGAGAATGGCCAATGCCGACACGAATAGAAGACGCGGCTGTCTTCCCACTGCCACAAGCTCAGAAGCTCGTGTGCGCGGGCGCGTCACCCGACGCTCACGAATCATGAACGAAAGCACAATCCCTAACATTCCACCAGCGGCTGCCACCACAAACGGAGCAGACCTCCCGACGGTCTGAGCTGCAAAGCCGCCCAGAATCATGGCTGCCATCTGTCCGAGAGCATTGAACGAGCCAATGTAGCCAATGGCCTTTGGGGCATCCGACTCGCGGAAATAACTAGAAAACAAAACAGTGTAGGTCACCCACGTAGATGCGGCCACACCTGTCAGGGCGCGAAACACCAGTAACATGATGGGCGTCGGAAACAGGTACATCCCCACCGCCCCGATACAAGCGGTAACCACCCCGAAAATGACGAATACCTTTCGCCGGTTGAGTGAATCTGAATATATGCCCAGGGGAATCCTCAAGAGCATCTGGGTAAACCCATATGATCCCAGGATAATGCCGACCATCCAGTGAGAGGCTCCCAGGGATTCCGCATAACCCGGCAGAATGGGAACGTAGGCGTACAGGGAAAACCAGTACAATCCCGTTACTGCACAGAACAGCACTACATGTTTAAGACTGGCATTCATATAGAGTCCAATTCCTTATCCACTGTACTAGACGAGCCAACTGCAGACTTCAGTGATATGGCGCATGGGCCAGTCTCAGATCAGTGTACACCAGATGATCTTCCGCATGCGGGCACAGTGCTTCAGCCGTATGAAGGTCCGACGCGGGCAGCTCCGTCTAACCCAGAGCGCGCGCGAGCATACGCAGAGCACGGCCCCGGTGACTGACCGCATTCTTCTGTTGCATTGTCATCTGTGCAAAGGTACAGCCGGTCGGCTCGTAGTAAAACAGCGGATCGTATCCAAAGCCTCCCGATCCCACCGGTGCATTGAGCAACGTCCCGTACACTGATGCCTCGGCCATCCAGCCCCACACGCCTTCGCTCTCCAGATGGAACCATTCGCGCGAACGACAGCGACTCCATCGCTCCATCTCCATATGTATCTCAGGGACCACCAGGGCAATCGCACAGCTGAAGTAGGCGGTCCGCCTGTCGACTCCCTGCATACGTTTTAGCAGGAGCGCGTTGTTATCCTCATCCGTGGCATCTTCGCCGGCATATCGCGCTGATCGTACGCCCGGTGCACCCCTAAGCACCGACACCCCAATACCCGAATCATCCGCACAACAGGGTCGCTGCAAATAGCGACAGGCATGCAGTGCTTTCTCCAGAGCATTGGCGGGGAAGGTCCGCCCCGTCTCGAGAGCAGGCGGCACCCGGGAATAGTCACCGAGATGACTCACGCTGATCGAATAATCCTGTAGTATATCGCGAATTTCGGAAACCTTGTGCTCGTTACGCGTGGCCACGACCAGCTCTCTAGCTGACACATGCATCCCTCCGGTCACTCATCGAGGCGCGCAATTCCTACCTTGACTTCATCCCACAGATTATCCAGACAGTCCCTCTGCACCTCAGTAAGGGCCTCCAGTCCGGACGACGCCATGTCCATCATCTGATCCATCTCCTCACGGGTAAACGGGCTGCCTTCCGCGGCACCTTGCACCTCAACCAGTCTTCCATCTCCCGTACCCACCACGTTGAGATCAACCTGCGCCCGTGAATCCTCCGAGTAGTCGAGGTCCAGGAGCGGAATACCATCGACCAATCCACAGCTGACCGCCGCAACAGAGTTGTTCAGGGGAATATGGGTAGTCGTACCTGCCTTCATCATGCCGTACAGGGCATCGACAAGCGCCACAAAGCTTCCAGTGATTGATACTGTTCTGGTGCCCCCATCCGCCTGAATGACGTCGCAGTCGACCCAGAGTGTATTCTCGCCGAGCTGGTCCAACTCCACAACCGAACGCAAGCTACGGCCAATGAGCCGTTGTACCTCCTGGCTCCGGCCCGAAGGCTTGTTGAGATTCACCTCCCGAATGTTTCTGTCCTGAGTAGCTCTGGGCAGCATACTGTATTCGGCCGTTATCCAGCCAGAACCACTTCCGCGGCGCCAGTGCGGAACACCATTCTGCACCGAAACGTTCACAATCACCTTTGTATCGCCGGCCCACGCGAGAACCGAGCCCTCCGGGTACTTTATGTAGTCGCGCTCAATCCCCATCTCCCGGACTTCCATTGAAGATCTGCCGTCCGAGCGCACAAATTCCCAGTCAGACACCAAATTCCCCTTCCCTTCGCAAGAAAATTGGGTGTTTTCACGCAAACGAACCCCGTGAAACACCCCATGCCAACTCCCATTATAACGAAAGTGGAGTTCTGGGACAGGTGCCCCAGGACGGACAGACTACTGGCCCGCGAAGAACTGCTCCAGTCCGGCAAGGACTGCATCAGCGACCTTCTGCTGCACTGCCTGATCCAGCAGTAGGCGCTCCTCTTCAGCTGAGCTCAGGTACAGCGTCTCCAGCAAGGCAGCCGGCATCTCTGCCTCTCGTAAAACCGCGAAATCAGCGGTTCGCACCCCGCGGTCGGGACGGGCGAGGTTCCCCACGGTCTGAGAATGAATGGCGCGTGCCAGCATCTCGCTCGCCGGGTTGTTACTGCGATGGTAGTAGGTCTCGGTCCCCTCAGCCCGGCCGTTGGGATCTGCGTTGGCGTGAACGGAAATGAACACGTCGGCGCCGCGCCCGTTCGCCATCGCCGGACGGTCATAGATGTCGACCGTGCGATCTGCGGTACGCGTCATTATGACTTCTGCCCCGGCAGCCCCGAGGGTTGCCTCAATCTTCCGTGAAATGTCCAGTACCACATCTGATTCACGTACTCCGGAAGGACCTATGGCACCCGGATCACTACCTCCATGACCGGCGTCCACCACGATTACTTTTCCGGCCACCGAGGATCTCTCCAGGGACACTTCTGTAACATATTCCCCATCTGACTCGCGCTGCTCCATGACCGGACTGAGATCCTCATGTAGATCCAGCACTAGGCGCAGTCCGTCAAATGAATCGCCATCCGCCAGGTGATGGCGACCTATGCGATAGCCCCTCAGTACGCTGCTGTCCACAGTCGTATCACGCACATGTTCGCTTCCGGCAGCGCCCACAAAATCGATAACTACCCGGGATGGATCCTGCAGAGTAAACATGCGAGGTATCAGCTCAATATTGGTCTTGGCAACGACCACGCCCGCATCAGTAACCTCAATTGAGTTGACCCGGGCAAACTGCATGTAAAGACCGTCGTCACGTTCCTGCAGGTCAAACGTGCATTCTTCCCGAAAGTCAACGGTGACAAAATAGTCATCTTCGTCGGCCGAGGGGCGAAACTGCAGACGGCTGACCGGTTCACCCTCATCAAATCGGTAAGGCCGGAGCACATCATCCGCAAACTCAACTCCCTGCAGAAGGAACGTGACCCGTTCCTCCTCCTCACGAAGTATTTCAACATCGTACCTGCCATCAATCTCCAGGCGCAGCCCATATTGTGTATCGTTTTCGGCAAAGGATACCCCCTTGATCAGGCCCAGCCCGGACGGATCTCTCGGCTCATCGGGCTGTTCGTCGATGGGGTCATCCTCTTCCTTCTCTTCCTCCCCTGACCCAATCGAATCCACTAACGCGGTCCGGGTTTCATGGTTCCAATCAACCTCGCTCCCCAGGGCCTCGGCAACAAATCTGATCGGAACCATGGCACGATCGTGCTCAGAATCGATTGTGGGGGCCACGTCCATAACGTGCCTATCACCATCGATCAGCGCTTCCCTATCATCGATGGTGAGAATGACTGAGAAATCATCGGAGGAGCGCACGATAAGAACCTGCCGCGTCTCCGCAAGCCAATTAACGTCCCAACCAAGATTCTCCGACACAACTCGCACGGGCACCAGAATGCGATCTTCCATGATGCGCGGCGGAGGCTCAGACGCCACCAGCTGCCCGTCAATCTTGAGGGCGAGATCCTCCACCGGTTCGGCGAGTATGACCCGGGGAAGGGGCCACAGAAGAATTAGGGTAATGACACTGGCAATGAGCGCCAACCATAAGCTTGTACAACGAGTTCCTGTGAAGAATCTTCTGGCCGTCACAGCGGGGCCTCCCAGGCGCGGGGGACAGGACATTGCGACAGATTTCAGCCCCCTGCACGAGTATTCTGACTAATATAGAAGATTCAACGCAGAACTCCTCGTTCCTTCGCGCAAACCACCTATGTAAACAAAGCGTAACCGACATTCCTCACAATGGAACACTGCAGTTATGTTCCAAACACGAGAACCTATCTATGCTGGCCAGGATTCGATTCCGGCGCAGAAGTGATTGGCCCACACAATGTGAAGGAGCTCAAGGGGGCGGACTGCGGGGGATCTGCTATCAGTGCTGAGAAAAGAGGCTGAGCTGTTCGGGCACGTCAGGATACGAGAAATTGGAAAGAGTTAGGCCCATCAATCGAACTCCCCGCACCTGTCCAAAAAGACTGGCCAGCAATCCGAAGGCCTCATTCCGCAATACCTCTTCATCGACGGTGGGCGAGCTGAGGGTGGTCGAACGAGAGACATCACGGAAATCACTTAACCTCACCTTCAGAGTCAGGGTGCTGGCGGCCAGTTCCCGCTGCCGTATTCGCTCACACAGTTCGCCCATCATCAGAGAAATGTGCTCCTGTAAATCTCGCGGATCCTCCACATCCTGATGAAAGGTCCGCTCCTGGCTCATGGACTTGGGGCGCTCGCCGTCACTCACTGTATCCCGATACAGACCACGACAGAGTAGGGCAACATCCCACGCCCGGGACTTCCCCAGGATGCGCACCAGCTGGTCAAGTGGTGCCCGACAATAATCCCGACATCGGGTGATCCCGTTGCGCGCCAACTGCTGCGCCGTCTGGGGGCCAACACCCGGCAGATCTCTCAACGGCATGTCAGGCAAAACCCGCCGCACCATTTCCAGATCAAAAACTGTGAACCCCCCGGGCTTGTCCCATTCCGAAGCCATCTTGGCCAGGGGCTTGTTGAAGGATACCCCAACGGAACAAGAAAGGCGGGTATGCCGCTGGATGCGGTCCTGCAGGACGGTGGCGAGCGCAACTGGATCCTCGCAATCAGCTGGCATCTGTACGTAGGCCTCGTCCAGTCCCACCGGCTGCACCAGTCCACCGGCAGAACGCAGTATTCGCCGGATACGGCGGCTCACCTCTCGATACCGGGAGAAATCGGTGGGCAGGAAAATTGCCTCCGGACACAATTGACGGGCACGATACGACGGCATAGCCGAATGGATGCCAAATTTCCGGGCCTCATAGGAACAGGCGGACACGACTCCTCTGGACTCAGGGGATCCTCCGACTATCACCGCCTTACCCTGCAGGGAAGGATCGTCCCGCTGCTCCACCGATGCATAGAAGGCATCCATATCCAGATGCATAATGTGCATGGCGACGTGCTCTCGCCGCCCATCAGCTGAAGCCCCTGGAGTCGGAAGCCGCATATTTCTCCACCTCCTGTCAGTTGCAGAGTATCAAACATTTGTTCGATCATGCAACTCCAGTTTGCCATGGGCGCGCATTGCCCATAGCAATCGCCCAGCTATACACCCACATTGAGACGCCGACCTACCCACCATGGCCGGATCTTCCCCTGCATCAACCAGGTTCAGGCAGACGCAGTGCGCTTCAGGCACTCAGCAATTCCGGGCATATTTGCTGCTGCTCGGTTATCGACCCCGAGATGGTGTATCGAGCAATAATTGGGTCGAAACGTCTCCGGGGTCGGGCGAACTGCCTGTCAGCGCGCCCGAGAGAAGAGATGACGGGCCAGTCCTCCTATCCTCGGCTATTCG
>PUMM01000039.1 GCA_003551365.1 Clostridia bacterium
ACGGTCAATGATGCCTGCATACCCATCAAGATGTTTCACGGTCACGTTGCAGCCCTGCGGGATCGGGTGGACTACCTGTTCATCCCCCGTCTGGCCGGTTCGAGTATGCGCTACACGTTATGTCCCAAGTTTCTCGGACTCCCTGACATGGTGCGCCATTCTATCCGCGGTCTGCCGGAGATACTCAGCCCGCGGCTGGAGATGGGACCACACGGATTGAAGCGATTGCGTCCGTTTCTCGAACTGGGAATCAGCATGAGCGGCGGCCTGCGGTTGCGGGCCATCCGGGCCCTGCATCGCGCGCGGCGGGCGATGGCGGATGAGGCGCGGCGTCTGCGCGACGACGGCCTGCAGGTACTGGGTTTTTCCCAGCCGGCCGACGCTGACCTGACCGTGGGGGTGGTCGGCTATCCCTACGTGCTGTATGATCGGCTGTCCAGCGGTGGTCTGCTCACCCAGTTGTTCCAGCTGGGAGTGCGGGTGGTGACGCCCGAGATGGTCGACCCCGCGGAGCTGCGGCGGGAAGCTGCTGTCTTTCCGGAGAACCTGTTCTGGTACTACAGCAATCGTTCAGTGTGGGCGGGTATGCATTTGATGAGGACCGGTCGGGTGGACGGCTTGATGCACGTGACCGCCTTTGGCTGCGGTCCGGATGCGATGGTTAGCAAACTTCTGGAGCTGGAAGCCGGAGCGCGTTCTGTGCCCTTCACTGCGGTGACGGTGGACGAACACACCGGGCAGCTCGGTCTGCAGACGCGGGCAGAGGCCTTCGTGGACATGCTCCGGTGGCGCACGGAGGGGGATGAGGTATCTTGAAGGCGAGCTATCCGCACATGGGCACATCGGCCATAGCCTTCCGATCTCTGTGCCGATCCCTCGGGTACGAACCCGTGCAGCCGAATCCACCCACCCAGCGGACTCTCAGTCTCGGTACCCGCTACAGTCCGGAGTTTGCCTGCATTCCCTTCAAGATCGTGCTTGGAACATACATAGAGGTGCTGGAGCGGGGGGCCGAGCTGCTGGTGAGCGGCGGGGGAAAGGGGCCCTGCCGCGCCGGGTACTACGGGGAGCTGCACCAGCGCATACTCAACGATATTGGGTACGATTGTGAAATGGTGTTCTTCTGGCCCCCGCTGCGCACTCCCGCCGACTTCCTCCGCAAGGTCCGACGGTTCAAGGGGGGCGCATCGTGGACGGACTTATACCGGGCGCTCCGGCTGACGTGGGAGAAGCTGCTGGTGTTGGATGATCTGGAGATGAAGTCGCATCGTCTGCGGCCGCTGCAGCGCCGGCGCGGATCGGTGACTGCTGCCCTGGAGTCGTCGCTGGACCTGGTGGACCGGGCGGTGACCGTGGACCAGGTGCGGGAGGCCCGCCGCATGGGCCTGGCTCGTCTCGAGAATGTGCCGGTGCACGACAGCGAGCCGGATGATCTGTTAAAAGTCGGGGTGGTGGGGGAAATATATGTACAGCTGGAGCCATTCGCCAACTTTAATCTGGAGGAGAAGCTCGGTGATCTGGGAGTTTTCGTGAAGAGAGGTCTCTTTCTCACCGATTTCGCCCGGACCGATATTCTCCGCTGGGGCGACGAGGCCATAGCAGACGTGGCCAGACCATATCTGTCGGAGAACGTGGGGGGACACGGGCAGAACAGCATTGGGGAGATCATCGAGTACGCCCGCAGGGGTTATGACGGGGTGGTGCAGCTGGCTCCTTTTTCCTGCATACCTGAGATCGTGGCCAAGAGCATCGTGCCGGCGTTGAGCCGGGAGTGGAATATACCGGTCATGACCCTGTTCATAGACGAACAGACCGGCCGGGGTGGAGTTGAGACGAGACTGGAGGCCTTTGTGGACCTGCTGAGATCTCGCCGTCGAAAGGATGAGGGGAAGGCGCATGCACGCATATCTGGGAGTTGATGTGGGCTCGGTCAGCACCAACCTGGTCGCTCTGAATGAGGCCGGGGAGGTGATTGAGACCTCCTACCTGCGTACGCGCGGACGGCCCATTGGGGCCATTCAGCGCGGGCTGCAGAGCATTCGCGAGTCCGTGCAGGAACTGGATCTGCGGGGAGTGGGTGCAACGGGCAGCGGGCGAACCCTGGCGGGAGCCATCATAGGGGCCGACGTGGTAAAAATGAGATCACCGCTCACGCAGTGGCCGCACTGACCCAGGTGGGCGACGTCCGGACCGTAATCGAGATTGGCGGTCAGGACTCCAAGCTCATTATCCTGCAGGACGGCGTCGTCGTGGATTTCGCCATGAACACGGTCTGTGCGGCGGGTACGGGGTCCTTCCTCGATCATCAGGCTTCCCGACTGGGGGTGCCCATAGAGGAATTTGGTGACTACGCGCTGGAGAGCCAATCGCCCGTGCGCATCGCCGGACGCTGCTCGGTGTTTGCCGAGTCAGATATGGTGCACAAACAGCAGTTGGGACACGGTTTCCCCGACATTGTCGCCGGGCTCTGTGAGGCACTGGTGCGCAACTACCTCAACAATGTCGGCAAGGGCAAGGACATACGCTCTCCCGTGCTGTTTCAGGGCGGGGTTGCCGCCAACGCCGGGATAAAGCGAGCCTTCGAGCTCACCCTCGACCTGCCCATACACGTGCCGCAGCATCATGACGTCATGGGAGCGGTGGGGGCGGCCCTGTTGGCGCGGGACGAGGCCCGGCGCGGGTCCTTTTCCGCCACCAGTTTTCGCGGATTCGAGATTGCCACGCACGACTACCGCACCGGCAGCTTCGAGTGCGATGGCTGTGCAAACAACTGCGAGATTGCCGATATCACCCTCGGCGGCCAGGTGGTGGCCCGCTGGGGCGGGCGTTGCGATCGCTGGGAGCGCAGCGGTGGGGGAGGCTCTGACTCGCTCGAGCGAACTGCCTCGTCTGACTGAGGGTGCGGCGGGCGACGCCCGGGGCGCCACCCGCTATGTGAACTGTTTCGGTCGGCTCTACAGCTGGAGGAGACACCACTGCTTGTCCGTCGGTGCTGTCCCCATCTGCAGGCCGGTTTCTTTCGCCACCAGGATGTTGTTTCCGTGATTGAAACCAAAACCATTTTCCGGGTCGTACAGTCCCGGCTCGTTGGAGAAGTGCATTCCCTCGTGCATAACGGTGTGATCTCCCAGCGCATGATAGGGAGGCTGGTGCCCCTCCATTCCCTCTCCGTGTCCCGGCCGGTGATATATCAGGTGAGCGCAGCCGTTTTCTACCTGATGCCTGTGCACGGCTTCGGCCACCTTTGCACCGGTATTGCCGGCGCAGGATTCCTCCGCCTCGATGAAGTAGGACTCGGTGTGGACTTCCCACACTCTCTCGCGGTAGTCGGACCACGGCCCGATGAGGAATGAGCGGTACTGTTCGCCACCGTAGCCGCCGATCCGCACCACTCCGGCCAGCTGCATGGCATCGCCCCGCTCTATGCGGGACCAACGGATCTGGTTGGGGTGCGGATAGGCAGTGACCAGCCCCGACCGACATCCGACCCGGACCTCGATTCCCACCGCATCGTGCGGTCTTCCGCTATTGGGGATGTCCTGCATGATCCGGTGCATTCCCCATTCGGTAGCCGCGTTGGCCAGTTCCCAGTCCAGGATTCCCGGTCCGCGTTCCAGCAGGTAGTTGCGGGCGAAGGCGTGGATCTCTGACCAGTAGTCCATGGCCCGCTGCGTCAGCGCGTTCTCCATGTCGTCCTTCAGCATGCGCCGGCGGATCATGATATCGTAGATATCGACGAACTGTGCATCCGGCATGGCCTCTGCCATCAGACCGAATGGCCCACCGCCCGGGCGGGACGGGCCCGGAGTGTCGATTTCTGCGAACATATCCAGATGCTTGGCGTCCTCCTGACCCGGCATGATGCCCAGCTCGCACAGCCCACCCGCGTCGATACCGATGGTGCGGTCACCGTAACCCAGCTCCTGCAGGACCTCTCCCCACCACTTGAACAGGTTGACGGTGGGGCCGGGGGAGGTCTCGCCCTCGTTGGGTCGTGCGCCAGGAGCGTGATGGTGATCGAAGTAGCTGTAGTTGTCGGTGCACCACCACCCCGACACCAGACTCTCATCGAGGTACGGGTGGAGCCATATGCAGGCATCCTCCTCGTCCATCGGCAAGAAGCAGGCGAATGGGCGCTCGGTGGTGGAGTGGAACAGGCCGGTGGCGTAGATAAGGTTCCATCGGTTGGTTAGGAAGATGCCTCCGTCGATGCCTCTGGCCTGTGCCTCTCTCTTTATCTCCCGTACCTCGTCTTTGTACCAGGACAGTGGGAGTCGATGGAAGTCGGCTGCCTCCGGCAGCTGATCTCTCCTTCGCTGCTGTTCCCTGCGCAGCAGTGTGAAACTGTCCGTGGCATTTTCTGCCTTCACCATGGCCCGCTCATCGGGCCGGGCTTCCCGCGGTCCGGGGTTGTCGCAGTGCCCCGCATCTGACATGTCTGATTCCTCCCTCGTATGGGTTGACCGCAGCCCCAGGCGGCACTCCGGTCTGTTGCTGATACTTCTCTCTGCCCGGGTTGATTCCTGCCAGGCATACCGGGGCAGTTGGTATTGCCCGGATGCAGGCAATCCGTGCACCGGCGCGAGGCAGACCCGGCAATGGGCAATATTGAATATCGTGTCCAATGTGGGGGTTACGTGAGTCTATCGCCGGATTCTATGCTAAAACATTGTAAGATCGTCGGTATAATGCCCAAAATAGAGGAGTTTCGTAATTCGGCGGAGAATTGGAATAGATAATTGGGGGGTCAGCTCTGTCAGGGTGGGTTGCATCGCCCGGACGGGTTCTGATCGGAAAGGAGATGGGTCATGGGTAGGTATCGCAGGTGTCTGATCCCGCTGTGTCTCCTGCTCGTCCTGGCACTGGTCTTTTCAGTGGCCGGCTGCAGGCAGCCCGAGGTGGAGGTCGAACCGGAAGAGCCGTTAGAGCCGGAGGAGGAAGAAGAGGAAGAGGAGGAGGAGCCGGAGGAGGAAGTTGGTCCCGTAGAGGGGGGCACTCTCAGGATTGCTGTGAGCGGTGATCCGGTTGCTCTGGACCCGCATCTGCAGGCGGACTGGAGCACCAGACAGAGCATTGCGTACATGTTCGATGGTTTGACCATAATGGGTGCCGATCCCGACACCGGGGAGGAGGAACTGTGGCCGGCCCTCGCCCGCGAGTGGGAGGTCGAGGAGGATGGGCTGACCTACACCTTCTACCTGCGCGAGGATGTGGTCTTTCACGACGGAACCCATTTTGATGCCGAGGCGGTGCGCTTCAACTTCGAGGAGCGCTATCTGGATGAGGAGTTCAATTCTCCGGAGTATCCGCACATAGTGGATCGTCTGGAGAGCGTGGAAGTGGTGGATGACTATACGCTGAAGATGCACATGCTGCGGCCGGACATCTTCTGGCTCTCATCTCTCTCTTCGCTTTACATGGTCAGTCCGACGGCGGTGCAGGAAAAAGGAAATGACGGGTTCGCGCGCCATCCGGTCGGGACCGGCCCCTTCCAGTTCGATTCCTACGATGCCGACAGTGAGGTGCGGATGGTTCGCTTCGATGACCACTGGCGGGGCAAGCCCCTGCTGGACGGAATTACTGTTCGCATTATCCCCGAGGATAGCACGCAGCATCTGGAGCTGGAGGCAGGCGATATTGATATGGCCTACAACTACGCCATTACCCCTGCCGATGCTCCCCGGTTGGAGGATGCCGGTGTGGTCATTGAACGGCGGCTGACGCCCAGCAACGCCATGCTGGCCATGAACCTGGCGGAGGGGCCGACTGCGGAGTACCCGGTGCGGATGGCCATCGCTCACGCCATTGACCGGCAAACCATAATCGACGAGATCCTGCTGGGAGCGGCGGAAAAAAGCAATGTGGGGCTGCCGCCGATTTCCCCCATATATCCGGATCATATACCGCTCATTGATTTCGATTTGGAAAAGGCCGGAGAGTATCTGGATGACGCCGGCTGGGAAATGGGCGACGACGGCGTTCGGTATCGCGATGGCGAGCCCCTCAAGCTGCGCATTCTGACCTCGGATCGCGAGGAGCGGGTGCTGATGAGTCAGGTACTGCACGAGCAGCTGGAGGAAGCCGGATTCAAGTGTGACATGACCACGCTGGAATGGGGTGCCTACCTCGATGCCTGCCGGGCCGGTGAGTACGACGTCACGTACTGGATCCTGTACGGCAGTGTCTGGGACAACTACACCGCCTCATCCAACATCCGTTCCGGGCGGCACTGGAACATCTTCCAGATTGAAGACCAGCCCAAACTGGCTGAGGCCTCCGAGCGCATCGATTATCTGCTGGACACCTACGATGAGACCATGGATCGTGACGAGCGGGTGAAGCTCATCTCTGAGTATCAAAAGATCATGCGCGACAACATGATCATATACCTCATGTGGAATGAGGCCAACTTCAATGCCGCCCAGCCGTGGGTGCATGACTATCACCTTTACAACTACAATCTCTTCTTCCTGTACGAGACGTGGCTCGACCGGTGAGGGATTCG
>PUMM01000164.1 GCA_003551365.1 Clostridia bacterium
GATCCAGCTGCGGTATCAACGCCTCGGACCACTCGTGGCTGCTTCTGCCCTCATTGTTGATCGCGAAGTACAGGGTGCCGCGGAGATCTTCGCCCGAATCAACAATCGCCTTCAGCACGGTGATCATGGCGGCCTGATGCAGCTTGTTCTGACTGATGCCCTGACCGAAGATGCACGGCTCATCGAATCCGTGCTCTGGAGCGTGCGCAATCCTGGGAACGAAGGGGTCTTGCATCAGATTCTGATGCTGCGTGGGGGTATAGGCCTGAATCAACAGCGCGTCGTCCTTCTCCCCCGAACCCATCTTCACGGCCAGCTGATTCAGGGGCATCTCCAGTATTTCGTAAATTCCCGCATCCTCCAGTATGGGGCGCAGCACGTTCTGCACGTAATGCACCAGTTTCGGATCGTCCGGTTCGATGAGAGTATCCGGGCCGAGCGGGACTTCTGTGGGAACCCTGATCAACTCGCGCATTGTTTCAATCAAGAAGTTGCGATCCAAATTCTCCTGCACTGCTTCTCGCAGATCAGCAGCCATATTGACCTCCCCTTTCACAAGCGCTCTGTACATCCTTTACCTTTGTGTACTTACGCAGAGCCGTCATCAGCTGCAGCCCGGCAGTGAGCTGCGCGAGTGCTCCCTG
Source organism: Clostridia bacterium (assembly GCA_003551365.1). GTDB lineage: Bacteria > Bacillota > Sulfobacillia > SLMV01 > SLMV01 > PWGR01. The sequence goes on from PUMM01000164.1 coordinate 645, forward strand.
ATCACCTCTGGCGCCCGGTGAATCACAACGTCAGCGGTTCTGTCCCGCAGCAGTCCAGCAGTGGCAGGATGTCGTCGGGGGCAATCTGCATACCCAGGGCATTGCCGTAGTCCACGCACTGCAGCCCAGTGACAAACGGGGCAGGTAACCGGGCACAAATCTCCTCGGTGTAAAATGCGGCCCCCGGATCCCTGCGCGTTGCTAGGATCCCTCCTGTGCCCACAACCAGCGTCTTCACCTGCGATCACTTCTACCGAACCACAAATGGGGCGCAATCCCCCAGAGAAATGCGCCCCAGGCAGAGCTCAATCGGCATCATCCAGGGGATTGAGCAGTACCTCATCGGTATCCATCCGGGCCGGGGGAACCACCTTCTCATCGGGCCATCCCAACGCGACACAGGTCACCAGATCGATATACTCTGCAACGTCGAAGTGCTCCCGAACCTTCCTGGTCTGTTTCTCCCGGAAGGTTCCCCAGCACGCGCCCAATCCGAGGGCGTGGGCCATCAGCACAATATTCTGCACTGCCGCACCACAGTCGAGCAGTCGATTGTGCTCCGGCACGTGTGGATTGGCCTCGTAGATCCGCGAATCCTGCCCGGCTATGATGAGAGCCCGGTAGCCGGATACATCGAAGTTGATCAACGACAGCTCCTCTTCTGTGCGCAGCACCAGAAATCTCAACGACTGCAGATTGCAGGCGTGAGGAGCCCACAGAGCAGCCTCCAGCAGACTATCGATGATATCCTCGCCCACATCTTCATCCGTGAACTTCCGGATGGAGCGACGGGAAAAGATCAGGTCGTCGACGACGCCCATCTCCTCTTCATCGTAGGGACAGGGACCGATCAGTTCCAGATCTGGTTCCCTGCCCTCCTGTACGGCCTCCGCTGCCTGCAGCAGATCCTTGCTCCACTGGATGTCCGGCAGGTCCTCGGGCAAACCCCGCTCCCGCCATACCTCCAGGAGATCGCGGACCTGCTGCCCCACACCCGAGCTCAGCTCACCCCCTCCACATATGGCGGGGTAGAGGACTACTTCCACCGTATGGTGCGTGCGCTCGCGAATTATGGATCGCAACACATCGGGATCTAACTGTCTCATCTCCTCCCTGTCTTTGCCGGCTGGCATGATATCTCTCCTTTCCTGTTGCTGTTCGAACCCTGACGGATATCAAAAGGTCCGATCGACGAATGCCGTCCCGGACATTTCGCTCGATCCCACCCTGAACAGCAGCTGCGTGTCTGCAGTAAACCACTCAGTCGTCACAGCAACTGGGGCCAGCATTCCAACGGGCCTCACAGCCAGCACGGCCAGAGGGCAGCACGTTCAGGGAGCACAGCAAGGTCGGTGCGTTCGGGACAACGCAACCGGCGCTGATACAGGTGCCCCCCGCCCCAGCAGCGATGAACAGGCAGGAATCGCATGTGGGAGGCTGCGGTCGAGCGGCTGTGGCCCAGATGCATTTGTGGCATTGAGGTGCTCCTCGCACAGGGTCTCAGACCTCACATCCCTTTCTCCTGTCCCCCGGGGCATCCATGCACTGACGCCAGGAACACGTCAGATGGGGCCGCTCCGCCCACCCCCGTCACCCGTGCATGGCCCCGGACGATGAGATGACGGGTGGAGCCAGGAGCACATCCCTCAGCTGCTAGATGATTATTTCTAGAACACGGCGATAATCTCCCGCCAAGCCACCAAGGGTGATGCTCTGCAATGTAGGTGGCAATGCGGAACTGAAGCGAATGGCAACCAGAAAGTGCAGAGGGGTTGATGGGCTTCCTGCCCTTCCCGCAGGCTGCGACGGGGAAATGGACGGTAGCACTGCCCCAGTCACATCCAGACGAACTTCCGGCATCCCCGGCGTGCACGCCGCATCCCCATGCCCGCCTACATAGGACCTACTGCCCAGTGCGGCTGGCAGTCCGGATCAGGTCAGTGAGATCCCACGCCAGCGAGCGCAGGCAATTCTGCAGCGTGAGAACTATCGTTAAGGATGTAACGGCGGGGGCGGTATGTGAGGAGGATACTGGTGCCCAGTTCAGCCTATGATTATCCCGTGCACTCGTCCTGCAGGCCGGCAGTAGGTTTCCTTCCGACATGCAGAAGGTGCTCACCCATACACCAGCCCGAAGGCTCCGCCCCCCAACGGTAGGAGAAGTCGAGCCAGGCCTGCTGGATTTCCGGAGAGAGACGATAAATTCCCGGTTCGGCCGGACCCACAAAAGCATCGGGAGAGAATAGTCGCAGGGTCTTCAAACCAAATCGTTCCATCCAGGGCTTGACGGCAAGTGGATCAGCCAAATAGGCCTCCGGGATGCCCTCGTCCGTCTCCGGCTCACTAACTCCGGTTTCCAGCATCCTGTGAAAACTCTCCGGGACCTCCACCAGCTCTTCCGGTCCCCGGCGCAACAGGTCTATGACAGCGGCAAAGCGGGTGATGAAAGCGGAAAACAGGAGCCCCCCGGGGCGGAGAATGCGCAATGCCTCTCGCACTGCTCGCTCACGGTCATCGCAGTCGATGAGATGATAAAGGGGTCCCATGAGAAGCACTACATCAAATTCCCCGTCGGGCAGGGGCAGATTGCGGGCGTCGGCCTGCCGGGCTTCCTGTAGACACACCCCGCGCCGGCGCGCCTTCTCTTCTGCGGTGGTCACGCAGCCCTGTGACAAATCCAGGAGCCACACACGGTGACCCCGTTCGGCAAGGTGAATGCTATAACGGCCCGGACCGCCTCCAACATCAACAATATCGCTTTCCGCTTCTATGTATTCGTCGAATGCGCGCACAGTAGACCAGAACTCAAATTTGTGGCGCCGCAATCTGTCCCATTCATCGTATTCGTCGTAGAATCGCTCAACCATACTGCAGTTGTCATCCCCGGACATCTTCTTCCCCCTAACTCATCATCCCCAGCCAGTCAGGTCACCGCATCTGATGCGGAATCCAGCAAGTGGCGGTCCGCTGTTTTCAGCTGGTATGGCTGATGTCGACAGGTTGAATGTTGAAAGAAATTTCTGCCACTGATGCCACCTTACCATCTGCATATTGCATGCGACAATGATGTGAATGGGCCCTCCGAGTTTCCCGGATTGATCCTGATGTACCCGGAGGATGGGGTGGATACATATCGGGGGACCTGCCGATTGGAATCGCTGTTCGAACCCGTTGGAATGCACACGCAGTCAGAAGACCCCCGGGAGTCGCGACGATTCTATCAGAGCTGGGATACTCTGCAGACGAGGGTTCTGTGACAAATTATTGCGGGAGCTGGAAAAGAACACATTGTCAATCGAGAGAATCAGTGATCGGCAGCAGCAGCATTATGGCGGTAACTGCGACAGGACGAGTTCAGTTCATCTGTTCAGATGAACCCGGCAGAGGTGAGCCCCGACTCCTCACTTCAGTTTCGGGTCCAGAGTATCTCTCAATGCTTCACCAAACAGGTTGAGCCCCAGCACCGTCAGCATGATTGCTATACCCGGAAACGTGATAATGTGCGGTTCAGTGCGCAGGTAGTCCCTTCCGGCACTGATCATCTGGCCCCAGGACGGCTGGGGCGGCTGCACACCCAGACCCAGAAAGGAGAGTGCCGCCTCCAGAAGAATTGCCCGGGCCATGAACAGGCAGGCAAAAACGGCAGTCGGCGCAATTGCGTTCGGGATCAGATGACGCCAGATAATTCTATAATCACTCATGCCTATAGCGCGGGCAGCATCAATGAAATCCTTCTCCTTCAACGCGAGAATTGACCCTCTTATGACCCGAGCAAAGGATGGCGTCGCCCAGACGGCTATGGCGATCGTGGTATTGAACGATCCTGGCCCCAGTGCAGCCACAATGGTCATTGCCAAAAGCAGGTAAGGGAAGGCCAGAAACACGTCCAGAACACGCATAATGATATCGTCAACCCATCCTCCTATATAACCCGCAGTACATCCCAGAACAACCCCCATGGTCAATCCCATGGCCACCGAGACGAAGGCGATCTGGAACACGTATCGCCCTCCAAACAGCAACCTGGAGAGAACATCCCGGCCCATCTGATCGGCACCAAACGGGTAGTCAGCTCCCGGGGGCTGACGGGCATCGGCCAGTATCTGCTGCCGATAATCGCGCGGTGCAAGCTGTGGAGCAAATATGGAAGCAAGAAGCAGCAGGACCGTCAGAACGAGGCCAATCACACCAAGTTTGTGTCTGGCAAACCTGCGCCAGAAGTCTCCCATCCGCAACCCTCCCCAGAACACCAAACCAACCGAGCTGGCGTCTACATATCACCGGCAGAACGCCCCACCTGAGATCCCTAGTACCTGATCCGGGGATCAACAAGGGCGTAGAACATGTCCACGAGCAAATTGACCAGTACAAAACCAACAGCGAGAAATGCGACCCCGCCCTGCAGCAGAAGAAGATCGCGCGCCCGAATAGATCTGACCAGCAGCCTTCCCACCCCGGGCCAGGCGAAAACCGTCTCGGTGAGAACTGCACCCCCCAGCATGGTGCCCATTTGCAGTCCAAGCACCGTGATCACGGGGATCAACGCACTCTTGAGAGCATGCTTATATATGACTACTCTTTCCGGCAGACCCTTTGCCCTTGCTGTACGTATGTAGTCTTCCTCCAGAATCTCAAGCATCGAAGTGCGGGTCATGCGAGTTACAGTGGCCCAGGATGGCGCCGACAGGGTGATCACCGGTAGCACGAAATGAACGGCACTGCCGTAACCACCCATGGGAAACATTGGCCAGACATAGGCGAAATAGTAGAGCAGCAATAGTCCGCTCCAGAAGACGGGCATGGAGAGCAGGATGAGAGTGAATACCAGGGAGGCCCCATCAAACCAGCCGCTTCTGTTAACTGCTGCCATCACGCCTGTGGGAATTCCGACCAGGGTCGTCACGACCAGGGCGAGCACTCCGAGTTGAATGGTGTTGGGCACTGTATCCATCAGTTCCTCAACTACGGAACGCCGGGTTCGAAACGACTGCCCGAGGTCTCCCTGCAGGGCGTTAAGAACGTACCTGGCAAACTGAACATACACCGGACGATCCAGACCTAACCGGGTGCGCAGCGCCTGAACCTGCGCTTCAGTTGCCTGTTCACCCAGCATTACCCTTGCCGCGTCACCCGGCACAAAGCTCATGACGATATTGATGATCAAAATGACACCAAGAGAGACGGGAATGAGCCACAGAACCCGTCGCGCAATAAAGGTAAACATCTCGTTCCCTCCGAGTCAGGTGCGGGCGGGGGGCGGACCCCATCTTCTGCGGGCCCGTCCCCCGGCAATCCCCAGTTCAGTCAGTGAGTTCGATTGTCTGCAGGCGGAGATAGTATTCTCCGGGGTGGTTCAGGTAGTTGGTAACATGACTCTTCATGACCCGTATCTCGTTCGTCTGGTAAATTGGAACCCACGGCAGCTCGTCCGTCAGGATCTCATGTGCCCGAGCATACGCGCTGAGACGCTCATCCGGATCTGCACTCTGCCGACCAGTGTCGAGCACCTGATCGAGTTCGGCATTCTCGTAGCGCATACGATTGACCTCTCCGGGGGTAGGTTCTGAGTGAAAGAGCGAGTACAATCCGTAGTCACTATCCCCGGTCAGATTGGACCAACCCAGAGTGAACAGGTTCCACGTGTCCGCCCAGCCTTCGGAGGCTACTTCGGCCAAAAATGCGCCCCACTCCATAACCTCCAGGTTCGCCTTGATGCCGACTTCGGCCAGCTGGGCCTGAACTGCCTCCGCCGCTTCACGTGATTTCACGTCTCGGCCCTCGGAAGTGACAAACGCAATCTCGAACCTCTCTCCGTCCCTGTGCAGAACACCATCGTCACCCATTTCC
>PUMM01000003.1 GCA_003551365.1 Clostridia bacterium
CCGCGACCCATATATCCGCCGGATCCCGACGTGCGTTATCCCGGCTGAGGCCATTCTCGTATGCGCACGGGGGGGCTCAGCCTCATCAACAACCGGGCAGGCTTCGTCCTGCGGGATGGGAACAGGAGTATTCAGAGGCTGCACGTGAACGTATCCTCGCATGCACCCGATTGCACCATCCCGCTCGCTGCATCCATGCACCGTCCGCCCCGCCCGCAGCGGAAGCGGACGGGGCGATCGGCTGCATATGGTTTGCTCCCCGTGTCATCAGCACGCATCGTAGGCCATGCGGCGCACCTCCGATAGAGAGGTGATGCCGTCCAGTACCTTGTCGATACCGTCCTGCACCAGACTCGTCATGCCGTCCCGCATGGTTTGCTCCTGTATCTCCGGTGTGGAACCGCGCTCATTGATCAGGTGGATGATGGGGCGGGTCACCTGCATCACCTCGTATATACCCACCCGGCCGCGGTAGCCCGTGTTGTTGCAGTAGGAGCAGCCCACGGCGCGCCTGATCCGCAGCGGTGTGTCGGGAAGGGGGAGGGCGAGTCGGTCCACGTCATCGTACGGCAGGTCGTATTCCTCCGCACAGGAATTGCACAGCCGGCGCACCAGCCGCTGTCCCACCACGCCCAGCAGGGTGGAACTGATGAGGTACGGTTCCACTCCCATGTCCAGAATCCGGCCCACCGTGCCCGCAGCGTTGTTGGTGTGCACCGTGCTAAGTACCAGGTGTCCGGTCAGAGCCGACCGCACCGCCATCTCCGCAGTCTCGGTATCCCTTATCTCCCCGATCATTATTATGTCGGGGTCCTGCCGCACGATGGAGCGCAGTCCGCTGGCGAAACTGAAGCCCGCCTTGGGGCGGATCTGCGACTGGTTGACTCCGGCAATCCGGTACTCAACCGGATCCTCCAGGGTCATGATGTTGACATCCCGATCATTGATCTCGTGCAGCCCCGCCGTCAGGGTGGTGGATTTTCCGCTCCCCGTGGGACCCGATACCAGCACCAGCCCCCAGGGTCGGGTAAGCATGCTGCGGAACCGCTTGCGCTCTCTGTCCGCCATGCCCAGACGACCGATCTCGCTGATGGCGCGTCGCTGGTCCAGGATGCGTACGACCACCTTCTCTCCGTGAATCGTGGGGAAAGATGATATCCGCAGGTCGACGAGGCCATTGTCCATGTGTACGCGGATCCGTCCGTCCTGCGGGACCCGGCGCTCCGATATATCCATCTGGGCCATGATCTTGAGACGGGACACTACGCCCGGCAGCTGCTCCCTTTCGAAGGTCATGATGTCGTGCAGCAGCCCATCGATTCGGTATCGCACCCATACCTCTGCCACCTCGGGCTGTACATGCAGGTCACTGGCCCGTTCCTCGATGGCCTGCTGTAACAGCTTGTTCACCAGCTGCACCACCGGGGAGTCGTCCTCGCGCTCGCTCAGGCTCACCACCAGGGTGTCCACCAGTTCCCCGTCCGGGCTGACGTCGACGGTCTCGTGACTCTCCCGGTATATGCGATTCAGGAAGAACTCGAGAGTCATCGGTGACACTACTGCCGGGTGGATTGCCTCTCCGCCGGTCCGGACGGATATGTCGTCCATGGCCACCATGTCGTCCGGCTGGACCATGGCCACGAGCAGTCCGTCGTCCTCTCGCCGCAGCGGAAGGGCGCTCAGTCTCTCCGCCACATCTCGATCCAAAAGGTCGGCCATCTCGGGATCGAATCCGGAAAAATCGGGTCCCAGGTAGCGCATATCCATCTCCTGCGCCATGGTCTTGGCCATGTCCTCCGAGGTGAGGTGGCCCAGGTGTACCAGGACGTTTCCGATTCGCACCCCGCGCATCTCATCTTCCTGCAGTGCTTTCCCTTCTGCCAGCTGCTCCTTCGTAATGAGTCCGGAATCCACCATGCGGGTTCCCAAACATCTGCGCCCGTTCTCAGGTTTTCCCGGCTTGCCGATCGTTTGCTCCTTCATGGTCATATCCACAAATGACACCCCCCTTTTATCCGCCTGCACCCCATTGATCTTGACAGTCGATATCTGGTGTGTGCTGACAAAGGGGACCCCGGCCTGGGCACTCCTATTGCAGATCGCACCGCCCCGGTGTTTCGCAGGGCGCGCAGCGCACTGGTCAGTTAGCGGCTGTTGCGTGGCCAGCTCACGGCATGGCCTTGTAAGCCACTCCCTTCTTCTCGCATTCCGGGCAGAACCAGCACAGTGCACCTTCCGAATCAACCCAGTACACTGGATCCATGCCGTTACATTCAGGACAGATTCGTCTCGCGGCTCCCTGGGAAATTTCGTCGGACGCTGCCTGCTGCTTTCTTTCTACCCGATCAGGGGCATCCGCTTGATGGTCTTTGTGCCGCGCGCCCACGGCCTCCATGGCTTCTCTGTTTGTTTGTGGGGGAGGAGCATCTTGGCTGTACCGCGCTGCAGGTGCCTCTTTGCGGACTTCTCCGTTGTCACTGTGTTCCGTCGGGGGCGACTCCGCGGCTTCGGCATTGCGGCTGTAGGTCCGATCGGGCTGCGGCTCCGTTTGTCCAGAGTGTTCGGTCGGCTGTTCTCCGATTCGATTGTTTCCATCTCCTGCGGGGCGGGTACGTACTGTCGATCGATCCTGTCCTGGAAATTCGCAGTCCTCGTCTGCCGCGCGCTTGGATGGCTGCTCCGGTGGTGCCGTGTCTTCTTCCGATTCAGTGTCCCGGCCCGCAGCGGCGGTCAGACCTTCCCCCGTTGCTGCGCCGCCCGGTCGGCCCGTGGCCTCTGCCCTCTTCTGCTCGTATGTGCGGCTGATTCCCTCCTCCAGGCAGTCCGGGCAAAACCAGTGCAGGACACCCTCGGGCGGCGCCAGCCAGTAGAAGCAACCGCCTGCCCTGCAGCGGGGGCACTTGCCCTCTCTCAGTTCGCTCATGTCAGCCTCCTCGCTTTCCTGCTGCTCCGGGACCCGGCGGCGTCCCGGAACCGGGATATAATAGAAAACGAGCCCCTTCCGTTCGGCAGCCCAGCCGTCCTAGCCCTGTTGGCTTTAGACCTGTGGCTTTGCGCCCACACCTTTCGGTGTGTTTGCCCTTGTCGCGTATAGCGACTCGCCTGTCCAAACTTATGCACTTCGTACTACCTAATTTACACTACTCGGTGACCGGTGGCAAGCGGATCGTCAGATTCGCCGACCCAGAAAGGATGTTGCGTCAGACAAATGTGTAAATGTCTCGAATATCGTAGATAAGGCCCGCCCGGTCAGGGTGTTTCGCAATAGGGCATTGTCGTGGGAGCGGGGTTCGCGACTGAATGCAGCACGCCCGGGCAGATCGCCGACGGAGGTGCGCAGTGGGAGGGTGTGGGCAGTGAGCGCGCCCACACGGGTGAGCGTGCTATGGTGACCCTGCATGCCGGTCAGTCTGCGGAGTGGCAGTTTGGCCTCGGCACGAGGACAGGGGTACCTCTACCCTTTCTCCCGGGGGTATCCGGAATCGGTGTTGGCTTATGAGACTCGCCGCGCCGCGTCGGTGCAGAGGGGCCAGGGCGGGCGCAGGCTGGCGGGCCGAGAGGTGATGATCCGGGCTGCCAATCCCATGCGCAGTCAGGGCCTGCGGAACAGGTACAGGGCCCAACCCAGGCAGTCGCGGCCCCAGCGAAGATATGCGTCGCGGGAGCGTCGGATACGCGCCATCAGGGGAGTGAGGTCTGGATCATCGGGGTGTCTCCGGGCGTACTCGGCGGCCGCGTACCACTGCAGCCCCTCGTAGCGGTCCCAGTCATCGGGGCTGCTCACGGCCGAGTAGAGGAAGGTCAGACCCTCCTTCTCGCCGGTCCGGACATTGTCGTGGTGGGTCCCGACGTCCCCGCGCTGCATGCCCTCGGTGGCAAGATACTGTGGCGGTGGCTCTTCCATCCAGAAGGGTTCTCCGACCAGGATGAATCCCTCGGGTTTCGTCATTGCTGCGAGGGCGAGCAGCGTACCGCGGTGCCCGTTCCATATCCAAGAGGCTCCCACGCACATGCTCAGGTCAAAGTATGTGGGTTCGTCAGGTCGGAATGTTCTGCCGTCCTGACAGACGAATTTCAGGGTCGAGTCCGGGATCCGCTCTCGGTGTCTCCTGCGGGCATCCCGCACGGCATACGGGGACAGGTCAACCCCAACCCCGGTTATTCCGTAGCATTCTGCCAGTCTTATGAGCAGCTCGCCCTTTCCGCACCCCATATCCAGCACCCGGGCGCCCGCCTCCAGTCCGAGCAGCCCGCATATCTCTGTCAGCTTCTGCTCGCTGGTGGGATTGCAGATGTGATGATGGCGGTGCGTGATGTGGTAGAACTTCCACAGATCCATAGATATTCGCCCCCAACCCTTCCTCTGCGCTGCCGGGATGATGTATCAGGTCTTCTACCGGGACACAGGATATCCTCCCGCATCTGCAGCTGGGAGCAGTGATGGTGTGGAGGAGAGCTGCATGATGTGTGCCGACGTATCCCATACCCCGGGGCTGCCCGGGGAGTGATGCCAAACGGCTCGCCCGCTGCCAGCATGAGTTGCGCCCTGCGTTTGCTGTCGTCTCTTCGTACCCTCCCGGGCAACCCAGCTGCGGGACGAAGGAGAATCGAGCCCCGGAGGACGGCGATGATACACAGGCGGGATTGCCTGTTCGGATCCACAGCATGTGCTGGCTGCATAGCCAGGGCATAGCAGCAGATTAAACACTGGCGAGCGCGGGCCATTTTGCGCCAGATCGCTCTGTTTTCCCGCAGGGGCTGGCTACCTGCCGACTGTGAGCAGTGATGGCGGGTTGTGGGATCGCCATCGCGTGGGGGCGAACGGGGACTTTTCCAGGGGGTCAGCCGGGATGTGCATCTGGGGGCGAACCCCTCAGACCATTGCGACTGTGGCCTGCCGCCTCACCCGTACAGCAGCTGCAATGCTCATGCCCCCCGGATGCTTTGCGGATGCCCCGGATGATGGTGAGTCGGGGTACAGACAATAGGTGCGGATTCCAGCAATACACAGCCACCTCCGGCCACATGTACTCCGCTGTAGTGGGCCCGGCCACAGACCTCTCGCATGTCGGGTGTGTCGAATACCTGAATGTCGGGAGGGGTCCGGATGCCGCGCAGAATTATCACAATGCTGAACAGGATCACAATTACGATCCCAATGATCGCCGCAATCGCCGGATACTCCTTCAGGAGCCGCATGGAGAGTACCTCCTTCCGAGTCCTATGTGCAAATTATATCATGCAGGATCCGGGGCGATGCAGGTCGGATGCTCTGCACTTCACCGGAAATGGATGGCGGATATCGGCGATCGCGATGCGTCGCCGGCCCCGTCTCTGCGACCCTGGTGGATCACTATGGTGCGCCGCGCCCGGGTCCATATCGCTACTGCGGGCGGGCATGCACTTGAGGCGAGGTCGTACTCGCAGGTCACGCTTGGCGCAGATTCGAGGGCAGTTTTCTGCTCGGCCGCTGAATGTGCGTTATTCCGACGTGTGTCAGGCGTGGGCAGATTGCTGGGATTCCGGAGGGGAGAACGCAGACTTAGCCGCAATTATGCAAAATAGTTGCCGCATATGGCAGTATACGGTATACTATGAATGTAGGAGAGTATTGAGGCTGTCTCACTTCCGCATAACGCTGCATGGAGAGATTTTCTGACCTGCGCATCCATCTTCCGCAACCAACGATCCAGGGTAGTTCTGGGTGTCTGCCCGAGTGTATCCCAACCACAGTACCCGCATCCGGGACGGAGGTGAGATTGATGCAGCACATTGCCGGTTTGCTAATTCTCATTGGCGCAGTCCTCTTTGGAGCGGTTGGCATAATATTCCTACTGCCGGAGTTCGTGGCACTCGACTGGTTCTCCGGCCTCAGTAAGGTAGTATTGGCTGTAGGCCTCATTCTGTTCTTTCTTCCCGGCGTCCTGGGCTCTGAAAGAAAGCGGGAGTGAGGATGGTCGGTAAACGTGCCGTCTGAGTGGACTGCCGCCGCTGAGCCCGACCAGCTCTGCTCTTTCCGTCAATGGGACCGGCGGCGGACTGTCCGTCGCTTCAGTGTCGATTTCTGTGCACATGATCTGCCGCTCGCCCCCGCGTCCGACAGGGGGGGCGGGCAATCTCATTTGTGGTGGTTGTTGCCTACCCCGTCGCTGGCGCCGAGTCCCTGCAGGTACGCCCTGTTTTCGATATGCGGCCGCTCTCACCGCCTCAACAGCTGCGCGGCCGGGACCGGTGAGAAGGGCGTCCTGCTGGCATTGCAGGTCGCTGGGCGCCATGTGAGCGGTCTGCATTGTCATCTTGCTCGACCGCTTCTTGAGTGGACAACCCGGGCGGAGGGGAATGAGGAAGCGATGGCTTCATCCGAAGCGGGGGCATGCCGGTTGTCGTTTTCTCTGCCAGTTTTGTGACCTGCAGCCGGTGCGTTCCGCCTTACCGGCTTCTCGAG
>PUMM01000050.1 GCA_003551365.1 Clostridia bacterium
GCCGGTATTCCGACCGCTGATCGGGATGGATAAGGGGTCCAATGTCTCCGTCATAACCTTGGTTCACTCGCAGTTGATCGGTCTCGCGACAAACCCGTTCGACGAAATCATCCGCGATCGACCAATGGACATAGACCCGCTCTGCACTCATGCACAATTGGCCTGCGTTGGCAAATGCGGCGTAAACGGCCCCCGCCGCGGCTCGCTCAAGATCTGCATCCTCCAGGACAATAAAGGGATCTTTGCCACCGAGTTCTAACATTACTGGTGTAAGGTTATGGGCAGCAGAGGCCATCACTTTCTTCCCCGTCGGAACACTGCCGGTGAAAAAAACCAGGTCGGGACCGGCTTCGATCAGGCGGCGCCCAACTTGACCATCACCTTGCAATACGGTGACGAGATCTTTGGGCATTGAAACGAGATCGGAGAACAGGCACGCGATCTTCTGGCCTACCAGGGGCGTAAGTTCAGAAGGCTTGAGGATAACCGCGTTCCCGGCCGCGATGGCAGTAATAACCGGAATCATGGCCAATTGAAAGGGATAATTCCAGGGTGAGATCACGACCACGACACCTCTGGGGAAATACTCCACCCAGCAGACACTCGAGAATCCCGTCACTGCCTTTCGGCGGCGCGAACGAAGGATGCCTATCAGGTGATCCTCATAGTAGCGAATCATCTCGAGTGTCGGGTAAATGTCCGCCATCAGGGCTTCCATCCGAACCTTACCCGTATCAGCACATATGGCATCCACCAGGCAGGGAATCCTCTCGACAATCTCTTCCCGAAGGCTCCGAAGCAATCGGCGCCGTGCCGGAAGAGGCAGTGAGCGCCATTGCTCGAAAGCCTGGCGTCCGCCAGTAAAGGCGCTCTGAATGTCCTCTTCATTGGCAATCGGGTGATGTCCGAGCACCGCTCCATTGGTTGGATCGTAATTGGTGAGAAATTCGTGCGAATCAGCCAGCCTGACCCCCCCTGTCAACGAGTCATCCCCAACAATCTGTCTTGATCAGTGCACCCGCGATCATACTAGCAAACTGACTGTTGTATCCTCATTTCCACACTGGTATAACCCTCTCCTGCCAAAGCTTCTTGGGACACAGCTCTCCATGGCATAAAGGTCATTTGCCAACTGCTAGCCCAGCCCACGCCCACCAGAGCCGTACGAAGTACGCCTTGAATTTGATTCTTCTCCATTTGAGTCGGCAGGATCGCGTGCTGCGAATAGCCGTAGGGACAATAGAAAGGACATGCAATATCTCCGCGGAATAATTTCTGAAACGAGCAAAACAATCCAAGGAGATGGGCGCATGTCCCAGCTGAGTATAGCAAGCTTGCTTCCTTTTCACCGAGAAGTCGTCGAGAATGCGCAGATTGACGGGGAGGAGCACCTTCGAGTGATCGTACGGTTGGATCGCAGGTTCAGACGAAGGTGCAGCAGATGCCATGCATTGGGCACGATGTCTGCGATGTGCGGGGTGCAAGAATCTCAGCGCTTCGCCTGGATGATCGCCGATCTATGCAAGCACCTTCCGGTGAGTACGGTTGCCGAGCGATATGGTCTCGACTGTAAGACGGTGAAAGAGCTCCGCAAGGCGGCCCTTGAGAAGGAGTTTAGAACGACAGACCATGGGGGGTGAGGCTCCCGGCAGTGGACGAGATCGCAATGTAGAAGGGGCATCAGTACCTCAACTCAAGGTGGTCATCCATTTTGCGACGGGCAGCGTGGTATGAATGGACGAGGGACGTAGCCAAAATGACCTGGATTCATCCTTCGAAGCCAGGCCTCAGAGGATCCGGGAGGGCATTTAAGTCGTGGCCATGGACATGTGGCAGGGCAACATAAACGCACTCAGAAACTGGCTGTCCCACGCCGCCATCATCTTTGACTCGTTTCATATTGTGCAAAACTACAGCAAGATTATCGCCCAGGTACGCCTCAAGGCCGGCAGGCCAATGAGAATATCGGCAACGTGTACGTGCTCAAGGACCAGTTGAAGCAGATCTTCTCCCCGGACACAGTACCCTTGATGGCATTGCCCCTGGATCAATGGTGCGATTTGGCCCCATCTACTGGACTCGCACCCATGCGAAGTTCGTGCGAATGCTTAAATCAAACAGACAGGGCATTCTGTACTCTGCGTACCATCGGATTCACACCAGCAAATCCGAGGGAATCAACAACAAGATCAAGACAATGAAGCGACAACATTATGGCTGTCACGACAAAAGATGCTTCACGCTACGTGTCAAAGAGGCGCTACCAGGCAAACCAACCGGCCTACAGCAGGCTCATGCAAGCCAATTCCAAATTCTGCGGCAACTCAAATGGAGAAGAGGCATTATTGGGTCGCAGCCGGGACATCTTAGAGCGCCTCCACAGATCGCGCGGGCGCCAGCAGCTGGATATCTCGCATACCGAATCGGCAAGGGCATTAACCACCATCACCCAGACATGTCCAGCTGCTGAGATATCGGGGGCAGGACAACCCGGCGATCCCGCACCGAGGGAGCGCAGCAATCAGTCAACCATCACCTCGACCTCCCGGGTGTTGAGGCCCAACCTGTCCTGCAAATCGCCAGAAATTTCTAGATGGACTGTGCTTCCCTCCGAAAGATCCACGAAGAAGTAAACAATGGGTATGTCAACGACCGTTCCGGCACCGGCGGACTCTTTGTACAGTTTGTCCTTACTGATGAGCTCTACATGATCAGCGGCGTTCTCCAATCTATTTTCGGCGTATTTGTCGGGATCCTCCGCATAGTCAGTGGGAACGCGCTCCCGCAACCCTATCTCCAAATCGCCGCTGTCGACCGATAGGCGACCATCAGAGGGGATGACCTGTTCATTGACGAACAATTCGTACTGCCAGGACTCCACCTCCTGCTCCAGATCATCGTCTGGACTTTCGCCGGGCTCATCTCTGCCGCTTACCAGGCCACCCTCACTCTCGCCCTCTTCAGCAGTTGATTGTTCTACGGCCTCCTGAGAGGACACCGCCGAATCCTCCTCCGCGCCATGATCCACCGGGGCGGTGAGTCCCACGCATCCCACGAGCACCAGTAACCCAACTGCCGTCAGCGTCATTCCCACTGTGGGCAGCCGAAAATTGGAAATCATGGTAATCCTCCTCTTGAGTCCAGATCCATCATGCGCCAATCCTGTCGTCCCTGCCATGCGGGGCTGCCATGGTGAATCTTGCATGAGGCTGATAATGGTATGACCATACGCCTTGTATTCAGCCTTCGACAGATGCATAAGCACGTGAGCATCACAAGCCACTTCTGCGTCATTCCTCATTCGGGAAAAAGCATACCACAGCACCGGATTAAACCAGTGAATAGCCTGCAACAGAGACGTTAACCAGAATACTAAGACATCGTTGTGCTTGATATGGGCCAACTCATGCATGACAACATACTGCAGCTGTCGCTCACTCAGCAGATCTACCGTCCGACGTGATATCACCAGGCGAGGGCGGAACAATCCAAATACATAGGGCACCTCCGCCGAGTCACTCTCAAGTACGTGCACGTCCGTCTTCATGTTGAGTTTGCGCTTGCTTTCGATCACGACTCGCCTCAGACGGGGATCCTGGCTGCATTTCATCCTGAGCATCTTCTTGTGAAGCCGCACAAACCCGGCAATCATCAGGCCGAGCCCAACGCACACCCCAATCACCCAGAGTAGGGCCAGAAAACTCCCGGAAAAGGCTCCGCGGACGAGATCCGTCGCTGCTAGATCTTCTCGACCAGTCATCTCAATCGGCTCATGTCGCCGCTCCTCCGACCCCATTCCTGCATCGCCAACATCATACGTGCTGTCAACGCCATGAGATGGCGTGAATGAGCCATGCTCCTCAATGACGAAACCTGGCGCCACCGGAAGGTAGTTGTACACACTCAGGGAGGCTCCCGGAGTGATGGGCAGGATCAGTCGGAGCAGGAGCAGCATCCAGATCAGGTAGTGCCACCTCACTGGCATAGCACCTCGGAACACAACTTTGCTGAGAAGTATGAGACCGGTCATGATGACCCCAGCAAACGATAAGGCCACTATAAAACGGAACATCTCAGCCAGACCCATGAGATTCACCCTCTGACCGGCTGGCATAGTCATCCTCGTCTTCGAGCAGCCTTCGCAACTCCTCTACATCTTCCTTTGAGATCTTGTCGCCGCTGAGAAAACTGGCAACCAGGGTCGATACTGAGCCGTCAAAAACCTTATTGATAAATGACTCGGCCTCCTGCATCTGGCATTTTTCCTCTGCCAGCAACGGATAGTACAGATAACGCCCAGTCTCCTTTTCCACACCGACAGCCTTCTTCTGAACAAGTCGACCTATTAGGGTATGAATGGTCTTTGCCTTCCACTCCGTCCGCGGTTCCAGTCTTTGCACTATCTCCCTCGACGGCAGTGGCGCTTCTCGCCACAGGACCTTCATGACTTCCCATTCTGCATCCGATATGCTCGCAGCCCGTTCCACCACGGAGACCCCTCCTACAAATGTAGTCTATGCGTTCATCTTACATATGTAATCCATCCCTGTCAACCGCGAGAGGCCTGGGGGCATTGGTCGAAATAGCGCTCGGGGCGCGGGGATACTCACGGAGTATGACTGGCTCGTGACAGAGCACGAATACGGAAGAAGATCATTCACAACCGAAGTCCATTGGGATTCATTTTCCTGCTGTGTCCAGATTCAGAAGCTCATAATGCGACAGAGGCGCCAGCCGGGCGTTCTTTGTCTTCACGTCCAGACTCAGTATTTGAACGCAATACAGGCGCAGCTCAGTGAAATCATCTCCAGCAGCAGTTACGCGATTTCCTGACAGACATGAGACATTTCCCCGTTGTGCAGGCGATACCTCAGTACAACAGTAGCCGTGCTTCCGAATACCATACAGGGCGCATTTCCAAAAGGAACCACTCCGCTCTGCAGCGCGGAGCTTCCCGCTGATCAGGGGGAACGAAGCTGGGAGCTAACATCTGAGCATACTCCAACATTCAATGGCACTTTATGATTGCAGATGATGCAGACTGGCGATACATTCGCGTGCAAACGAAACCATGCGTTCGGGATGCCAATCACTCATCATCATCATCTTCCAAGTCGTCGCCTGGGTAAATCTGATATTCCATATGCACATCATCCCTATTGTCCGTATCTCCCCCCTTGAGGTGGTTGAACAGCACTACGAAGGCAATAAATGCTACCATAACGGCCAACCCAAAAAGTATGTCCACTGCTACCCCTTCCTCTCATCCTCTTCTCCCAGTCCGCATGCTACGCCCGACCTGCCGGTCAGAAGCTTGTAATTGTGAGACGGGAAACCGCCCGAAAATGCTATCTGGTAACTACATATATCTGCTACCGGCAATCCTGTGCATCACCCCGGCGGGTGATCTTCGGTAAATCGGGAGAAGCCGAGAGAAAGCCAGCACTAAATGGGCGGCAGATGACCCAGCATGACTTCGGTACGTAGAATGCCAACCATGTATCTGCTACTGGCAGCAAGATACTGGCCTATGAAGGATCACCGCCGCGAACGGAGTGGAATGAGGGGTCGCACCCAGTCCAGAACGACAGAGTCTTGCAATTCCCGCCCCCTGTTCGACGCCAGGACGCTCGAGCCTGAAGAGTCCAGATGACCGTTGATGCACAACAGCCAGAGCCAGGATGATTCCTTCTTACTCATGCTCTCCTACCTCCAATCATGCCAGTCGAACAGTACGGTACCGGTGTCATTCCGGTCCCGGTACTGTCTTTTAACACAACGCTGTGCTCGGCATGAATCCCCCCGTGCTCAGATCTACTTGCTACACCCTTACGTGCAGTATTATATATCGGCAAAACGCGGGCTATTGTTAGCTCCGCACAGCATGCTGACGTGAATTCACAGCCGGGAAGCCCAGCTGGCTCAGGTCCGGCAGATTCGGATCAGTCAGCACACCGCAACCATCTATCCAGTATTGGCTGACCACACCCAGGCCCCTCACCTGCACGACACTGAAACCGGTATTCTCAGGATTGACGGGGATAGTACCCCCGGGGGAGCATTATGCGATGGCAAGTGCCCACTGCAGCCCGCAGACAGACACTATCATTCCAGAGGATCCGTTCCCGGTTACAGGCAGTTCACGGACGTGCAGTGGGGCCTTCGCACCCGCAGACTTCATCAGGATCTTCGGTCCGTTTTCCATCGCCTGGAGGGGTCACAACTGCGCTGCTGGTGGCTGCCCCTCTTGATGCTAGAAGCGGTAGAAACCCAGACAAATGCGACATCAGGACACAGATGAACCGGATGACGCCCATGGAATCTTTGCTGCAAGACGGTTCTCTTCAGCGGTGCGCCGGCGCCACTGGGCAAACAGCGTGACATTGTCTCCACACTGCAGCTGGAGAAACCACCCGTCGGTAAAAACC
>PUMM01000180.1 GCA_003551365.1 Clostridia bacterium
GTGGTGTATTCCATTTCGTCCAACGGAAGCCGGTGCGGTTCGAACGGTCCCATGCTGCGCATATAGTTGGCCATCCTATTGGCGCACTTGCGCGCCTCATCGAAAGCCACGTCAGCGAAGAAGTCCTGCGGGCCGAGCAGCTTTCCGTCGGAGATTTGATATCCGAGAGCACAGACCCGCGGGGGGCCATCGAAGCGGGTCGGAGTACTGTCCTGCTGGCTCACCGGCATGAGGGGGCCATGGTGGGAGCCTCGCATCCAGCCGCTGACCAGATGGGGCTGGGCGAAGGGCTCGAGAACCTCTCCCACCGCAGGAAGACCGCTCTGGCAACGAACGATGCAGACGGGGTCGTCCTTGCCGACGTATTCCCCGGCTGCGAGGCTGAGCCGCTGGGTGCTGGCGATTGCTGCGATATTGTCCTCCTCGTCACCCTTGCGGTAGATGGAGTGTATGACAAATCGCGACTGTGCGCCGATGAACACCAGCATGTCATACAGCTCCTCCGGCAGGGAGAAGGTTATTTTCTTGCCTTCCTCCAGGTCATAGATGAGGAAGTCGAAGCCGTCATGCATATTGGGGTCGACGACCAGCCCGGCGGTGTTGAACGGATCGGCGAATATTTTGTACAGCGGGAGATTCCAGGCGCCGGGTTCGGTCTTGTCGGCCATTAGCACCACGACGGGTTCGCTCTTTCGCTCGGTGAACTCCATTTCGGCCACACCGGGACCGAGCCCTTTAACGTTCCCGCTGAAGGCATCGGTCAGAAGATCCTGCCCGGCTCCGTACAGCTTCAGGTCGTCGGCTACTTCTGTGGCCGCCAGGAATGCGTCCCAGGCCAGCTGATGGATCTCGTTATTGTCGGTACCCATACGGTGAGTCATGATTAGTTCGGTGTCGTCGCCAACGTATGTAACCTGATAGTCTTCCAGCAAATCGGATTTTGCCAGCTCTTCCTCTGCTCGTTCGATAAGCTGGCATGGTACGGACGTGTGCCCGCACAGACTTCCCACATCGGCCTTAATGACGCTCAATGTGATCTTATCTGTCATGTGCATCACTCCTGTCTCTTGCATCATATCAGAGTCACTGGTAGGTCCTGAAGGGTATCGGAGGATGGGAGTACAGATCGGATGAAATGCCTTGTGGACGGTTTGCAGGGATTCACATTATAATCGATGTGAGTCTGATGCGGGGGTGGAATTGTGAAGGAGCAAGTCGAAGAGGTATTGGAAAAGGTCGAAGTAGCCTTGCAGGCAGATGGCGGCGGCATAGAACTGGTGGACATCGATGAGGAAGAGGGAATTGTGTTTGTGCGTCTCAAGGGAGCTTGTGTGGGATGCCCGATGGCATCCATGACCCTCAGCAATGGGGTGGAGCGAGTTCTCAAGAGTGAAATCCCCGAGGTGCAGGAAGTTCGAGCAGTGGGGGAAGGTGCACCGGAGAGCTAATAATTCCTTCGCTGGAGGTTACAATACTATCGTCCGCGAGACCCGCGGCGAGGTTCATCGGGTGAGTAATTGGCCGATAGTTGTGGGTCTTGCGGACTTTGTGTGGATTGTCCTGCACCTGGGAAGGCTGTCGGAGAGGAGGTTTGTCTGTGAGAAGCTTTGCACTACGTAAGTTCCATCTCGGCAGACTGCACGAGGGAGATGATCTACTTTCCAGCCTGACAGACAGAGCGTCGGGCGCCGGGATACACTCGGGCTATGTGTGGGTACTCGGAACTCTGAGCAAGGCCGTTCTCGGCTTTTACAATCAGGAGGAGAAAGTGTACGATGAACTGCGCTTTGTCCAACCGCTGGAGATAGTCACCTGTCACGGCAACATATCCAACAAGGATGGAGAAGTTGCCCTGCACCTGCACATGACCGTGGGCGATGAGATGGGGCAGGTTTTCGGCGGGCATGTTATGCCCGAAAATGAGGTGGTCGTAGCGGAGTTCTGTATTGCCGAGCTGGAGGGGGAGCCGCTCCGTCGGGAACATGAGCCGGATCTCAACCTGGATCTTTGGCCATTGCCTCCCAGTGAAGGATGATATGTACACGGTGACACGTGACCAGCATGGGCAAGCTAGGTGGTAGCCTGAGATTGAGGGAGGGCACCACTTGGCTGACTTTCTCCGCGATGTACGCGACCATCCTACTGTCGATTCGTTCGGACTGGGGATGATGCCCGTGCTGTTTTCGTGGATGACCCCGGAGATGCAGCGTGAGCGCGCTCGCTATATGGTGGACCTGGGAACTGGTGTTCCGACGCGGTCTGGTTTTTCGGCATATTGGGATGTGCCCTGATGCGGTCAGTGCTGGACGGTGCGAGTTATTGACTGTGTGCTACGGATTCTATATACTAGTCGGTGCAAATGGGCGAGTAGCTCAGCGGAACGAGCACCTGCCTTACAAGCAGGGGGTCACTGGTTCAATCCCAGTCTCGCCCACCACCCGAGAAGCCCCGCCCCGTAAGGGATTGCGGGGTTTCGTCTTTTTGGTGTGTGCCCGGCATGGGCGAAGGCTGAGGGGTGAAAGCCCCCTGCGGCCCGTGGCCGCGTTGAACCATCGAAGACAATCACTGAACCGGAGTTAGGCACTCGGCCCGGGTACCGTCCTTGAAGATCACGGCAAAGCCTATCCTGTCGATCTCGTACTTTTCCTCGAAGGCGAGAGAGCCCTCCCAGCCGGTGCCATCGTATTGGAGCCTGCTGCTGATACTCTCAGAGTCCTGATAGAGCATCAGGTCCACAGCATTGACGTTTTCCAACCCGGCGGGGAACCCCCGCTGGTAAACGCTCATTGTGTATCTCCCCCCCGGGGCCTCTTCAGAAATCTCCGCCACGAAGTAACCCGTGAACCTGGCAATATCCTCGACGTGGATGTCGCCTGTACGTTTGACATCACCATGCGAGGCGGAGATCACGTATTCCAGCCTGTGCGCGCTTGAGCTCCCCGATGCCTCAGAGGTGCTCCGGTCCCGGGCAGCGGGAGCAAAGCTCAGGTAAAAGGGCGGCTCCTCGGAAGAAGTGGGAATTGCAAGGTTTGCTGTGAACGAGGTGTCTGCCACCTGCTCGACTTCGGCCTGGTGCCATTGTTGGTCACCCACCCTATATGCAAGGGCCACGTGAGCATCACGATCCAGTTCGCGGAAAGTCCATGTGATCCTCATATCGGCCTGCATGCCATCTGCACTGAAACCCGAAACCTCCACCCCGGGGCGGCTATACCGGGCGCTTTCCTCCTGCATTTCCATCAGAGTGCGCCGGCCAGCGCTGACGCTCCCCAGGATCTCCGATGCCTGGTTGTGCAGGGCAGATAATTGCTCCACCCGATCGCGGAGTCCTCTCATTTGCATTACTGTATAAAGGTTGAGCAGCAGGCTGAATACCAGGAGCCATATCAGTACTCGTCCCTTACCGTCGCCACCATTATGTCGATGTTGCACGGCTCATCCCCCTGTCTCCTCTGAGATCCAGATCTGCTCCACCCTACTTCAGGTCAGGCTCTTAACTCCTCGCTTGGAGCTGGAGAGGGTGCATTCAGTGTGCTCGCATTCTGTCCAACGGGGGTTGCATCCCGTTGATCTGTACCGGGGATGCCGTTTGCGGAGTTTGGGTGGTCAATGCTCCTCCGGCAGGTCAAAAATGAGCAATCCCTCCGCACCCACTGCTTTTCTCGCCTGAATGCTCCCGTCGCCGGATATCACGGCAGCTCCTCCGTATGCGCCCCCGGCGCATTCTCCACACATCCCACGACAGATTCTGCTGTCGGCGAGATAGCTGACCATGAGGGTAGTGACACCAATTTCGCCCACGCGTCGGGCATAATGGGGTTCTTCCTCGCCCTGCCATCGCTGTTGATCGTAACTGGGATCATCACTGCATCGCACATATGGCAGCAGTAGCCAGTCAACGTTCATATCCCTTACCGCGAGGGCGGTCTCCGAGAAAAGGTCACCGCATAGCAACAAGGCAATTCTGCCGAGGGTGGTATTGACAGCCGCCGGGGCCTCACCGCTGCCGTAGATTTGCCGATCGGCATGGGGTCCGTGCCATCCCGGGGTTACCCGACGGTATCTCAGGAGCAACTCTCCCCGGGAGTCGAACAGGGCGGCAGAGTCATACAGGCGGCCTCCATCACGCTCCAATAGCCCGAGACCGGCGACAATCTGCTGCTTTCGGGCAGTCCGTGCCACCTCCTCGGTGACAGCACCGGGCAATCTTACGCCCAGGGGCAAATCGGCCACCGGATCGTCGCGGTTGATCAAACCGGTGAGCACTGCTTCGCCGAAGAGAACCAGGTTTGCTCCCCGTTGGGCCGCAATGCGGATCATATTCCTTATGGATATCAGGTTGTGGTCGATGTCGGGCGTCAGGCGCACGACGGCCAGAGCGGCACGCATATCTTCCCTCCCTGTTGATCAGGCCGTGCATAGAATCGACATGGAATGCGCAATCACGCGTATCTCACAATTATTCCGACGATGTCGCAATAGGTGTGGTCCAACCGGAGCCTGCATTTTCCCGACACCTTCACAATATCAGGTTGGCGCCATGCATGGATATCGTGCTACTCATTGTTGTCCCTCGATATGGCGTCAGTGCGTCAGGTGGATCGGGTGCGGGGAAATACCCCTGCTCAGTGCGCAGGGGGCCGCGGGAGTGACCCGGTCTGCTTGCCCCGGTGCGTTATCTGGCATATTATCGACAGAGGGTCTGGGTGCGCGAGGAGCGCATTGCGCCGCGCGCAAATGGAAATATACATGGGCAGACCCACCATTTGCGGGGAACGTATGGAGATCCAGCTTTTCCATCGCGCTCCTTCGCTGGTTGACCATATTTTGCGCATGTCGGTGTCGCTGCGCTGAGGTACTTATGGGGACTCCGGGGGTAGCTGGCCGTCCATCAGGGTCTGCTCTGCTGCACCTGCGGGGATCACACTGGCAGATAGATGGCGAGGAGGGAGTAGCTGGGTGATACGCTGCTGGGGTTTCTATTGGATATGCGATCGTCAGTACGGGCGCCATTTCTGTCCCGGTTTTGCCGGTGATGGCCGTTCCGGCGGACGCGCATACACAGTGTCGAACCCTCACGTATCCACGCATTCGTCCCTGGCGCCGTTTCTTGGAAGGGTGGCAGCATGGTCGAGTTCCGGATAGAGGATCTTGCAGGAGATCGGGTGGACGAGGCTGTCGACATCTTTCTGGAGGCCTTCCAGACAGAGGCTGTGACCCGCACCTGGCTGGATCTGTCGTGCCCCCGATTGCGCAGAAGATACCGCCATGCAGTTCAGCTCAAGCTCCTCCTGCACCTGGAGACGGGCCAGCCACTGCCTGCCGTAATGGCGGGGGAACAGGTCATCGGTCTGGCGTCTTTGCAGCTGCCGGGTCAGCGGATTCCCTTGGGGCGCACTCTCGCCCGGATGCTACCGGTTCTTCCCCATCTGGTGCCGCTGCTGCCCCGATTCCTGCGGGCAGCTCACCTCGGGGCTGCGCTCCGTATGCCGCAGGGAATCCCTGCGGGACACTGTACACTCGAAATGGTTGCAGTACATCCCGACCACCAGGGGGTCGGTGCGGGGCGGTTGCTGTTGAGGTCGGTGGAGCAGGAGTCCCGAAGGCATGCTGCTTCCGGGATTTACCTTGTAACGGGGAATGAACGAAACCGGCAGATATACGAGCGGGCCTCGTTCCGGGTCGTCGAGAGCCGCGACGCGCGGGATTTCACGGCATATCACATGTTCATGGACACATCCTCAAATCGTTGATCCCTCCCTCTGTCTGCCGGTATGCAGCCGCTTGAGCGGCGGGGGCGGTGCGATCGGGTGACCGGTTATGCGGCTGATCACCCGAGAACATAGCGGAGTGTGACGTGTGACGGCTATCAGCAGGACAAATGTTCAGTAGTGCGGCGATGCTGGTCCGCTGGACTGCGATTGGAGTGAGGAAGTGTGCCGGGCACTATCTTTCCGGGCGTGGGCGGAGATTCTTCGCGAATCGTGACGGAGTGGGGGAAACTGGTCCGCGCGTCTGCAGATGTGAAATGGGGGCAGAGCCAGAAAGAGGGGATGGAAGATCTGATCCGGCACTGCTCCTTGCATTGTGCTGCATGAGCATGCTAGCATGCCATTTATGCAGAAGGCACCGGGGGGAACTCGGTTGAAGCACACCCGGCAGTGCCTATTGCGTGATTGCCTCTTATGTCGTAGAATACAAAGTGCGCTGGGTGTGAGCCCAGTTCTGTTGACATGATCAGCAGTGCCGCGGTAGCTCAGTCGGTAGAGCAGGGGATTGAAAATTCCCGTGTCGGCAGTTCAATTCTGCCCCGCGGCACAGAAGCGGGAATAGCTCAGTGGTAGAGCATCTGCTTGCCATGCAGAGGGTCGGGGGTTCGAATCCCCTTTCCCGCTCA
>PUMM01000059.1 GCA_003551365.1 Clostridia bacterium
GGTTTGGGGTTACTGCTCATCACATTGGGTTACCTGATAAAGGTGAAGCAGTGGACCTGGCTCATTGCGGGATACAACACCTCTTCAGCAGAGGAAAAAGCAAAATACGATACAGTGGCTCTGTGTAACGGTGTGGGCAAATTCCTGTATTCCCTGGGGGTAATCCAGGTCGGCGCTTCTATGGGATTCCTTCTGCGGGCACGATGGATTACCTCTGCGGCCTATGGGCTGTTTGTCGTAGCGGTCATCATATTCCTCGTCTACGCCAACACGGGTGGACGCTACAAGAGGTAGGGGAAGGAAACGGAGTTCCCCCAACGCGTCACATGTGGACTCGAGTGCCAGCCGCGAGTTGGGGCGCTACAGCGCGCTCGCGCAGTGTGGGCTGGGGACTGTCCATGGAAGCTCCAGACCCATGTGGATTCTGTCGCTGGGGCTTTGGTGTCAGGTATGGAGAGGAGGTTGCTGGAGTGTCGGACTCCAAGACGTATTTCCGATTTCCTGAGGCTCTTGGTCTGTTAGGTCTGCTTGGGTTGATAGGAGTCATTGGTTACGCGCTAGATCTGGAAGGCCTTCAGCAGTGGGTCGCCGCATTTGCGGCCTTCAGCCTGCTTGGTCTGCGCTTCAGATCAACGCCCCAATTCCCAGAAAAAGTGGGACGGTTCGGTTTCCTGGGCTTCCTTGGGTTTCTGGGTTTCATTGCTGGAGCTGAACCTCTGAAGTACCTGTTTTACTTCTTTGGATTTTGGTTTTTCTGGCTTGTGGTCGGCCGAACGCGGTGATGCCGTGATCAGCACACGTTGCGGCCAGCTGGTGTGCACAGCACGGTAACGTGCGCATTTGTGGATAGACACGATCAGTTCAAGCATGGCACGAACATGGATCACGCCGGGCAGAAAGACCCTTGGAGCGGGACTCATCAGGTGAACGGTGCTCCCTCTGCGGGCCCATACATGAGCGTGCCCCCACCATGGTGATTGCCGACGCACAACCATATACTGGTGCAAAGGACGCCCGAACTACCCGGGAGCCACCAATCTACCTGGGATGATCCGATCAAAAGCGAAAAGCATGGCGAAAATCAATGCAACCCAGCGGTACACACGCTACTTGCCGGATGCAGGATAAAGGAGATCGGAGACGAAAGCTAGACAAATACTGGTAATTCCCTAGTTAATTTGCCCCCACACCCCATTCGCTAGAAATGCGCTATATTGCCATCTACAACAAAAAGGTTACCTCCAAAAAGCTTTGTGCGAACCTTGTGGGTTCGCACGTCAGCCTTATGTTGCATTATGTGATTAGCCAGTCTCGGGAGCAAACGCGTTTCCATTATCTTAACTTGGCTATACGGGGCTGTAGTGCCACTTGCAATGTATTCACCATGCACATGCAGCAAATACATTCAGCGATCTTCTAGTCCCTCAGTAAAGGCCCTTTTTTCGGGTGCATAAAATTGTGCCATAACTCATATCAGGCTAACAGTATGCGAAGCGATCAAATAGTGATTGAGCCTAGTTCCTTAATGCTACCACCCATAACGTGATCAGGGCCGCTATGGCAGACGAAGGATACGCTACTGAGGAGGGGTCAAAACCAAATACGTAGCCAAGAATAACCGACAGAGTAATACCTACAAGGACTCCTGCAATAATGGGTTTCCAGTCATACCACCATGCAGGTTCCCAAAAATACCGCCACCAAGGACTTTCCGAGTATGGAGGCTTCCCTGGCCTAATCCACTCAGGCTCCTTTAGTTCTTCTTCCACTGTCTCCTGAAGTACCTCAAGGCGCCAGAGGGCATAGCCGACCGGGTGCCAGGTATCATTTTCGGCATCCGCGTCAACATACGGTGTCAGATGCACGACAGATTCATAATCTTCTTTGGCTCGGCGCCAACTCCCAAGTGCCTCTCGCAGACTTCCACGTCTTGCGTAGTCCCACAGTTCGCTCGCAAGCTGTTCGTCCCATTGTGGGTAAACGAGCATCTGCATATATGGTCCTCCGATTCTTTCATGCATTCCAATGGCTCTGTCAAGGGAGTCGATAGCTTCACCAAATCTACAACTGTCGATCAAGAACTCTGCAGTTTCGCGGGATAGCTGGGCATCTTCGCCCATAACCTCACCTTTCAGTCGGAAAATCTGTCTGTGCAACGCGATGATCTGATGTCTTCGTCGTTCAACCTTCTGGAAGAGTGAGTGAAGCATAACAAACATGGCTGCAGTTGTTGCTATCGTGATTTCTACCTGATAGTGGCTGATTGCTTCGGGTAATAGCAAATGAGTCACAAACAGAAGAGCAGCTATTCCTACGTACCATCGAACCTTACTCCGATGAAAAGCGTCCGGAACTTCCAAGTCTTCCGAAATGCTATCGACTGGTGATCGGCGCCCCATGCGGTCGCGAAGCCTCACAATTCGTCGGTCACCGCTTCGCATTCTCGCCACCTCCTGGTTGGAAGTGCATGGAATCAAGCAAACCATAAGTACACGTTCCGTTTTACTGTCCTCCCTCAAACTATTACCCTACTATTTCACTTCTGCAATTTTGCTCACATCCCTCCGGTGGATGCTGAAAGAGCAATAGAGCTCTTGCCGCTATCGATAGGCAGGTTAAATGGTCATGAAGCGAGTCTCGCTGCCCGGTGACGGATATGCGGCTGCATCCTCGAGCCAAACCGCGGGGGAATTCCGGCTGCAGCATCCTCTCCGCACAGATGCTTCCCCAGACGTGCCGCCAGCGCTTCATGGCCCATGGGCGTGTCGTTCCTGCGAGTTGCACCACCGGGTGTTCTGAGTAATGATCGCCCCCCAGAGAGACTGCCGCCTCATCCGGCAGCCCGTAATATATCGGTTGCGCGAACTCATGGGGCGTATCTCCTTATGTCTATTGCCATGGCACCCGGCCATCTTGCAACGCTGTGATCTCCCGTTGCAGCAGATGTAGCTTGCCGTGGACTCTGTTCATCGCCCTCTGATAGATCTGGCTATGAGGAGAGGCCGGTGGGTCGAGTTCGCCCACATGGCCCCTTTTCTTCTCAAGATGCGGGCAGCCCTCTCCTCGTGACGTGTGATGCACAGCAGCTGGTGTTTGCGGTCTATGGGATCTACCTCTACCCCTCCGCAATGGGTGCATCCTCCTCCGGCAGTCCCCACGTTTGGGCCCGAGGTTGCCCAACCGCCCCCTGCTCTGGCTCCATGTTATGGCAATGACCCAGAGTAACTATTTGACTATTCGTCACTATGCGCAGGGATGCCTTCTCCCTGATGCAATACGACGTAAATCTGCACCCTGTGTGATTCGGCCGCCACCACATCACGTGAAGTGGCCCTCCAGCTGACAGCCCCCGGTGTATGGAGGTCGGAAGCGTGCTATGCCGATGCCGGGAACGCAATACTCCGAATCTGCTGACAGCGGAGCAGGTATGCGCCACGAGAAGCGCTGCACACACCGCCGAGACGGAGGGGAGGAGACCCCGCATATGATCCACAATGACCCGTCTTCCCGCATTGCAGCTGCACTCTTGTTGCCCTCAGTAGCATTAGTGTTGTAAACTCCATATTGATCCTGGAAATACAAGTCAATATGTTGCAAGAAAATGTCAATGGGGCCGGCCATTTCCGGCTCCAGAACTTCTGTGGTTGCTGGGATCTCAACTCACCTATCCTCGGGAGGACCGGGCTTTTTTTGGGCCTTCTGAAGTGACGGTTGCCAGCGAGGAGGAGGGGACTGATGCAAGAATGGAATATGCCGTCTTCAGTGCCTGGTTCACCGCATTTCACATAGCCGCCTATACCATCGCAGGTATGATTGCCCTGTCCGTCAGCAGAGAGATATATCATGGTAGGAATCGGACCATGACCTACCTGCGGGACATGTCCGATGCACAAGAACGCGCTCATGTGGAGAAGTGGTCGCTGCTCGCCCAGATCCCGCGAGGTCTGTTAATGTCCGTCGCACTCTACCCGGTTCTGGGCTCCCTGGGTGATCTTTCATTTGCGCTGCGATTTGCTTTCTTTGCGGGTCTCATGTTCATCTTCACCCACATTTCTTCTGCGGCACCGTGTGCAGATAATATTGAGGGTTTTGTCTACATGAAGGAGGAGTTCTTGGCCAGGTCCTCCTTCCTGAAGTTTCAGATGGAGATGGTCATCTATAGCACCCTGTTCGCATTGCCGTCTGCCCATTTTCTGTTCTGACCCATAGGGCCAGAAGGCGCCGCCAGAGTGGTCATGCCGCCGGACGCTCACCGGTCTCTGCGGTGAGCATCTCCCATGACTGGAGGATGGCGATGGTAAACATCTGAGCGGCACTAAGGCGGCTCCCCAGGCTATTGACCGAAGCCTTCCGATAATAGGCCTATACGGAAGCACGTGAGCGCCCGTGCGGCGCACCCCGACGCACCTCAGTCCGACCAGCGAGAAGCAGCTTCCTGATGGGTATGCACTGCACGCACAGACAGCGGGGAGGCCCTGACCTCAGCCATGCATTCCGGACAGAAACCAGATGGAGACATCAGCTTCTGCGGGTTGCACGTAACGGCCGATAGGTCTGTCGCTTTGTATGTTGCAGCAGCGCCGAATCACTATTGACAGTCAGAAGTGAGGATACAAACTGCCCACGGAAGCGATATGTTACGTTTGAATGACTTTGTTGCCATCGGCCTGATTTTGGGTTATAGTTTTTGCAAGCGGCATAACAGGCATAAAGTGGATTTACTGGGAAATTGATCAGATTATGGGTGGCTGCTGCGGGAAATACTGTGAATCAGCGCTTACCGGGGGTAGGGCACTTGATCGATACATCTCTGCTCGACTCTAAGAGCTCAGAACGCCTGGAAATCCGTACGTTCGGACGCTTCTCCGTGCGCGTGGGGGGCTGGACGCTATCCGACGATGCGCGTCGCTCTAGGAAGCTCTGGATGCTATTTCTGCTCCTTCTGCACAACCGCGACAGGGAGATTCCCACCGATGTCATAGTCCAACACCTGTGGGGCGATGAGGAGCTGGATGACCCCCGGGGAGCTCTGCACAATCTCATTTACCGACTGCGGAGGTTGGTGTCGATAATACCAGGCAATCAGCCGCCCCTGGTGGTTGATTATGGCCACGTTGGATATGTCCTGCGCCTGGATGAATCCGTCTGGTATGATGCGGATGAGTTCACCTCGCTGCTGCAGCGGGCTGCATCCCTGCGGCAGACTGATCCGGTAGAGGCGGCGGGACACTACCTGGAGGCGATCTCGCTCTATGAGGGGCACTATCTACCCGGTCGCTCCTACGAGCTGTGGGTACTGGCGGCGAGTCGTCAGTACCGCCGCCTGTACACGAACGGTCTGCGTGAGGTGTTGGAGCTGCTGCGGCGTCCTGCACTGCACGGAGAGATCATGCAGATTTGTGAGCGGGCTCTGTCCATCGAACCCTTTCTTGATGTGGATGAACTGCACCATGCGTATATGGAGGTCCTGGCCAGCGAGGGCAGGGGGCAGGATGCAATCGCACACTATCAGCATTTGGCCGGGCGGCTGCAGAAGGAGTATGGGAGACGTCCCTCTGAACTGCTGCACGGGATGTATTTGACCATTCGAGAGCAGCGAGAGCATCTCTACAGCGAGACGGCGCAGCTGGATCTTGCCAGCATCAGGGATCTGCTTCTAAGGGTTGAGGAGCCTCCCGGCGCCTACCTGTGTGACCGCATCGCCTTCCGCTACCTGCTGGGTCTGGAGGCGCGCCAACGGAGAGGGGTTCCCACAGGTCAGTCATTTTTGGGATTGTTCACGGTGCGTGCATCCGAAGATGCGGCCCCCAGGCCGGCAATTCTTGGTCGTGCTATGGCCGAACTGCAGGACATACTCATCAGGTGTCTGCGCCGCGGCGATGCGGTGACCCAGTGGAACGGAGCGCAGTACCTCGTATTGCTGCCCGGCTTTGCCTGCGATACCTGTGAAGATTGCGGCGAGCGTATCTGCCGGGAGTTCTACCACGCATTTGCCGGCAATGATTTGCTCTGCACGTATGAGTTTTCCCCCGTTCACTGATCGATCCCTTTTTCCTCAGATGCATCCTCGGCACATGCCCTGTCGTCTAACGGTTCCCCTCTCAAACAGAGAATCTAACCTAACTTCCCCCTCCCCTGACTGGCGTTGAAGCCTTGCCAGTCAAGGCAGGAGGGGCTTTTTGTTGTGGGAAGTTGTGGTCGCGCACACGATTCAGTTATGCCCTTGCATCTCGGGACGGAGTTGTGATATAGTGGTCGCGGAGGTGGTGACGTGTTTGTCAAGAAGGGGTGGAGCTACTACAAGGATACGAAATATGTCTCCTACAACATCGTCGAGTCATATCGGGACCCGGAAACCGGTAAC
>PUMM01000149.1 GCA_003551365.1 Clostridia bacterium
CCGCAATCCCGCGCCAGGTCATCGGTAATCTGGGTCCCGCCCCCGACGAGAATCACCTCATCACGCATTCCTTTTTCGCGGCACAGCTGGTCAAGCCGCTCCATATTGGTCCGATGCACACCAGCATGGGTTATGATGGTGCTGATCATAATGGCATCGGCATCTATCTCGATTGCCGCATCGACCACCTTCTCAATCGGTACCGAAGTGCCGAGGTATTCGGCCTCGATCCCGTATCTCTCGAGTCCGCCGTGCTTGATGTCGATTATCTCCCGCATACCGACAGAGTGTTCATCCTCCCCGACCGTGGCGGCAACAACCTTCATCGGTTCCTCCTGCACCGCCTCCCGAATCTCTTCCTCGGGCAAAAGTTCCTCTTCCTCAGGGATGACGAGCTCATCGGGATCAATGGAAAAAGTCACGGTTCCCTTGATCTCCAGGTAGGTACCCTCCTGCGGGTGCATACTGCCGGAGTGAATCACCGAGGGATCCTCGAGGCCCATTTGTTTGGCAATTTCCAGTCCCGCGTGCTGGGCAATACGCTCAGAGGTGGGCAGCAGCATGTTGAGAGTCACCACGCCATCGCCGTGCCACTCCACCTCAGGTTTTACTGTCCCTTCTGCGCGCGCCTCAGTTCTGCTCCGCAGGCGCTCACGCACGTTGTCCTCCGGATCCAGCTCATCAATGTAGATGATCCTGTCCGGATCACAGAGTGTGCAGCCACCGATGAGATCACAGTCTCTATCCACCTCGGGAAGGCTGTTATAGCCAAAGTGTTCGCAGACGGGTGCCATGTAGTCCTCATCCCTGGGGACGATACTTCCGGCCGCCACACCACCCTCGATGTCCCGGGCAATGCCGTCGCCGTTTCGTTCCGGGTAGTGACCGGAATCGACGAAGTGACCCTGCGCTACCGCTTCGAAGTAGCCGCCGACTTCCTCGATCTCCTCCAGAAACAGAACGGCACGCTCGATGATTTCCCGTTTCCTCTCGTAAAGCTCCCCGTCATCCCGCAGCTGGACCATCTCCCGCAGCCCGTCCATACCCAGAAGCGCCTGCTTGGCCGTATCCACTGCCGAGACGTTCATGTGATGCCAGGGCACATTGCGGCCCTCATCGGGGGTGATGGTGCTCTGTATGTCGGCCGATGTGAGGCGGGAGACCATCAGGTTGAGAACATGAGTTACGATTGCCTCTCTGGTGTCGGATTCGATGTAGCGGGTATTCATCTGGGCCCGCATCTTGCAGTCGGAGAACAGCTCACGCAGCGCCACAGCGTAAGGGAGGTCCATGCGCAGCGCCGGGGCCGGCGGCGCAGTGGGCGGCACAGTGGACAGTGCTATTCGCTCGCGCGGCATCCCAATTTTCTCCGAGTAAGCGGTGTTGATGGCATGCTGCACCAGTAGCTCCGGCATCACCTTCCAGGCCTCGCGGGCTGTCGCGTTGGCATTGTGCGCGCCATCGATCTGCAGCATCTCGGCCCAGTTCATGATCTTTTTGGCAACGGCCGCATCCACAAAGGAGCGAACCATGTTCACATTGCGGTAAAGGACATTGTATTGTGGGTCCTGGTGCGCACCGGCCACGCCTTCCTCGGCGAAAAGCACGGCAATTTCCGAGCCGGCCACCCCACTGACGTAGGAGTGGAAGTTGAGCGGGCGGCCCACTTCATCCTCGACCAGGTCAAGCGCCTTGCGGGTGGCCCTGATCTGTTTCCGGGTTATGGGGATCCCGCCGACTCCCTCCGGCGTCCCCTCTATCAGGCCATCAAAATGACTCTGACCGGCTGTACGGATCACCATCATGTGGTCTGCACCGTGCCAGGCAGCCATCCTCATCCGGCGTATGTCGTCTTCGAACCGCCCGGAGGCAATCTCGGTGGTGATGACACAGTCCGGCTGCGGGTCGATCCCACCGAAGCTGCGGGTGGCCGCGGGCAGGGCAATCCCGTTCTTCAGGGTTTCCGAGGTTTCGCTATAGCTGAAACCGCCTATCTCCGATCCATTGCTTTGGCGCCAGCGCCAGCCAATCCGGCGGGGGCGGTAATTCTCCAGATCTTCCAGGATCGCCTCTATGTCCAGCTTCTCATCCGGCTGCAGCTGCATCATTCGTCACCTCCTGCACCGAACAACTCGGGAACTTCATCCCAGTGCATACCCTCGGCCAGCGCCAGGCCCGCCTCGCGGATACTGAGATTGTGCTCAGAGGCAACCCGGTAGACCACGTGTCCGGCCCCCTTACCCAGCAACCCGTGATCCTGAACCCGTTCCACTATCTCCTTGGCTTCGATGCTGGAGAAACCCATGCGCAGAAGCACCGATCGCTCAATGGACGGCGATGTGTGCTCCCGGGCCAGATCCACCAGCGGCTGAACTACTCTGTCCGTCAGTTCCCAAAAGCGCTCCTGCAGCTGTTCGTCGGACAGGTCATCCAGGTGTTCTCTGCGTTCAACGAAGTCGTCCGGACGACTCTGTACGCGGTCCCGCTCACTCATCTTATCGCCTCCTCATTCTTTGATGGCTACCTCCAGCTCACGGAGGGCGGCTGTCACGAAATCGCGATCCCGGCTGGTCTCTTCGCAGAGGAAGTCGACCTCACGGGAACTGACCTCCTCCATCCCGGTCTGCCGGATGGCGTTTCGTATCAGGGACTTTCGCATGCGGTCTAACGAGAAATCCCGTACGCGAATCTGCTCGGGACCCTCGGGTATGACAACTTGCTCGCCGGGAACGTTCCCGGTCGGGTCACCCCTGCGCACCTGCACCCCGTTTTCCCGCGCGAAAGTCAGCTGTGCGGTGGGATGCTTGCCGGCCCCGGTGTACTCGGTCTCCTGCACCACCAGAATTTCCTCCTGGTCCATCTCTTGGGCCAGGGCAAATGCCGCGGCCAGAGACGTGTTCCCGGCCGGACCCCGCTCCAGTCCTTCCAGCACGGCCAGGAGTTCTGTGACGTAGAAAACCTCGCCCTGGTGCAGGAGGACATATCGGTCCATATATCGAAGGGCGCGGGCCGCATTCCTGGGCACATCAGCGCGATCAGGCCAGGTGGCAAAGGGGACGCCAAATCCGGTGTGTCCGGTGGTAAAGGACTTGCGGTTGAAATCCTCATCACTGGCCATATGCAGACCACTCAGGTCCACACTGGCACCCACGACTTCCGTATCGTGCGCGCCGGCTTTGCGCAGACCGCGGGCCGTACCAGTCAGGTTGCCGCCGCCGGCGTGTGTCACGACCACCACGTCCGGAGACCGGCCGCAGCGCTCACGCACCTGCTCGGCCACTTCATATCCCAGGGTTTCGATCCCGGCTATGCCGTAGGGAGTGTACAGTGAAGCGTTGAAGTAGTCCGTCTCCTCCAGCAGGCGGAGCATCATATAGAAAAGCTCCGGCCCCACGGTCAGCTGCACCACCTCGGCACCGTATGCTTCACACTTGCGGCCCTTTTCCATTATTTCCGGCTGGCCCACCATCCGGCTATCAAACAGCTCCTGAACTATGATGCAGTCGAGGCCCCGGATGCAGGCCTGCGATGCCACCGCCGCCCCGTAGTTTCCACTGGTAGCGGCGATGACTCCCGAGTATCCTTTCCTCTGGGCCTCATATACACTGAGGGCGGCCCGACGGGCCTTGAAGCTTCCGGAGGGATTCGAAGCCTCATCCTTCACAAAGATGCGCGCACCCTTCCCGGGTGGGGAGATGCTCCGCACCAGTTCGGTTATGTTTCTGAGTTCCAGAAGCGGAGTGTAGCCCACTCCCGCCTCACGCTGTATGGCACGAACTTCCTGCAGGGAGTACCCGGTCTTCTCCATCATTTCCTCGTAATCAAAGGCCAGGGGGCCCCGCTCAAAACGCGAGTAATCCAACCCCAGAGCGCGGGAAATTATCTCACCCCGTCGCGACATAACTGCTTCAAAGGAAGTCCTTTCTTCACTCATACATCCTCACCTCTCTGCCCGGACCGAAGGTCCCTGAGCATCTCCCGGGCCTCCAGGCCAGCCTCCAGAATCTCGGGGACGGGGCGCCCGAAATCGTGATCATACCGCGGGTCGGTGTTCACCAGCCTGCCGGAAACGGTGCGCCCGATGACGGTTTCAATCTTGACTTCGTCGCCAATATCCGCCTCGGAAAGCGCAAACCCCTTGACCCTCATGACCAGCGGTACGGAGGCAGTGTCGTCCGGAACGCCCGGAGCACGATTGCCAGCCTCCAGTACGACCTGTTCCACCTCAATGTAGTCTCCAATCTGAGCTCTGTCCTGCACTGCGCGCCCTCCTTCCAGTTCAGCTGGTGGGATCGTGCGCCACCTGCAGCTGCCTAACCGTTTCCCTCACATCTCCCAACACTGCACGGGGGAGAGGAAGATCAATCATGGTCTTCAACCCGGCTGAAGCAGTGAGAACCGGGGCGATCATGTTGACTGCCGTCGCTATGGTGCCGATTCCTCCCGGTATCTCGGGCTTTATGGCCATGGAAATCCCCGGGATACCCTCAATGTCCACATAATCCCCGGTGTCGACGCCGGCTGCACCCGGCTCTACCTGCTGCGGGTGCTCGAGGATCAGTACTTCCTCCCCGCCCACCAGTCCCCGGGCGGTGTGGTTGCAGCCGGCCACCATACCCGGCTCCACCACTATGTTCGATCCTGTACGCCGCTGCTCGGCAATTATGGGCCTGCGTTCTTCCGTCACCTCGTCCAGCTCCCAGCCCAGGGCCGATGCCACCATGTACATGGACTGCGGAAAGCCGACGTGTCCGACGATGGAACCATCCTTGAGTCCAGCGGCGAACTCCTCCGGAGTCGTACCCACTCCCTGCGTACGCATCACTGTGGGCCCAAAGGGCGACAGGTCGTTTACTCTCCGCGCCTTTATCCGTTCAATGTCAGTACAGGCTGCAGTGAGGGCAATAATCAGGGCATCCAACACAAATCCCGGGTTAATGCCGGTGCCCAGAACTGTTCTGTTTTTGGCCAATGCCAGTTGATGTATCTCACCGGCCACGCTTTCCGTTGCGGCCTGGGGGTAGGCCATCTCTTCAGCTATGGTGATCACATCACAGCCGTGCTGCAGGGCGGCTGTGATCTGGGGTTTGACTTCCCGAAGGAAGGAAAAAGTGGAGACGATGCAGATATCGGCATCTGCCGTCGAAAGCACCTCTTCCATATCTGCCTGTACCTGTAGATCCACATCCTCGTCAATCTGCAGGACCTCGGACAAATATTTCCCGCAATATTCAGGGCTGGGATCCACCGCTCCCACCACTTCGAGGCCGTCTCGACGCATCATAACCTCGGTAATACCGCCGCCCATCGCACCGAGGCCGACCTGTACCACCCGTATACTCCGGACCATCTCAACAGCTCCCTTCGACAGTAGATCGTCCTTATTCTGAAACCACCCTCAGTCTATCAAACCTGATAGTGGTACGATAGTATGCAGAAAGTGAATAAGTGCCGCGGAAGCAAAATGAAATGAAGGATCGCAAATAGCCCGGCAGGAAGGAAGTGGAATCTGCGGCCCGAGCAGCAGCGGGGCCCGGGCCGCACTAATGCCGCACCCCACGGGGGGGTACACTCAGCAATGACCGGTTTCGCCGGATCAGGCCTGTGACTCGCACTCTCCGGCAAGGATCCATTCCGCCGCCGCCTCAAGAATGAGACACGCCATGGGAATGCCCTGTCTCAGGGACGAGGGAGCCATTGACTCGCTCTCGCGGTGTCCGTCCTCACCACGATATATTCCGACCGTTATCGCCGGAATTCCCCGGCTGAGTGGGATGTTGGAATCCGTGCTGGAAGCCCGGGGCTGCAGAGATGTCCCCATCTGCTGCCCGGCGGCGCGGGCGATTTCTACCAGCGGGTGGTCCTCGGGAATTGATCCCACCGGCCGGTCACCGACGACCTCCACCTGGAAGTCACCCCCACCATCTTCGGCAGAATCCCGGATTATGTTCATCACTTCCTTCTCGAGACGTTCCAACTCCGACTTGCCCACCGAGCGCATGTCGATCAGCATTGCGGCCGTCTCAGCTATTGTGTTGACCGAAGTGCCACCCTCCACAGTACCCACATTATATGTGGTGCGGGGATCCTCTGGAACGTCAATCAGGCTGATCCTGTGTACAGCGGATCCCAGAATGTGCACGGCGCTGGGACTGCCGAAATCTCCCCAACTGTGTCCTCCCTCGGCCGAGAAGGTAACTCTGAGACGCCGACTTCCTATCCCCTGGTTGACGACCCCACCGATCCTTCCATCCAGAGACAGTACCGCCCCCAGGTCCACATCCGGGCGCTTCGCATACCCGTCGAGAAACTCCCTGATCCCCTTGAGATCACC
>PUMM01000063.1 GCA_003551365.1 Clostridia bacterium
ACCTGCCGCAACGCCGGATGCATTGTCATTGGCACTGGGGCGCGGGTGGCACAGGTGGGCAGTGACCAGTACCTCCTCATTCGTCTCTCCAGGCAACAGCGCGCTGACTACCTGCATCTGTCCTGCAGTGAAACGGGCTTCTACCTCAGCGCGCAGCCGTACGGGTTCGTCGCTGTTGTCCAGTAGCCGACGGAGCCGGGTGCCCTGGCGCGGCGTGAGCACAAACCCGGGGCACGGTTCATCATCCCTGCTGAACCAAAACGACCTGTAGCAGCGAGCGTCCGGAAGGTCCATGACCTGCCGCACCGGCGGGAACTCGGGGATGTTGTCCACGATGATGCCAACAGCTCCCAGCTTTTGCACGGCGATGCGGTAGGCGCGGTCCGGATCAGCATCGCAGAGTACGAAACGCCCCTCTATATCGCAGTCTTCATAAGACTCCGGTCGGTCTGCCCGTGCGACGGCCACCACCTCAGCTGTCGTTCCCCCGGGTGGAGTGGGCCCGGTGCGTTGGATTACACTCAGCTCGTCCTCGCCGTAGTCACACAGTTTTTGCTCGTGCTTATCCGGCTGCATTAGACGCAGGGAGGCGCGGGTGATATCCCATTCCAGCGGCAGAGGTGGCTGCCCCCAGAAGGAGGTTTCCCCATCTGCCGTGTAGGTGAGAATTTCCGTTTGCAGGCCGAAACCCTCGAGCCTTTCAGCCACGTGCTCTGCCGCCTGGCGAAAACCATCCGACACCTGTATGCGGTGAAATTGTGTGACTTCCTCCAGGTAGCGCAGGGCCCGGCGGCCGGATACAGTTTCCTGCAGTTTTCCGTACTCACTCGGGAACATATCGTCCTCCTTTACTTGTCCGGTATAATGGATGATAATTACTTGGACAAAGAGACGGCCATACCTTTATGTGAAGGGGAAAGCATTTGTGATTCCTCTCAGAGACAACATCCGATCGCGTCGTCGACCCTGGATAACCTACCTTCTCATCGGCGTAAATACCGCCGTTTTTTTGTACCAGCTGTCCCTGAGCCACGGTGAACTCAACGAGCTGCTGCGCACCTACGCTGTCATTCCCATGCGTATCGGCGGGCCGCTGGCGCTGCTGTTTCCCGAGCGCTGGCCCCAGCTTATCACCCTGTTCTCGGCCATGTTTTTGCACGGCAGCTGGTTTCACTACGGGGGGAATATGCTGTATTTGTGGATCTTCGGCGACAACGTGGAGGGTAGTATGGGCGGGATACGGTACCTGCTCTTCTACCTTCTCACCGGTGCGATTGGCAACCTGGCGCACGTTACCATGAACGCTCACAGTCCCGTGCCCACGATCGGGGCCAGTGGGGCCATTGCGGGCATTTTGGGCGCCTACCTGCTCATGTTCCCATACGCCCGCGTTATGACCCTGGTGCCCTTGGGCATATTCTTCACCGTGGCTGAGATCCCGGCGCTGGTGTTCCTGCTGGTGTGGTTTTTGCTGCAGTTAATCAGCGGTCTGAGTCCGATGGGAGCACAGGCGGTGGCCTGGTGGGCACATATTGGTGGGTTTTTGGCCGGGGTTTTCATGGTATTCTGGTTTCGGCAGGATTCGCGGGCGAGACGCCGCACAGACAGGGAGCTGGACATTTTTGGCGAGAATCATGGCGATAGACCTTGGAGATAAGCGCATAGGCGTGGCGGTGAGTGATCCCACGCAGACCCTGGCGCAGCCGCTCTGCACCCTGCACTGGGGAGAAGACCCCCTGCCCGATAGTGCGTCGGTGGTGCAGGAGATAGTTGAGCTCTGCCGTAAATACGAAGTGGAGACCCTGATCATAGGCTTTCCCCGCCATATGGATGGAAGCGAGGGAGAGCGGGCCAGACGGGCCCGTCAGTGGAAGGACAGGTTGGCAACTGCTGCTCCATGTCGTGTACAATTGGAAGATGAACGCCTGACGAGCCGGATTGCCGAGCGCGCTCTAATAGAGGGAGACGTACGCCGGGCGCAGCGAAAAGAGCGAATTGACAGGATGGCTGCTGCGCTGATCCTGGATACCTATCTCCGTCGCCGGTGTGACGGCTCCGGTTCCCGGGCATGATGTATACGGAGGGGTGATAGTGTGGATAGAGAGGACATTCCCGCAGGAGAGGTCATAGAATTGGTAGACGAGGATGGCGAGAGCCACCCATTCCAAATACTGGACATGCTGGACGTGGATGAGAGCCAGTACTTGATCTGTACTCCCATGGAAGAGGAAGACGAGGGAGCGGGCGAGGCCTTCGCCTTCCGCGTGGCTGAAGAGGACGACGAGACCTATTTGCGCGAGATTGACGACGAGGATGAGTTCGCCCAGGTAGCTGAAGAGTGGCAGAAGAAGATGGACGGCTGAGGCCGGTCCCGGGCGAGAGGTTGCGCGGGGGAGGAGACCGTGTGTAGGAACGTACTGGTGGCCGCAGTGGTTCTGATGGTTGTGGGCGCCGGGGTGGCGGCGGTGGGCTATGCTCAGTGGGTGAACGCCCTGGAACCGGTTGACCCAATATCGGACAATACCGTACTGGTGCAGGTGGAACCCGGCAGCAGCACTGCTGACATTGCCGCTATGCTGGAGGAAGAAAACCTGATCCGTTCCGGCTGGGCTTTTGTGCTTCTGGCCCGCGTACAGCAGAGAGACGGGCAGGCCCGGGCAGGTTGGTATGAGCTGCACCCGGCCATGACCCCGGAGGATATACTGGACAAGTTGATACGCGGTGAGGCTGCCACCATGCAGTTTACCATTCCCGAGGGGCTCACCGTGCAGCAGGTCGTCGACCGTATGGTTGCACAGGATATGGGCGAGGAAGATGCGTTCTGGGCGGCCGTGCACGATGAGGAGGTCATCGACCTCATAGCTCAGTGGCTCCCCGAGGAGTATGCTCCGGAGGAAGCGTGCCCGGAATACGAGCTGCCGAGCTCTGTCCTGGAGGGATATCTCTACCCCGACACCTACACTGTGGACTATGGACTGAGCGAAGCTGAGATGGTGCAGATGGTGCTGAATCGGTTTCTGCAGCACTGGGATGAGGAACGGGCAGAAAGAGCAGAGGAGATGGATCTGAGTCCCCATGAGGTGGTCACACTCGCCTCTATTGTGGAACGGGAGGCACGAGTAGATGATGAGCGTCCCAAGATTGCCTCCGTGTTTCTGAACCGGCTGGAGCGCGAGATGCTGCTGGGAGCATGCTCCACCGTTCTTTACGTACAGGGCCGGTTCTCTGGTCCGGTGCTTGATGAGGATACTGAGATCGACTCTCCCTACAATACATATCGGGCCGCGGATCTTCCCCCCGGTCCCATTGCCAGCCCGGGTCAGAGCAGCATCGATGCGGTTTTGAATCCCGACTCTACTGATTATCTGTATTTTGTCTCCCGCGGCGATGGCACGCACGCGTTCGCCCGCACCTATGA
Source organism: Clostridia bacterium (assembly GCA_003551365.1). Classification (GTDB taxonomy): domain Bacteria; phylum Bacillota; class Sulfobacillia; order SLMV01; family SLMV01; genus PWGR01. Next base: position 3,419 of record PUMM01000063.1, read on the forward strand.
CGAGCACCTGCAGAACGTCGCCGAGTACGGTGAATGAGCTGCCGCGCCCCGTTTGTGTGCTCTGTTCCCCTTCATCCTCACTCCCCGGGTGTACGCAGTGGGGCGCTGCGTGGTTGGCGCCGTCGCCATTCCCTGCCGAATTTCCCCCCTGAATGGAGCTGAAGCCCCGGCCGGTGGCCATCATTTTTCGCCGGACATGCACCGTTCCCATTTCGGGCGCATAAGCTGGTACTCGATGCATTAGAGCGCTCACGCCATCCCCAATCGACATCCGGAGGGGGTAGTTTCGGCCGTGGAACCTGGCTCGGTTGCACTGTTTGCTGTTCTGGTTGCGCAGGGACTGTCATTTCTATTCGGCTACCTCACTGGACAGAAGAGTTTCCCTCGCCCTCTCACGCCGGGGCGGGAGAGAATCCTCCTGCAGGAGATGGAGCGGGGGGATGATCGGGCGCGGGAGACGCTGATCGCCCACAACCTACGCCTGGTGGCTCATGTGGCCAAGAAGTTCGACAGCACACCATTGGACCAGGAGGACCTGATTTCCATCGGGAGTATTGGCCTGATCAAGGGCATCGACACCTTTGATCGCAGCAAAGGGGTTCGGTTGGCAACCTATGCGGCCCGGTGCATCGAGAACGAGATTCTCATGGCGCTGCGGCGGCGCAGGGGCAAGCAGGAGACCTCGCTGGAGGATCCCATCGGTACGGACAATGAGGGGAACGAAATCAGCCTCCTGGATATACTGGCCGCGGAGACGGAGGCGGTTTCTGATTCAGTCAATCGGGAAATGCTGAGAAAAAGAATGACCGAGAGTTTGGAGGTATTGACGCCTCGAGAGCGAAAGATTATTGAGATGCGTTTCGGCCTCAACGGCAGTGAGGTGAGGACTCAGCGCGAGATTGCCGGGATGCTCGGGATCTCCCGCTCCTACGTATCGAGGATTCAGAAACGGAGCGTGAGCAAGATTTCCGCGGCCATGCAGAAATACGCGTCTGACGATGGGCACACATTATAGGCCAGAGGAGAGTGAGTTTTGGGACTGGTGCACCTGCTGACACCTGATCAGTATCTATCGTCCATAGAGGAGATTGACCTGGATGACCTGGAGCATGCGGGAGTTGAGGCTGTGATCTGTGATCTGGACAACACTCTCGTACCATTCGGGTCAGAAGAGATTGCCGAATCGACGAAGAAATGGCTGCGGGAGGTGCGGGACCGCGGCTTTCGGGTGGTTCTGCTCTCCAACGCCATGTCCAACCGGGTTGAGCGGCTGGCTGCGAGACTGGACGTTCCGGCAATTGCCGGCGCCACCAAGCCGCGCGCTGCTGCCTATCACCGGGCCATGCAGGTCCTGGGTGCCGCGCCGGGGCGCTGTGCGGCGGTTGGTGATCAGCTGTTCACCGACGTGGTGGGCGGCAACCGGATGGGGATGCAGACCATCCTGGTCCTGCCCCTCTCCCGCAGAGATTTCTTCATGACCAAGATTCTGCGCCTGATGGAACGTTGGACCATATGTTATCTGCAGAGACGTGGATGCACGGAGCGGCCGGAGGGATAGCACGTGACATATCGGGTCGATGAGAGGATGGCGAGGGTGAAGCAATCTGGATTCCTGTACACCATGATTCGCCGCGTCGCCGAGTTCGATGCGGGAGAGCGCAGTGGAGAGCGCTTTTTGGATATTCTGGCTGAACATCTCGCGGCGGGCCGGCGCGAGCACGAATTCCTGAAGGAGTGCCAGCTGTGCGACATCGGCGTGGTTCGCCGACCGGAATACACCGAGCTCCGCTATTACATGTGGTGCAATCCGGCGAGCGAGGACAACTGATCCCGCGGCTGCTTCCGGTTGGCCACGTGCGATCCCGGGGGAGCGTTGACCGGCAGACCCCTCGGGGTTGGCAGGACTGGCCCACCGCATCGAGAATAAGGCGAGCAGCAAAACATGTCGTTTCCTGTAGTGTGCGCGGGCGCGTCCTCCGTGCGCCGATGAGTGGTCGCATGGCTGCGAGAGACTGTCCCACCGCCGCTGCCGGGCGACGATGGGGGGTCATCCGCCATGCCATCATATGTGTACGAGGCGATTGATGACGCTGGATCCTCTGTAACTGGTGAAGTGGAGGCGGGCAGCGAAATGGCTGCTGCCGAGCAGGTGCGGCGGATGGGCTACACTCCCGTCCGGATGCGCCCCGCCCGGCGGTCCTTTTTTGCGGGTCTGCTGCAGTACGAAAAGCCCGTCAGTCTGGGTGATCTGGGCCTTTTCACCCGCCAGCTGGCCTCTATGTTGAACGCCGGAATACCCCTCATTCGGGCCCTGCATGCGCTGGGTGAGCAGTCTGCCAATCCCACGTTGAAGAAGGTGGTTACCCGGACGGCCGACGCGGTCGAGGGGGGAGCCGGTCTGTCCGAGGCCATGTCCGCTCATCCAGACGTTTTCTCCGACATGTACGCGGATATGATCCAGGCTGGAGAAGTGGGCGGAAACCTGGTCGAGGTCCTGCATCGGCTGGCGGAGCAAATCGACAAGGATAAGACGCTGCGCGACAATATCCGCAGCGCCACCATTTACCCCGTGGCCGTTGTGTCATTTGCTGTGCTCATTTTGCTGGGCATGATGTTCTTCATCGTTCCCGTTTTTGTGGACATGTTTCCCGAGGGGGTCGCTCTTCCGCTTCCCACTCAGATCATAATCAACTTCAGCGATTCGCTCCGCACCGCCTGGTATCTCTACCTGGTTGCAGTGGCGGGGCTGGCCCTCGCCTTGCGCACCTATCTGCGTTCTGAACGCGGCACAAAATGGTGGGACCGGGCTCGCTTTCAGATGCCCGTACTCGGCTCCCTCTTTCAGAAGATAGTCCTGGCCCGGTTCTGCCGCACGCTGGCCACCCTGCTCGGAGGCGGGATCCCCATACTCGAGGCACTGGAGACGGCAGGACCGACCTCCGGCAGCATCCAGATGGAGGAGTCGGTGGATGCGGCCTCGGAACGGGTGAAACACGGCGAAAGCCTCACCGAACCGCTGCAGGAGAATCCTCTCTTTCCGCCCATGGTCACCATGATGGTGGCCATCGGAGAGGAGACCGGCGAACTGCCGGGCCTGTTGAACCGGGTGGCGGAGTTTTACGAGATGGAAGTGGACTCCATTACCCGGGGACTCACCTCCCTGCTTGAGCCCGTTCTGATTATCGTGGTGGGCGGCATGGTGGCGGTTATGGTCATCGCCCTGTATCTCCCTCTCTTCACCGTCATCACTCAGATCGGCTGAAAATCGATACGGCACCCCACTAAAATCCGAGCCCCGCTGTGACGATACATGTGGATAGGAGGAAAATCAGTTTGCGGCCGGGACGACGAGGAGTTGATACGGCGGATGATATTTTCGGCCGGAATGCGAGCTGTGGGATTGGAAATAGATGCACAGGCAGTGCGGGCGGTGGAGTTGAAACCCGGTCGCAGCGGAGTTCAGCTGCGGGCCGCCGGGCGGTGTTCCCTGCCCGAGGGCGCGGTCAGCGCCGGGGTGGTGCAGGAGACCGACGCAGTTGCCGATGCACTTCACCAGTTGTGGTCTGACGCAGGATTTGCCGTGCGGGACGTGGTGGTGGGGGTGGCCAATCAGGGCATGTTCATGCGGTCCATCACTTTTCCCCGCGTGCCGCGCGAGAACCTGGAAGATGCTCTCCGGCTGCAGGCGGGAGAGCACCTTCCCATTCCCCTCGAGCAGCTGGTAATGGATTTTGCCGTACTCGACGAGATCACGGGCGAGGAGGGAGAGGAACTGTACGAACTACTGCTGGTGGCGGTGCGCCGGGACCAGCTGCAGCGGACACTGGATGCCCTGCAGCACTCCGGACTCCGGCCGGTGGTGGTCGATGCTTCCCCCCTCGCTCTCGCCCGCAACCTGGAGCAGAGTGAGCTGGCCGGATCCATTGTGCTGGCCGACGTGGCCGGAGGGGTCACCAGCCTGCTGGTGGTCTCCGGGGGGCAGCCCGTATTTGCCCGGGTGTCGCCCGTGGGGCTCTCGTCGCTCAACGGCCGCCCCGGGGATGACGATGCCCCGGCTGCAGATGACCGGGAAGCCCAGGAATCCTGGGCGCGCGAACTGGCACAGGAGATCAACACATCGGTGCATTACTACCTCACGCAGACCTATGACGAAGTGGTTGATGCGCTGATCATCAGCGGCTGTGGATCCCGACCGGACGTAGTCCCCGAGATCCTGGAGGAGGCGCTGGAGATGCCGGTGCGCCGCCTCGATCCTCTGCGGCGCCTCGCTGTCGTGCGCGATGACGGCATCGACTGGGAGAGCGACGCGTCCGATTTTGCCGTAAGCATAGGCCTGGGCCACAGGGCCATTGAGGAGGGGGCGGGATGATTCGCATTAACCTGCTGCCCCCAGAAATCAAACAGGCCCGCCGGCTTGCCCGTCAGCAGTTATACCTGGGCATAGCAGTGGGGTGCCTGGTCCTGCTGCTGGTCCTGGGGAACCTGTTTCTGCGCTGGCAGACGGTCCGTATCCGGCAGCACGTGGACGTCGTGCAGAAGCAGCGGGAGGCCGTGGAGGTATCCGTACAGGAGCATGAGCCATACGTGGACCTGCAGGCCCAGATGCAGGGTCGTCGGAGCCTGCTGCAGCAGGTCATGGGTGCCCCACCCGACTGGGTCACAGTGCTGCGGCGGATGGGCGAGGACATACCGGAGCACGTCTGGCTCACCGATCTCCGTCTGACGGCTGGTGCAGCGGACGAAGAGGGGGAAGACCGGCCGGGCGATATGATGATGCGGGGCTACACCTACGATCATACCGATACTGCGGACTGGTTGGATACGGTGCAGAAAATGTCCGGGGTTGAGGATGTGCGGTGTTCATTTTCTGTCGAGGAATCATATGGTCGTTTCCTGGTGGTGGAGTTTGAGGTCAGCTCCCTGCTGCCCCCGGGAGACGAATTTGCCCCACCCGAGGCGGGTGATGACGATTGATGCACAGCTGCTGAATCAACGCAGCGCGCAGCTCATCCTGGCGGTTGGCACCGTGTTGATACTGGGGCTGGCCTTTGCCGCCTTTCAGCAGTACGGGGCCCTGGACGATGCGCGCACGCGTTTGGCGGGGGAGGAGGAGGCGGTGGACGAGGCCGAGGCACAGCTCGACCGCCGGCTGGAGCTTGCGGAGGAGAGCGAGGAAATGGAGGAGACACTCAAAATCATGGAGGACATGGTGCCGCCCAAACCGGATGAGAGCGGCGTAATCTCAGACATCCAGGATTGGGCGGACGAGGCCGCAATAGACTTCATCTCCATCCAGTTCGCCGATCGGGTCGAGGAAGAGGAATACGTCCAGATGCCGGTGGAGCTGTCCTTTGCGGGAGGCTATGAGGATATGCTGGAGCTCACTCGGCACCTCATCGGAGCGGAACGGGCTTTCCGCATCGAGGAAGTTCGCATGGGTGGGGCGGACGGCGACCCTCCAGAATTGAGTGTATCGATTCGCTGCAGTGTGTTTTACGTTATCGATGAATAGGGAGTGTGGTCAGTCAATGAAGGGAGAAAGAGAAGAACGGGGATCCGGAGACATGACGCGGGGCCGGGCGGTGGCCATCTGTGTTCTGTTGATCGTAGTTGGGGTTCCGTTTCTGGGGGCGATCGCCGGGGGCGGATACGGCGCCAGTCCGGCAGCTGCTTCCAGTTATCCCGGCGATCCCTTTCGCCTGCCGCGCATGCTGGAGGATGAAGAACCCGAGGATGACCCGGAGGAAGAACCCAGGGTGATCCGCCGACATACCACGCAGCACGTGCCGGCTGAGGTGATTCAGGAGGTGGCGGGATCTCTCGGGATCGACGTTCAGACCGTGATCTTTCCGACCAACTCGCACGCCATGTGGGCGCGGGGCACGGAAGAGGCGCATGCTGAACTGCGCGACCTGCTGAACACGGCCGACGCCGCAGAGAACCACATATCTCTGGGATACGAGATGCTATCCCTGGAGTACATCTCACCGGAGCGGGCCGTGGATCTCCTGGAGGATGTCGGCTTGGAGCTGGAGAGGTACTTCTATTTCGGCTCTGCCCTGGTGGTTCTGGATGATGAGGTTGTGAACCAGTGGGGTGAGGTGGCCGATATGCTGCAGACTTTCGATGCCCCACCCGCGCAGGAGGAAGTGATATTCACCTTCTCGCTCGAGCACCTTTCGGCGTCGGATGCCAGCGGTATCCTGGACAGCATGGGTTTCGAGGGGGTCAGTGTGCGTCCCTTCGATTATCCCGATGAGGATATAGCCCGGGAGCTGGTGGTGGTATGTCCTCCTCATCTGGAGGACCGCGTTCACTCGACGCTGGAGGACATTGATGGTCGCAGGAGCTCCATCCGTATGCCGCTGGATTCGGCGCGCGGCGAGGGGGCCCGGGACGAACTGGAGGGCAAGCGCGGACTGCTCAGCCGTCTCTCCGGCGTCTCGGACCGGGCCATGCGCATCTCGCAGAATCTGACCGGTGATGATGACGATCCATGGTACGTTCTGTGGGTGGAGGAGACGCCGGACAATATCCAGCTGCTGCAGTCGCTGCTGGATGAATTCGACTGAGCGGGACGGGGTCGTGGACGCAAAACTACCCCAGCCACCAATCGAGTATCTGCTCTCCCCAGAAGAGCGTCAGGAGGAATCCGAGGGAGAGGAAGGGGCCGAACGGGACGGCAGGTCGCCCGTTGATGATGGTCATGCCCAGTATGCGTTGGGTGATCTCGGGCTCCTCTGATTCGAGGTCGATTTTCACTCCGTCGATGGAGCCGAGTTCGCGGCGAAAGAGCAGCATAACCACCCCTGCGAATACTAGAGCACTGATGGAGCCCAGCAGGATGGCCGGGACCAGCGGCAGGGGACCCAGCGCCGTTCCCATGAAGGCGCCCAGTTTGACGTCCCCCATACCCATTCCGGCTCCGCGGGTGGCGAGCAACAGAAGCAGGAAGAGACCGGCGCCCATCACCGCGCCCGCGATGGCCTGGGTGGGAGACGGCCCGTAGGGATCCAGCCGCAGTGCCGCGGAGAGTGCGGCCACTCCCAGTGACGGCAGAACCACCACATTGGGGATGATGGTATGGTCAAAATCAATGGCCGCGATCAGTATGGCACTGGTCCCGTAGGCCACGTAGATTAGACCGGCGACCGGGTCAGGGCTGACGTGCAGGTAGGTGCCTATGAAGAGGGCGACCGTAGCCAGCTCCACCAGGAAGTAGCGGGGAGAGATCCGGACCGAGCAGTGGCGGCAGCGGCCGGACAGACCGATATAGCTCAATAGCGGGATCAGGTCGATGGTAGTGAGCTGCGCGGCGCAGCTGGGGCACCTGCTCCGTCCGCTGATCGATTCCCCTCTGGGGATGCGGTGGATGAGCATGTTGCAGAAGCTGCCCCAGACGGCGCCCGCCGCAGCGGCAAATATGACGTCAAAGATTTGCATGTACTTGACCTCCCCATTTTGTTCCTAACCTCTTCGTCGGAGTCGGTCCGGTACCCTGCCGGAGGACCGATCGAAAGGTGCGGGAGCGGGGGATTGAACGCAAGCATATTTTGCGGTGAGAAGGGTGATGGCGACCCATGGGCAGGAAACTGCGACCAAATTTCCTCGGGAAAAAGCTGGTCGACGACGGCGTTATCACGGACGAACAGCTGCGCGAGGCGCTGACCGATCAGCGCGCCCAGGGCAAGGAAAAGGACCTCCTCGGCAAGGTACTGGTGGAACAGGGTGCGTGTACGGAAGAGGACGTAGCCCGGGCCGTGGCCGAGCAGGCCAGAGTTCCCTGGGTCTCTCTGGAGGAATACCCGATCGATGCGGCGGCCACTGCCACCCTGTCGGCCGAGGATGCGGAGAAGTACAAGGCCCTGCCGGTGGCCTTCCGGGGCCGCAAGCTGGTAGTGGCCATGCGCTACCCCACAGACATTGTGGCCATGGATGACCTGCGGGCCCTCACCGGCTTCGATATTGATCCGATAGTGGTCACGGATACCGATCTGGATCTGTTCATCGAGCGGTACGCACACCGCAGCATGGACGTTACCCAGACAGATGAAGAAGAGGAGGAACCGGATCCCGAGGATGCGTCCGGCGATGTGGTGCAGGCCGACGTCGATGATGTGCAGCGTCCCGCCGTGCAGCTGGCCAACATGATCCTGACCCAGGCGGTGCGGGACGAGGCGAGCGACATCCACATCGAGGCGCACGAGGGCTCCATGCGCATACGTTTTCGCATCGATGGAGTGCTGCACGACGTCATGCATCCCCCGCGGCGGATGCACGCTTCGCTCATATCCCGCGTCAAGATCATGGCGAGCATGGATATAGCCGAACGCCGCCTCCCGCAGGACGGCCGCATGACCCTGAACATTGAGGGGCGGGCCATCGATGTGCGGGTGGCCTCGCTTCCCACCAGTTTCGGCGAGAGGCTGACATTGCGGCTTCTCGACCGGGGCGATCGACTGTTTACCCTGGAGGAGATGGGGATGGCCTCCGGGGCCCTGGCGCAATATGAGGACGCCATCAACCTGCCCTATGGCTTCATCCTGGTCACCGGCCCCACCGGCAGCGGCAAGTCCACCACTCTGTACGCCAGTCTCCAGGCCGTGGACAGTGTGACCAAGAACGTAATTACCGTGGAGGATCCCGTCGAGCGCCGGATGGACGAGATAAACCAGGTGCAGATAAACCCCCGGGCCGGACTGACCTTCGCGTCCGGACTGCGCTCCATCCTGCGCTGCGACCCCGACATAGTGATGGTCGGAGAGATACGGGACAAGGAGACAGCACAGATTGCTATAGAGGCGGCTCTGACCGGCCACCTGGTCTTTGCCACACTGCACACCAATGATGCTGCCGGTGCCGTCAGTCGCCTCACCGAAATGGAGGTGGAGCCCTACCTTACGGCCTCGTCGCTGGTATGCGTGGTGGCGCAGCGGCTGGCGCGCCGATTGTGTCTTCACTGTCGGGAACCCTACGAGATGCAGGCCGCCGAGGCGGAGGAGTTGATAGGGGTGACACCGGAGTCGGGAGAGGAGACCCTGCAGCTGTACAGGGCAAAAGAGGATGGCTGTTCGCGGTGCAGCTTCACGGGCTACCGCGGGCGCATTGGTCTGTATGAACTTCTGTCTGTTGATGAAGATATTCAGCAGCTCACGCTGGAAAGACGTTCATCCAACGAGATCAAACGAGCGGCAACCGCGGCGGGCATGAACACTCTTCGTCAGGACGGCATGCAGAAGCTGCGGGACGGGATAACTTCTGTAGAAGAGATGATGAGGGTGGTGCTATGAGCGGCAGAATAGATCTGGACGAAATACTGCAGAAGACAGTGGAGATGGACGGGTCTGACCTTCATCTGACCCCGGGGCTGCCCCCGACAGTGCGGGTGCACGGGAATCTCAACCCGCTGAACGACTACCCGGAGGTTGGAGCGGACGAATTGAGCGAGCTGCTACACTCCGTGCTGGAAAAGCACCAGGCGGAGGAACTGGAGGAGCAGTGGGAACTGGATTTTTCCCACTCAGTTTCCGGTGTGAGTCGCTTCCGGGGCAACATAATGCGGCAACGAAACAGCCTGGCCGCAGTCTTCCGGGTGGTGCCGTGGGATGTTCCGCAGCTGGACACCCTGGGGCTGCCGGATTCCATAGAGGATCTGTGCGATCTGCCGCGCGGCATGGTGCTGGTCACCGGCCCCACCGGCAGCGGCAAATCGACCACACTGGCCGCTATGGTGGGGCGGGTCAACGAAGAGCGCGGCGTGAACATAATCACCATAGAGGATCCCATCGAGTTTCTGCACAAACACCGGCGCGCCATTATCAAACAGCGCGAGGTGGGCACCGACACGCATTCCTTCGCCAATGCTCTGCGGCACGCATTGCGCCACGACCCCGACGTGCTGCTGATCGGCGAGATGCGGGACCAGGAGAGTGTGGGCATTGCACTCACTGCGGCGGAGACGGGACACCTGGTCCTGTCGTCGCTGCATACGCAGACGGCTGCACTGACCATTCACCGCATAATCGATATGTTCCCGCAGGCCATGAAGGATCAGGTCCGCGGGCAGCTGGCCGACGCCCTGCAGGGCATCGTCGCTCAGCAGCTGCTGCCGCGGGCAGATGGGCCCGGACGGGTGGTGGCAGCCGAGGTGTTCATATCTACCTCCGCGGCCCGCAATCTGATCCGTGAGGGCAATGAACACCAGTTGAACAGCGTCCTGGAGACCGGCCGGTCCGCCGGCATGCAGACCATGGACTATTCCCTGGCCTCTCTGAATCGCAGAGGTCTGATCGATCGGGAGACCGCCCTGGCCAACTGCGTGGACCGCAATTCCCTGCAGCGGCACATGAGTATGTAGGGAGGTTTTCTCGCTCATCCGCCGAAGATGATGGTCGTGTAGCGTGGAGTGTTGCCGGCGAGCATGATTATCATCCACTGCTCCCGGGCCGCCCTGCGGACGGGAGGGACAGCTGATTTGAGGAGGTGTGGTCGGTGAGCAAAATCGATGAAGCCAAAGAAATCGTCAGATCGGCAGCGGAGTCGCTGCAGGACCGGGCATGGCAGCTGGCACTGGCGATGCATGAGAATCCGGAAATCGGGCACGAGGAGAAATTTGCCGCCGAACAGCTGACGCAATTTCTGCGCGAGCAAGAGTTCGAGGTTGAGCAGGGAACAGCGGGGATGGACACCGCCTTTCTGGCCCGCTACAGCCGGGGAGATGGCCCCACGGTGGCCATCGTTGCGGAATATGATGCCCTGCCGGGCATGGGACACGCCTGTGGGCACAACATAATCGGAGCCGCCGCAGTTCTGGCTGGTGCCGCCGTGCGGGAGGCCATGGAGAGCGGCGACGGGCCGAACGGCACAGTGCTGGTCGTCGGCGCTCCCGCAGAAGAGGGCGCCGTGGACGATGCGGGCGGCAAGGTGATCATGGCCGATGAGGGCGTCTTCGATGAGGTGGACTGTGCCATGATGATCCACCCCTCCAACGCCCATCGATCCCGCGGTTTCAGTCTGGCCCGCGAGGCCCTGGAGATCTCCTATCACGGAAAGGCAGCGCATGCCGCCTCCGCACCGGACCGCGGCCGGAACGCCCTGGACGCAGCGATACTGAGTTTCAACGCCTGGAATGCGCTGCGGCAGCACGTGACTGACGATGTGCGCATTCACGGGGTGATAACGGAGGGCGGTTCCGCTCCCAACATTGTCCCGGATTTTGCGCAGGTGCGCATGTACGTGCGGGCCGAGGACGTGGACTATCTGGATGAAGTGGTGGAGAGAGTCAAGGAGGGCGCACGAGGCGCCGCCCGGGGGGCCGGCTGTGAGGTGGAGTTCCGGCAGACGGCCAATCGTTACGCCAACCTGATCTGCAACGATCCCCTGGCCGACACCTACGCAAAGAATCTGGCATCGCTCGGCGTGTCCGTCGATGACACGCCGAGACGGGGTGGGTCCACGGATATGGGTGACGTGAGTCAGATCGTCCCTTCCATACATCCGTACGTGGCCATAGCTCCCGAGAACGTGGCGGGTCACAGCACAGAGTTTGCTGCGGCTGCCGCCAGTGATGCGGGACGAGAGGGAATGTGGCTGGGTGCTGTCAGCATGGCCATGACCGCTCTGGAATGTCTGGGCGATGAAGAGTTGTTGGATGCTGTGCGCGAGGACTTTGCGTCTGACTAGATGGACGGTGCGGCCGGAGCCACCCCCATGGGACTCCGGCCGCAGTGTATTTCCCAACTACCGCGTGAGTACCGGGACCAGTTCCGGGGGTTCTTCCCCTCCATTTCCGGGATTGGCCGGATCGGTGACCTGCACATCGATGACGCTGCTTCGCTCCGTTTCTGTGTACTGTGCTTCTACCTCGATCTGGTGTCCTCCGGGTGACAATCCGGAATCCTCACAGGCCCGCAGCTGCAACTCCCACAGCGACCAACCTCCGGCTCGTCCGGCCGGCAGCAGCTGTACCTGGCTGCCCTCCGGTACAGTTGCCGTTACCTCGGTCGCACCTCCCTGCGTTTGAGCCAACACGTGAAAGTGCTTGCCCAGTGACTGCGTTTCCGGATCCACTTCCGCCTGCAGGTGCCGCCGGGACAGCTGGACCGGCACGCGAACTGCCTCAAAGGTGTTCCCATCCTGGTTTTCGGCAAATCCCCCCACGAAGTATGTCCCCGCGGCGGCGGGTGATCCGGAGTCATCATACCCGTCCCAGGTCACCTTCCCGGGTTCGCCGGACTGAGGTGCGTCGGGGAGGTGGACGATGGTTTGCCCGTTGCCATCAATGATGTTCACCTGCCACTGCACCGTCGCCGTGTTGCGCAGCCCAGTTGCCTCTATGGACAGCTCGTCCCGATAGCCATCCCCGTCGGGATAAAAGACCGAGTAGGCCGGCTCAACCCGCATCAGGCAGCTCCGGTACAGTATAGTAACGGCCTCCGCCCGGGTGAGGGTGTCGTACATGCGCAGGGTGTCATCGTTGTAACCGATGACCAGCCCCAGCTGCACGGCAGCCGCCACCAGACGGCGATCCCCCGGGGCGATGTGATGCTCGTCCACGTACGGGGAGAGGATGTCATCTGCATCATCGTCGCTCAGCTGCTGCGGATAGCCGGTGAGATTCAGAGCGGCCATGATGAACTCCACGGCATCCAGTCGCCGTCCCGTCGCGTACAGGTTCAGTGTGCCTCCCGGCTCAGCGACCTCCCACTCCAGGGCCGCGGCCCGCAGCAGGCCGTAGGCCGGGTGACCGTACAGGGTCTGAGTTACAGCCAGGTCGGGCCACAGGCTGGGAGTCTGTTCGTCGGGAGCCAGTTGGAACAGTTTGCTCATCATATACAAAAGCTTCCCGCGGGTCATGGATGTGTCCGGGCGAAACTCGTAACCCATTTCCCATCCCCCGCCGGGAAGAAACACCGGAAACGGGAATCCGTTGGTCACCCCCTCCTTCCACAGGGTGTATACGTAGTGGTGTGACCAGTGACCGCAGAGATCGTGATACCAGGTGTCAGTTCCGGCCGGCCCCTCATCTCCCGGCTGCACGGCAGCTGCGCCGGATGCTCCAGCCAAAAGGATCAGGCCCGCCAGAGATGCGACAGCGATCCGCTTCAGATGCTTGCCCATGGCAATCCTCCTCTCGCCGCCCACTCGTCCGCGCTCCACTCTTATATCATGCATGGTAAATATTTGCAAATACCAGGAAGGACTTGACAATAGGGCGCCCATTTGGAATATTGTGGGTGGAGGTGATGGGAATTTGTGGGTTCCGCGGCGATATCTGATACTGAGTGCAGTGGTGGGGATCGGTGTTGCTCTGGCCTGTTATTTGTATCTACTGCCGGCAGAGGCAGAGGTCCCGGTGGTGGTGGCCGGGAGCGAAATTGATCCCCACGTAAGGATTTCGCAGGACATGGTGCAGGAGGAATCAGTCCCGGCGAGTGCGGCTCATCCCCTCAGCGTCGGAGAGGTTTCCTCCGTTCTGGGGCGATACTCGACCAGGGAGATCATGCCGGGTGAGCAGGTGCTGGCTCCGGCTCTGGTGGATGCGGGAGACCGGGAGGGCGGGCTTCCGTGGCAGGTAAAAGAGGACCACCGGGCAATGGCCGTGCCGGCATCGCCCCGCCTCGCTGTGGGCGGTGCCCTGCGGCCGGGACATCTGGTGGATGTGGTGCACTATCGGGACAGTTCGGTGTACGGGCCGGCGGTGGGACGGACTCTACTCTCTGCCGTACCGGTGCTGCAGCTGCGGGACGGGGTGGGGACGGGCTGGGATAGCGAATCCCGGGAAGCCCCGGCCACCGCAGTGCTGTCCGTAACTCCGCGGCAGGCGGAGGCTCTTGCGTACGCCATGACCACCGGGGAGATATTTCTCACCGTGAGTCCGTACGACCCCGCGTCCGGTGATGTTTCCGACCTCGGAGTGGGTGGCGGCAATCTCTTTGGATCATCAGACGACTGCCCAGAGGGTGACTCCCATGAATGATCCCGCACGCGGTGACGCCAGCGCCGGGACGGCCTGCACGGTCATATCGGACGATTTTGCCCTGCTCGGACAGCTGCAGAGGGGGCAGATGCTGCGCATAACCCGGGTCCTGCCCCATCTGCAGCGGGGACTGAACCCGCAGAGCGAGGGGGAGCTGCTCGTCGTGGATGCGGGGGTGGCCCGACGCGAGGAGATCGCCGGCTTTTTGAGCGAATCGGGGGATTTTGCCGGCAGCTTCCTGCTGGTGCGGGATGAGAATGATCTCGGCAGATGGAGCGATATGGATGCCATGGCGGTATCTGTGTCCGACTGGCTGGAGGGACCGGTGGAGGGAGAAGGACTTTCCGGAACGAGACAGATGGCATCTTCTGCGTCCGGACCTCCGCTAATCCGCAACCAGACTGTGGTGGTCTTCAGCCCCAAGGGCGGAGTGGGACGCACCACGCTGGCGGTAAATCTGGCCTGTCGGGCCCGTGATGCCCTGGGTATGAGTGCGGTACTGGTCGATCTGGATATCGGCGGGGGCGATGCAGCTGTTCATCTCAATCTCATAGAAGAGCCCACCATCATGGATCTGGCTGCCTACGGTGAGGATCTGAGTTCCGAGCAGGTGCGCGAGTTTGCCGCCGTGCACCCCGACAGCGGTCTGCACCTTCTCAGCGCGCCGGGAAGACCGGAGCTGGTCGAGTTGGCCCCGTGGCACGATCTGGCTCCCGTCATCCGTACCTGCCAGAGAACTTACGATCTCGTGGTGATTGACACTCCGGGGGATCCGGCGTCAGAGGTGAGCTACCGGTCTCTGGAGACCGCATCGTACATACTGGCGCCCGTGCTGCCCGACCTGTGCTCCCCGCGTCGCCTGAGCGCAGCTGTGCGCACCATGGAGGAGCTGCAGTCGGGGTGGGGGGACGGCGTACGCATGGTGCTGAACCGCCATTACGAGGGAGCGCCGGTGGGCGAGGCCGATTTGAGGAGACTGGTTTCCCGGCCGCTGGTGGCCCGCTTCCCCGAGAGAGCTGAACGTCTGGTCGGGGCGATAAACCGGGGTCGCCCATTGATTCTCCGCGGGGGCGAGGAGGCGATGCGTCGGGCCGCTGATGCGGTCCTGGGCGACATATTTGGTGTTTCGGTGCAGACGGAGGAGACATCCTGGTGGCAGCGACTGGCCCGGAGATTGCCCGGGTTGCGGGGGAGGGGATGAGTATGGGTGATCTGATGCAGAGGCTCCGCGAGGGCGCAGCGCACGCTGCGGAAGAGGCGCCGGCGGAGCCATATGGGTGGGAGGATGATGGCATTGAAGCAGTGGATGAGCGAGCGGTTCGCGCGGCACCCATCATTCAGAAGCGTGTACTGGAGTCGCACCGGGATCTGCTGGAGAAAGCCCGCAGTGAGCGCGGGGCGCGTGACAAACTGTACAGTCTGGTCAGTACACTCATGGCGGAGTGCTGCCCAACTTCCCGGCATCTGGCCGGGACGGCAGAGGATGTGGTTCGCCGCATAGCCGGGGATCTTCTGGGTTACGGGCCGATAACTGAGCTGCTGGGCGATGATCGGATCACGGAGATCATGGTCAACGGGCCGGAGGAGATCTGGGTGGAACTGTCCGGCGAGCTGCGCCACACGCGTCACCGCTTCCGCGATGCAAATCATCTCTATGATGTTCTCGAACGGATCTTTGCCCCGTCGGGGCGCCGCATAGATCTCGCCCATCCCTGGGCGGATGGCCGCCTGCCAGACGGCTCCCGGGCCCACGCCATTCTGCCGCCGCTGGCGGTCAGTGGTCCCTATCTAACCATCCGCAAGTTCAACCACGAGATGTTCGATCTGGAGGAGCTGGTGACCCGGGATACGTTGTCGAAACGGGCTGCTGAGTACCTGCAGAACGCCGTGCGCCGGGGCAGGAACATACTGATTTCCGGGGCCGCCGGCACCGGCAAGACCACCCTGCTCAACGCTCTGTCCGCGCACATACCGCAGAGTGAGCGGGTGGTGAGCATTGAGGATGCTGCGGAGCTCAAGCTGCAGCATCCGCATTGGCTTCACCTGGAGTCCCGCCTGCCCAATCCGGACGGCAGTGGGGAGATAACCATGCGCGAGCTGCTGCGCAATGCACTGCGGATGCGGCCCGACCGCATTCTGATCGGTGAGGTCCGCGGCCGGGAGGCTTTCGAGCTGCTCTCAGCGCTGACCACCGGGCACGCCGGGGCGCTCGCGACCGTGCATGCCGCCGGACCCGGGCACGCCCTGCGCCGGGTGGTGCATCTGGTGCAGATGGCCGAAACCGGCATTCCGTACGAGGTCATTCATGAACAGGTATGCGACGTGATAGATCTCGTCATTCATCTGCGGCGCAGCGCGGAGGGGCGCAGGTGGGTGGAGAGCGTGAGCGCCGTTGCGGTCGGGGAGCAGCCGGTATCTCCCGTCCGCGCTGCGTTGGCCGGGGAGAGCGGGGGTGAAGATGGATGAATGTGTCCCTGAGCACTGCCGGGTTGGCTCTGAGTATCGGCGGCCTGTCCGTGCTGATTCTGATGTGCGCGGTCGGTGCGCTGAGAGGGCGGTGGGATCGGCTGCAGAGTCTGGGCATGCGCTGGTATCAGAGCAGTGGGGTGAGTCTGCGGGTGAGCGGGTGGACCCGGCGGCGCATGCTGGAGCGTTTCGGGCGGGAGCTGGCCGGCGACCTGCCGATGCTGGTGCGGTGTGCTCGTTCGGGTTATGTGCCGCTGGAGGTGGTGCGCTTTGCCGGCAAGAATGCGGAGGGCACCCTGGTGCGCGAGGTGTTCGGCCGGGCCGCCGACCGTTTCGGGGTGGGCATGGGGCTGGAGGCCGCACTGTGGAGGGCCTATGAGGAGATGCCGCATCCCCTCTTCTTCCGGTTCATATCCGCCCTGCAGCTGGCGCGCCAGTCCGGAGGGGATGCCGCTCCCAGCCTGGAGGCGCTCGCCGATCTGGTGCGCTCGCAGAATCTGCTGCGGCAGGAGCTGGAGGAGGAGAGCGCCGAGGCTCGCTATTCGGCATTGTTGGTGGCTGCTCTTCCGCTGCTCATAACCGGCTACACCTATGCAGTTCGTCCGGATATGCTCGCTCCCCTGATGAGCGCACCCAGCGGACGTATGGCCGCCGGTTACGCCGCGGCCTCGTGGGTGATTGGACTGATTTATCTGAAGCGCATTGTCACGCAGGAGGAGGGGGAATGGCTGTGAGCGGAGTGTTTGCTGCCGTCACGTCGGCGGCTTTAGGCATATGTGCCGCCACCGTGCTGCTGGGACTGTCGGTCCGCCTGCGCCAGCTATCCTCCCCGGCCCGGTTGCTCACCGGAGCCCCCGGGCGACGCTCGGCTCCCGCTGCTCCCCGGGTGTTGGCAGGGTGGTGGGAGCGTCGGCGCGATGCCGCCCGTCGGCAGCGCTTCGACCGGGCAGTACTGGATTGGGTGGATCTTCTGCAGATGGCCGCCGCAGCCGGCATGACCCTGCAGTCGGCCGCATCCTACACCGCGCCCCTGGCGGATTCTCCGCTGCGGGAGGCGCTGGTGCAGGTGGTGCGAAACAGCCGGGCCGGCGGATCGGCAGTGGCCCGATTGCACGAGACTCTGGATGAGGGCGGCGGGCAGGCCGCCGCGCAGGTTGCCCATCTGCTTTCGGACAGTGCGCGACGCGGACTCCCCCTGCGCGCCGCTCTGACCGGCCTGAAGGCGGATATGCTGCAGCAGCGCCGTCATTTGGCACGGAGGCGTCTGAAGACGGTGGGATTGAAGATTGCGGTGGGTACGGTACTGTTTCTGTTTCCCGCCGCATTTGTCGTGGTGATCATGCCCAGCCTGTTGACTTTTTTCGGCTGGTGAGGCATGTCGGGCATCCGGCGGGAGGGGGGGTATGCACGTGCGCGACCGAATGCTGATGACTTACCTGCAGGTGCGGCAGATGATGCGGGGTGAGCGCGGAGCGACCACGGCGGAGTACGCCCTGATTCTGGCCCTGGTGGTGGTGGCTCTTATCACAACACTCGAACTTCTGGGTGCGGAGCTCGTGTCACAGATCGACAACATCACTGAACAACTGCAAGTGGACTGACCGGAATAGGCGACCGACACAATGCAGCCAGCGGGGCGGTGCGGACACCGGATCGCCCCGCAGACGGGAGGGCAATGCCGTGGGAGGGAGATTATCGCTGGGCGAGCAGCGCGGGGCGGTCATAGCCGAGTTCGCACTGGTCTTCGGAATTCTGTTTCTGCTTCTGATGTTGTGCCTGGAGGTGGGATTGATGGTGGAGGCGCAGCTGGTTCTGTCCAGTGCCGCACGTGAGGGCGGGCGGCAGGCTGCGGTGGATGGCGGGTGGTCTACAGCGGTGGGGGATAGAATCGAGGAGATCTCCGCCATGGGTGGTCTGGATGTCGAGGAGCTGCACATCAACGTGCAGCCCAATCGGGCCGTCTACGGTCGCCCGATTGATGTGTGTCTGACCTATCCGTATCGCATCCGCACGGAGATGCTGCGCCGGGTGGCGCCATCCGTGGTGGATCTGCGCGCCGAGGTGGTGACGCGCAGTGAGCGCCTGGATGATGATTGAATCGCGCCGCGGGGCGGCCGCTGCCCTGGTGATTTTGTGGATCCCGGTCCTGCTCACCGCCGCGGCCGTGGCGGTGGAGACGGGGCGGCTGCTGTCCGCCCGGTATGAACTGCAGGCGGCCATGGATCTGGCTGCGTTGGCCGGAGCGCAGTCCGTGGACTGGGATGCGCTGGCCGAGGGGCATGTGGTGCTGTGTGAGGACGAGGCGGCGGCAAAAGCCCTTCAATACGCTGAGCAGAATGTGATAAACTTATCCGGCGAGGAGCCGGGCAGTGTCGAGGTGTGGGTCATAAACACCTCCGAGGACGATCCGGCGCTTCACCCGATCACCGGGGCTGAGGTTCAGCATCCCACTGTGGTGGTGCGATGCGAGGCTCCCGGACCGGAGAGCTGGTTTGATCTGTGGCGCCACCCCATCACCCTGGTGGCGGAGGCGGACGCCGCTCTTCGTCCCCGGGAGGATGGGTGACAGCCCGGTGCGGGGACGATAAACTGACAGATGAATAGCACCGGATGAAGACTGCGGGAGAGTCGGGCTCAGGCCCGCACCGAAGGGGGCAAAACTCTCAGGTTTCCGTACCGCAGTTGGACGGGTCTCTGGAGAGATCCGCCGTAGGGCGGGCACCGAAGGAGTAAACCGGCTGGGCCGGTGAATCTCTCAGGTATCCGGGACAGAGGGGTCGCTCAGGTGACCTGCTCTGTCCTTTTTTCTGGATTGCCCACACCCGGGTTGTGATATGATGAGGTGGGACTTAATGGACCCGGGAGGGCGAGGATGGTGCGCGACGACCAGGTGTGAGTGAGTCTGTGGAGGTGATGATCAGTTGGATTTGGACGAGCTGAAGAAGACCCCTCTGTTTGAGTGTCACCAGCAATACGGTGGAAAGATCGTGGACTTTGGCGGTTGGGCCCTGCCCGTTCAGTACACCGGCATAATTGAGGAACATGTGGCGGTACGGGAGAGTGCGGGTCTGTTTGATGTCTCGCACATGGGAGAAATCCGCGTGTGCGGGCCGCAGGCACTGGACCTGGTGGACTATCTGCTGACCAATGACGTGACCCGGGTGTCCATCGACCAGGTGCAGTACAGCCCGATGTGCTATCCGGACGGTGGAGTGGTCGACGATCTGATTACCTATCGTCTCGATGAGGATGAATTTCTGCTGGTGGTCAATGCGGCGAACAAGGACAAGGATTATGAATGGATCATCGACAAGGCGGACGATTTCGACGTCACGGTGACGGATGAGTCGGACGATACGGCGCTGTTGGCCATTCAGGGACCGCGCGCCGAGGACATTCTGGGCCGGGTGACGGATGAGGCTCTGGGCGACATCAAGTTCTTCCGGTTGCGCACCGGCGCGGATGTGGCGGGCCATGAAGCCATGCTGTCCCGCACCGGTTACACCGGCGAGGACGGATTCGAAGTGTACTGCCGGCCGAAGGCGGCACCGGAGATCTTCGCGGCGCTCATGGACGCGGCCGAGGAGGGCGAGCTGGTTCCGGCCGGTCTGGGAGCGCGCGATACTCTGCGTTTCGAGGCCTGCCTCCCGCTGTATGGGCAGGAGCTTGCACCCGACATCAATCCCCTGGAGGCCAATCTGGGCTTCTTTGTGAAGCTGGATGCGGGCGATTTCGTGGGTCGGGACGCCCTGCGCCGCGTGCGAGATGAGGGTATCGAGCGCAAACTGGTCGGTTTTGAGATGATGGATCGGGGCATTCCCCGCACCAACTACCCCATTTTTGACTCCGAAGGCCGCGAGGTGGGACACGTGAGCAGCGGCTCGCACAGCCCCACTCTGGGGAAGAATGTGGGCCTGGGTTTCGTGCGTACCGACCTGGCAGAAGAGGGTACAGACTTGCAGATAGGCGTCCGCAACCGTAAGCTGGACGCGGTAATCGTTGAGACTCCATTTTACTCCCGGAAAGGATGAGTGTGATGTATCCAGAGGATCTCCTTTACACAGAAAACCACGAGTGGATTCGTGCTGACAACGGAACCGGTACAGTGGGTATCAGCAACTATGCCGTGGAGCAGCTGGGCGACCTGGTGTTCGTTGAACTGCCGGAAGAGGGAGACGAGTTCGGCCAGGGTGACTCCTTCGGGGTCATCGAGTCCGTGAAGGCGGTCGCCGACTTCTACATGCCGGTGGGTGGCGAGATTACCGAGGTCAACGAGGAGCTGCTGGATGCTCCGGAGGTCATCAGCGAGGACCCGTATGGTGACGGCTGGATCATAAAGGTCGATATCGCCGACGAATCCGAGCTGGACGACCTGATGAACTCAGAGGATTACCAGGATACGCTGGAGTAAAATCTCCTTCTGATTGGGTGATCAAATGAGCTATATTCCCAATACTGATGAGAACCGTCGGGAGATGCTCGACGCCATAGGCGTCGAGTCTATAGATGACCTGTTTGCTGGCATCCCCGAGGCCGTACGTTTCCGCGGTGATATGGATCTGCCATCGGCGATGTCGGAGATGGAACTGGTAAAACATATGGCGGAACTGGCGGGGAAGAACCTCAGCACCGATGAGTACGTGTGCTTTCTCGGTGCCGGGGCGTATGACCACTTCCTGCCGTCAGTGGTGGATCACATCCTCTCGCGCGAGGAGTTCTACACCGCCTACACCCCGTACCAGCCGGAAGTGAGTCAGGGCACGCTGCAGAGCATATTCGAGTTTCAGACCATGATCAGCGAGCTGACCGGAATGGACGTGGCCAACGCCTCCATGTACGATGGCGCCACCACAGTAATGGAGGCCGCCCTGATGGCCGGCCGCCTGGTGCGCCGCGGGGGCAACCGCGTGCTCATCTCTGAATCGGTGCATCCTGAGTACCGCCGGGTTCTCGAGACCTATCTCTGCAGCCTGGAATGGGAGATGGTGGAGATACCCATGGTCGAAGGGGTGACAGATCTGGATGCACTCCGCCGCGAGGCGGATGATGAGACGCTGACCGTCATCGTGCAGAATCCGAACTTCTTCGGCCTGCTGGAGCCCGTGGATGAGATCGGTTCGGTGGTGGACAATGCCGGTAAGGCCATGTTTACCGTGGCCTGCGATCCCATCTCGCTCGGTCTGCTCAAGCCCCCCTCTGAGTCCGGCGCGGACATTGTGGTGGGCGAGGGGCAGTCCCTGGGCAACCCCCTCAGCTTCGGTGGCCCCTATCTGGGGTTCTTTGCCGCCGGCTCCAAGCACATCCGCCGCATGCCCGGGCGGATCATCAGCGAGACCGTGGACGAGGACGGCGTGCGGGGATACGTCATGAGCATGCAGACGCGCGAGCAGCACATCCGTCGCGCCCGGGCCACGTCCAACATCTGCACCAACGAGGCCCTCAATGCCCTGGCCGCCACAGTGTATCTCAGCCTCATGGGCAAGACCGGGCTGCGCGAGGTGGCCGAACAGTCGCTGCAGAAGGCCCACTACGCCGCGCAGGCCATCGACGCGCTGGACGGATTCTCCCTGCAGTACGATCAACCCTTCTTCAAGGAATTCGTGGTGCAGTGTGAGCGTCCCGCCGCCGAGGTCGTGCAGTCCATGCTGGAGCACAACATCCTGGCGGGGGTGGACCTTGGTCGCTTCTACCCCGACATGGACCACAGTCTGCTGGTGGCGGTCACGGAGAAGAGAACCAGAGAAGAGATCGACGAGCTTGCTGCGCGGCTGGAGGGATCGGCATGAGCGATGAGAAGAATGGAGTTGCGGTGAAGGAACCCCTGATTTTCGAGCTCAGCTCGCCCGGCCGCACCGGCTATTCCCTGCCGGAGCTGGACGTGCCCGCCGAGCCCCTGGAGGATCTGGTTCCCGAAGATATGATCCGGGAAGAGCCCCCGGAGATTCCGGAGGTTTCCGAGGTTGATGTGGTGCGGCATTTCGTGCGGTTGTCGCAGATGAACCACGGGGTGGACACCGGATTCTATCCCCTCGGGTCGTGCACGATGAAGTACAATCCGAAGGTAAACGAGGACGTGGCGCGACTGCCGGGCTTCGCCGGTCTACACCCGTACCAGCCGCGCGAGATGGTGCAGGGCGCCCTGCAGCTTTTGTACGACATGGGCGAGTATCTCAAGGAGATGGCCGGCCTCGGGCATGTGACATTCCAGCCGGCCGCCGGTGCGCACGGTGAGATCACCGGTCTGTTTCTGGTGCAGGCCTATCATCGGGCCCGCGGCGAGGAGCGGAGCAAGGTGATTATCCCCGACTCCGCGCACGGCACCAACCCCGCATCGGGAGTCATGGCCGGCTACACCGTGGTCGAGGTTCCCTCAGATGAGCGGGGCGATGTGGATCTCGCAGCGCTGGAAGAGATGATGGACGATGACGTGGCCGCTCTCATGCTGACCAACCCCAGCACGCTGGGGCTGTACGATGAAAACATCCAGCAGATCGCGGAAATGGTGCACGACTGCGGCGGGCTCCTATACTACGATGGGGCCAATGCCAACGCCATCCTGGGCTATTCCCGCCCGGGTGACATGGGATTTGACATTGTCCACTACAACCTGCACAAGACCTTCAGCGCCCCGCATGGGGGCGGCGGTCCCGGATCGGGACCCATCGTGGTGAGCGATGAGCTGGCTCCGTATCTCCCCGTGCCGCTGGTGGAACGCGACGGAGACGACTATTACCTGGACTATGACCGACCGGAGACCATCGGCCAGGTGCGGTCGATGTACGGCAACTTCGGTGTGGTCGTCAAGTCCTACGCCTACATCCGCAAGATGGGGCCGGACGGCCTGAAGAAGGTCAGCCAGGATGCGGTGCTCAACGCCAATTACCTGCAGGAATCGCTGAAGGGACACTACCAGCTGGACTTCGACCGGACCTGCATGCACGAGTTCGTCCTGTCCGGCAGCAACCTGAAGAAGGAATATGGAGTGGCCACGGTGGACGTCGCCAAGGCGCTGCTCGATTACGGTCTGCACCCGCCCACGGTCTACTTCCCGCTCATCGTCGATGAGTCTCTCATGATCGAGCCCACTGAGACGGAGAGCAAGGAGACCCTGGATGCGTTCATCGAGGCCATGATTGACATTGCCGGACGCGCGGCGGAGGACCCGGATGACCTGCACGGCGCACCCAGGCATACGCCCGTGCGTCGTCTGGATGAGGTCACCGCATCCCGTCGCCCCGTGGTTCGGTGGTACCCGGAGGAAGACGCAGATGCCTGACAGGGCAGATAATCGAGGAGCGGTGCTGCGCGCATCGCTCCTCGACGCCATTGTCTCCGAGTTGAAGACTGGGAGGTATCCCGGCGGCCCGGAGGTCGCCGCCGAGCGCGATTCCTTCGTGCGCCTTCTCAGCGAGCGGGAGAGTGCGGGGGTCGATACTCACTCCTCCTTTTTATTCGTGTTTCCGGAGAATACGGAAAGCATATCGGTCACCGGAGACGAGTGTGCTCTGGACTGTGCGCACTGCGGGGGTCACTACCTGCGGCAGATGACTCCCCTCGATGATGTGGTCGCCCGCATGGAGGATCCCGATAGCCAGCTGCCCTCGAGCCTGCTGATCAGCGGTGGCTGCGATGGAGGCGGCAGGGTGCCGCTTCCCCCCGCGTCACTGCTGCGCCATATGGCGGAGCATTTCCGACTGAACCTGCACGTGGGGTTGGCGGACGATGGCCAGATGGCAGCGGCGGCCCGATTTGCCGATGCCGTGTCGTTCGACATGGTGGGTTCAGATCGAACCATCCGGCGGGTTATGGGATTGCGGCACGGGTTCAGCGACTACCTGCATTCATTCCGCCGCATGCAGCGGCAGCTCCCCCGGGGAGTTGAAGTGGTCCCGCACATCGTGGCCGGCCTGGACGGAGGAGAGATGTGCGGCGAATACGGGATGGTGGATGCCCTGGCGAATGATCCCCCCGGCGCACTGGTGCTGCTGGTGCTGCGGCCCACCCCGGGCACCCGTTTTGCTTCTGCCATGCCCCCGCCGCTGGCTGAAGTGGCAGATCTCATGCGGCACATGCGACGCCGGCTGCCGAAGACGCAGCTGCACCTGGGGTGCATGCGTCCTTCCGGCATGTATCGTCCTGCACTGGATCTTGTGGCCGCTGCCTGTGATTTTGACGTTCTTGTGCAGCCGACGCAGCGGGTCCGGCGTCTGCTGGTGGATATCGTCGGCCCCGGGGGCATCCACTGGGCCGATGAATGCTGCGCGCTCTTCGCCGGAGCTGAACGGCCCCGGGGCCGTTTCTCCACTCTGCGCGAGTTTCGCGCGACCGACCGTTGAAGCATGTTGCTGAGAGGATGAGGTTGCCTTGGAGATAAAGGCTTCACTGGGAACGGCGCAGGCCCTCGGACTGACCGACGCCCGGGTGGACGCAGCGGCGACTGCCGCCCATTTTATGGTGGGGGAGGAGTGCGGCTACTCCTGTGCGTTTTGTGCTCAGGGCCGAGACAGCAGTTCCTCCCGCCGCTACCTGTCCCGCGTCAGCTGGCCCTCCTATCCCATCGAGCGCGCGGTGGAGGAGCTGGTGCGGGCCCACCGGCGGGGAGATATACTGCGGGCCTGCCTGCAGGTGGTGCACGGCGGGAACTACCGCGTCGTTCTCGAGCGGTTCTTCCACCTGCTGCACCAGCACAGCCAGCCGGTGCCCGTTTCCGTGAATGGTGTGGTGGACACCCTGAGTGATGCGGGCAGGTTGTTTGCTCTGGGGGCGGAGCGGATCGGATTGGCCCTCGATGCCGCCACCCCCGAGCTGTTCGGAAGGTACAAGCGGAGATCTCCTGCCGACTGGGTGGGCCGGGTAGAGCTTTTGCAGGAGCTGGCCGCGGGCCATCCCGGCAGGATTTCCACCCATCTGATTATCGGCCTGGGTGAGACCGAGCGCGACGCCCTCGAGCTGGTACAGCTTATGACCGATGCAGGGGTTAGTGTGGCCCTGTTTGCCTTCACGCCGGTGCGGGGAACGCCGCTGGAGGATCATCCGCAGCCGCCCATGGATCAGTACCGGAGGATACAGCTGGCCTCGCACCTCATATCGCGCGGGCGGCTGCAGGTGCACGACATAGTTTTCGGGGAATGGGAGCATGTGCTGTCCATTCCCGGGGCGGCACTGGATCAGGAGGCGCTGCAGGGTGAGCCGTTTCGGACCACCGGTTGCTGGGGCTGCAATCGTCCCTATTACAATGAACGTCCCGGACAGGAACCATACAATTACCCGCGGCCGTTGACGCCGGCCGAAGCCCGACATGCCCTGCGCACGGCCGGCTGCCTGCCGGGCGCCGGCCGTTCGGAGGTGGCCGAATCATGATGAGCACTGGCGAAGAAGCGGGCGTGCTGAGTGACCGGGCCAGACAGTGGCGGCTGATCAGCGACGGCGCACACAGCGG
This sequence comes from Clostridia bacterium, assembly GCA_003551365.1. Lineage (GTDB taxonomy): Bacteria > Bacillota > Sulfobacillia > SLMV01 > SLMV01 > PWGR01. The sequence goes on from PUMM01000063.1 coordinate 29,302, forward strand.
GGCAGTGAACATGGCCACAGACGAGGCGCTGCTTCTTTCGCACGCCGATGGCGAGTCCCCGCCCATCCTGCGCCTGTATCGCTGGGAACCACCTTCACTCACCATAGGCTATTTCCAGTCATACCGCCGCGAGGTGGATGAAGAGGGGTGTCGTGCGCGGGGATTTGACTGGGTGCGGCGGCCCACGGGCGGTCGGGCCGTCCTGCATCAGCACGAACTGACCTATGCGGTGATTATCGGTGAGCACCTGCTCAGCGGTTCAGTCCTGCAGACCTACCGGGCGCTCAGCGAGGCCCTGGTTGAGGGTGTGCGACGATTGGGTTTGGAGGCGGAATTGGCCCCCGGGCGGCCCCCCACCCGCCGTGACCGGGAGGCCAGTTCCGCCGCCTGTTTTGACAGTGCAACGCCGCATGAGGTTACCGTGGAGGGACGTAAGGTGATAGGCAGCGCCCAGGTGCGGCAGCGCGGCGTCCTGCTGCAGCACGGATCGGTGCCCCTGTGGTTGGACCGGGATGCGGCGGTTGATACGCTCAATCTGGGATCCGATGCCGTGCGGCGCCGCGTGCGGGCGACGCTGGAGAAAAAGGCGGCTGGCCTGGATGAGCTGACGCGAGCCCAACTGGATTACGACCGGGTGGCGGATGCTCTGCAGCGGGGTTTCGCCTCCACCTTCTCGCTGCAGCTGCAGCGGGACGAACTGTCGATCGGTGAGCGGGAGCGGGTGGAGAGACTCTATTCCGACAAGTATTCCAAAGATGAATGGAACCGCAAGCGGTGAGTGAAATGGAAGGAGGCTGGCGATGACGAGAGATGACGGAAGATATGATCTTCTGGTGCTGGGCGGGGGACCCGGGGGGTATCCCGCCGCGATACGCGCTGCCCAGCTGGGAGCTGATGTGGCCCTGGTGGAGAAGCGCTGGCTGGGCGGCACCTGCCTGAATGAGGGGTGCATTCCCACCAAGGCCTACGTCCGGGCAGCCAAAATGATGGAGGACTGCCGGGACGCGGCGGAGCACGGGGTGCAGGTGTCCGGAGCTGAACTGGATCTGGCCGCCACTACGGAACGCAAGGACGGTGTGGTGGATCGGCTGAAGAAGGGTGTCCGGCAGCTGCTGGAGGGCAATGGTGTGGATATCTACGACGGCCTGGGAGTGGTGGAGGACGCCCACCACGTCACCGTGCGGGACGCCGATGGAGAGGAGACCCAACTGGAGACGGCGAAGCTGCTGCTGGCGGTGGGATCGGAGAAGCTGGATCCGCCCATCGACGGGATAGATCTTCCGGGCGTCATCGGGTCGAGAGAGATTCTCAATTTGCGGGAGCTGCCCGAGCATCTGATCATCATGGGTGGGAACGTCATCGGGCTGGAGTTTGCCAGTATTTTCAACGCGTTCGGCGCCGAGGTAACGCTCCTGGGGAGAAACCCCCGGCTGCTCAAGTACCTGGATGATGAGATCTCCCGCCGCATCCGGCCGGTTCTGCGCAAAAAGGGCATCAACGTCATAACTGATGCCCCGGTGACCGGCATCGAGGGGGATGATGCGGGAGAGAAGCGAGTCAAGTATGAGCGCCGCGGTCGCGAGCAGGAGGCGGTTGGCGACCTCGTCCTCAACGCCGTGGGGCGGAAGCCGAGCATTGACCAGCTGCCCCTGGATGAGTTGGGAGTAAAAACGGATTCCGATGCAATAGTGGTGAATGAAGAGATGGTCACCTCCAATCCGGATGTTCTGGCCATCGGGGATGCCACGGGTGGCATGATGCTGGCGCACGTGGCCACGGCCGAGGGTGTAGTGGCGGCTGACTGCCTGTTCGGGGAGCCGCATCACATCAATCCCCGCGCGCTTCCCGACGTGGCCTTTACCATTCCCGAGGCGGCCAGCGTCGGGTATCATGAGGATGAGGCCCGCGCGACCTTCGATCGGGTGGATGTGGCCAAGTTTTCCATGACCGCCCTGGGCAAGGCAGTGGCCATCGGCGAGACGGATGGACTGGTCAAGATTGTGTTCGACGCGAACAGTCAGAAGGTTCTGGGCATGCACATTCTGGGATCTGAAGCGCCAAATCTCATTCAGGAGGGCGTGCTGGCCATCGACAGCGGCATGACCGTAGAAGAGCTGGCCTGGTGCGTCCACGCACATCCCACTCTGTCGGAGGCAGTCATGGAGGCGGCGCACGTCGGCATCGGAGCGCCGATTCACATGCTGCCGCGCTGACCCTTACGGGAGAGGTGATTGCGATATGTGGGAACACCTGCAGGAGGTCGACCAGGAGATCTACAGGGCGGTAGGCGCAGAACTGGAGCGGCAGAGGAACACGCTCGAACTCATCGCATCGGAGAACTTCGTCAGCCCGGCGGTGCTCGAGGCCGCAGGCACCGTGCCGACCAACAAGTACGCAGAAGGATACCCGGGCCGCCGCTATTACGGGGGCTGTGAGCACGTCGACGAGATGGAGGAGCTGGCCCGCCAGCGGGCCAGGGAGCTGTTCGGGGCGGAGCACGCCAATGTGCAGGCTCACTCCGGGTCCGGGGCCAACATGGCCGTCTACTTTTCCGTCTTACAGCCGGGTGATACCATACTGGGACAGGATTTGAACCATGGAGGACATCTCACGCACGGAAGTCCGGTGAACTTCTCCGGCATGCTGTACAATATCGAGGCGTACGGCGTGGATCGGGAGAATGAGGTGCTGGACTACGATCGCATCGAGGAGCAGGCCCGTAAGGTGCGGCCGAAGATGATCATGACCGGTGCCAGTGCCTACCCGCGCACCATAGATTTCGCCCGCTTTCGCGAGATTGCCGACGCGGTGGATGCCTATCTGGTGGCCGACATTGCCCACATCGCGGGGATGGTCGCCGTGGGCCTGCACCCATCGCCGGTACCCTACGCGGACTTTGTGACCACCACCACGCACAAGACCCTGCGCGGTCCGCGCGGGGGCATGGTGCTGTCCCGCACCGGGGAGTTGGGTAAGGGCATCGACAAGTCCATCTTCCCGGGTATTCAGGGTGGTCCCCTGATGCACATAATCGCGGCGAAGGCAGTGTGCTTCCACGAGGCGCTGCAGCCGGAGTTTGCCGATTATCAGCAGTCCATTCTGGACAACGCCTCCGCCCTGGCCGACGGCCTGCGCGAGCGGGGACTGCGGCTGGTCTCCGGCGGAACCGACAATCATCTGGTGCTGGTGGATCTCACCGAGGCCGGCGTGACCGGCAAGGAGGCGGAGGAACGGCTCGAGTCCGTGAACATAACCGTGAACAAGAACACCATTCCGTTTGAGACCCGCAGCCCGTTCGTCACCAGCGGAATCCGCATCGGCACCCCCGCCCTGACCTCGCGCGGCATGGACGAAGAGGCGATGGATCGGGTGGCGGAGGCCATTTACCGGACAGTCACGGCCGACTCCGATGACGAGCAGACCTTCACTGAGGTGCGCGGTACGGTGCAGGAACTGTGTAGCGCCTTTCCGCTCTATCCGGAGCTGAGCTGAACACAGCAGAGAATGCCCACCCGGTGGCGGTCCCGCGCGTCCGGGATCGCTGCCGGGATGGTGAGAGGATGTGAGATTCGTGGGTACAGCTGAGAGATTGCAGCGCCTTCGTCATGCCCTGGCGGAGTGCGAGGAGACCGATAACCTGTTGATTGCCAGTGCCGAGAACCGTCGGTACATGAGCGGATTCACCGGCTCGGCCGGGGCCCTGCTGATCACTCCCGATGAACAGTACATTATTGTGGACTCCCGGTATACGCAGCAGGCTGCCGATCAGTCCCCGGAGTTCAGCCGCGTGGACGTCACGGAGAACCTGCGGGAAACCCTGGGAGAGTTTCTGTGCGACCTGGACCCCGGTGCGGTGGGATTCGAGGCCGGACATACCACTTATGAGGAATATAGTAAGATGCGGGAGGAAATTGCGGCAGTGGAGTGGGTGCCGACCGAGGGCATAGTGGAGGATCTGCGCCAGGTCAAAGAGGCCGCAGAAATACAGACCATCCGCGCGGCCGCAGAAATAGCCGACGCGTCCTTTCAGGAAATTCTGCCGTCCGTTGCCCCGGGCCGGGTGGAGGAGGACATTGCCCTGGATTTTGAGTTCTGCATGCGGCGGCGCGGTGCGGAGGGGCTGGCATTCCCGCTGATCATTGCCTCTGGGGTGCGATCGTCCATGCCGCACGGGCAGGCCTCCGGCAAGGAGATCGAGGAGGGTGACTTCATCACCTTCGACTACGGATCCCGCCGGGGAGGATACTGTTCCGATGCCACCCGCACCGTAGTGGTGGGTGAGGTGGACGAACGACAGAGCGAGGTCTACTGCGTGGTCCAGCGGGCGCAGCGGGCAGCTGTAGAGGCCATTGAGCCGGGGAAGACCGGTGCGGAGATCGACCGGGTGGCCCGGGACATCATTGACGATGCGGGATATGGCGAGTACTTCGGACACGGGCTGGGACACGGAGTGGGTCTGGCGGTGCACGAACGTCCCTCTCTCAGCCGCAGGCGCGGGACGACTCCCCTCGAGCCCGGCATGGTGGTCACGGTAGAGCCGGGAATATACATTCCGGACTGGGGTGGAGTGCGCATCGAGGATCTGGTCGTAGTGACGGAGGACGGCAGCGAGACGCTCACGGGAGTAGACAAGGAGCTGGTGGTGATTGATGCGTGATATCTACCAATGATTTTCGCCCCGGACTGACGGTGGAGATGGACGGGGAGATTATGCAGGTGCTGGAGTCGCAGCACGTCAAGCCGGGCAAGGGTCCGGCCTTCGTGCGGGCCAAGCTCAAAAATCTCATGACCGGTACCATCATACGGGAGACGCTGCGGGCCGGGGAGAAGATGCCCGCGGCCCATCTGGAGAAGCGGCGCATGCAGTTTCTGTACCGCGACGCTGACATGTTTCATTTCATGGATACGGAGACGTTTGAACAGACCGCCCTGCCGGAGGAGCAGCTGGGCGATACTATAAAGTGGCTGAAGGAGAATACCGAGGTAAAGGTGCTCACCTTCAAGGACGAGATGGTCGGGGTGGATCTGCCCACCACCGTGGTTCTGGAGGTCAGCGATACCGTTCCCGGCCTGAAGGGTGACACGGTCACCGGGGGCACCAAGGAGGCCACCCTGGAGACCGGTGCGACCGTCTCGGTGCCGCTGTTCATCAACGAGGGCGACAGGGTGCGCATCGACACGCGGACCGGCGAGTACACCGAGCGCGTCGAGTCCCGCGATTAGAGAGCCCCATCATCATGACGTGGTACGACAGTCACATTCACACCTGCTATTCGCCGGACAGCGACAGCCGGCCCTCTGACGTGGTTCGCCGGGCCAGCCGGCGCGGGCTGTCCGGGTTGTGCTTTACCGATCACGTGGAGTTTGCCCCCGGGGAGTTTTTGCCCGGGCCGGAACAGGTGGCGGAGCGATTCCGCAACCTGCGATGCCTGCAGCGGGAATCCTCTGCCGATCTGGAAATCGCCGTCGGGGTTGAGGTGGGATACTACCCGGGGCGAGCCGCGGAGATCCGCGATTTTCTGCAGCAGTGGCCGTTCGATTTTGTCATCGGTGCGGTGCACGTGGTGGGGGGACTCCGCTACACCTGTCAGTCCGCCCCCGCATCGAGGGCAGACGACTATTACCGCGATTATCTCGCCTCCGTGCGGGAGATGCTCGCACACGTTGCGGTCGATGCTGTCGGGCATTTCGATTTGCCCCGGCGCCACGGCCCCGCCCTGCGGCTTGCGGATGGGACGCGGGTGGCCGGCATGGGGCGCGGATCGCCCCACTGGCCCACCGTCCGGGCGATACTGGATGTGATGGTGCAGCATGGGGTGTTGATGGAAGTCAACGCTTCCGGGCTGCGCCAGCCCCCGGAGGACCCCTATCCCGCACAGGAGATAATGTCCGCCTATCACCAGCGCGGGGGACGCCTGGTGACAGTGGGCAGCGACAGCCACCGCCCACAGCTGGTCGGCGTCGGGCGGGAACAGCTGCGGCGCCGCGCCCGCGAGGCCGGGATCTCGCGCGCCGCCTGGTTTCGCGACCGGCAGCCCCGTCAGTGGTCGCTGGTGTGATGCACTGCCAGCAGAATTCCCTGTCCCCGCACCTGCACGTGTGCGGGTGATTCCCGCAGTTCGTTGCTCACCCCGAGGGTTTCTCCCCAGCACAGGCTGCCGCCGCGCAGCGGATACCGGAAACCGTCGATGTGTATGTCGGTGGCCCGTTCGGTCAGGGGAATGAGGGACACCGTGTCGCCCGGCTGGCCGCAGAGCTGCAGTCGGCTGCACACCGGGTGCGCCACCTGGCCCGCATCGCGCAGCCTCAGGGTGATTCCCCGCTCCTGCGTCAGGGTAGCACAGTAAAGGATCAGGGCCAGGGCGTGGTCGAAGCGGTCCCCGAAGGCCCCGCAGATGATCATCTCTGCTCCCGCGCCATCCCCCAGATGATGCAGCGCCCATTCGGCGGCCAGCTGCCCGTCGGTCCGGTCCTTGTCGGGCGGGTGGCGGATGATGTTCGCGGCGCTGCTCCGTTCGATGCGGTCGGCGCTCTCCGGGCACAGCGAATCCATGTCTCCCACCATCGCATCGGGGGTGAGTCCCAGGCGCAGCAGTACCTCCGCTCCACCGTTCGCGGCGACCAGCAGATCCCCCGCCTGCACCACCTTCCGGATGTAGCCGTGCTGTGGGGAGTCCGGTGGCGGTCCGCCCGCCGCCACTATCACTGCCCGCCCGGACTCACTGGGCGCCGTCATGGTCCCCATCTCCTTCCGTCGGAACGCCGCAGGCATTCGATGCGGTCAGAACCAGGCTGTAGGGGAGGTCGCGCCCGCGGCAGTGGGCGGCGATCTCTTGCAGCAGGGCGCCCAGATTGCGGGGAGTCACGCGCAGTACTGAGCTCATCGGGTTCACCTGCACCTGTGCATCGAAGGCGGTGACAATGCCCAGCACCTCACGCACCGCCTCATCCGCATCTACCCCAGCTCCGGCCAGCGGATACAGGGCTATCTGACAGGACAGGGGGGGAGCACATTTCTTTTCCCACGCCACGGCGAAGAAACCACCGGTGCACTCGCCCTGCCTTCGTTCCTCCTCCTCCCGGCGGAAGGAGTCCGGTTCCGCATCCGGCGGGATGAAGAGACATTCTTCGCTGGCGATGACCTCATCCCCCCGCATTCTTTCCAGTTCGGACCGGGTGGGGAAATCGGCGTGGCGGAACACGGATTCTGGATCTTTCTCCGCCGCCGCGCGGTAGGCGCGGCCCCAGGGGCTGTCGTCCGCAATGGTCCCCACCACCATTCTTCCTCCGGGCTTGAGCACGCGGCGCAGCTCCTCCACCGCGGCGGCGCGATCGCCGATGAACTCGAAAGTGGTGACCGAGTAGACTGCATCGAAGTGGTCATCCGAAAATGGTAGATCCAGTGCATCCGCCTGACAGAAGGAAACCGGCAGCCCGGAATCGGCCGACTTGCGCAGGGCTCGCCACAGCATGTGCGGGGACACGTCTATGCCCGTGACCTCACAACCCTGGCGGGCCAGCTTGAAAGAGAAATTGCCGGTACCGCAGCCAACATCGAGCACTTTCTTGCCGGCCGGTGGGGGCAGCAGGTCAAAAACCAGTTCGGTCTCGATCTCATCGATGAATGCCCCCTGTGGGCTTTCATACCACGCATCGTAGTCGGGGGCGGTGTTTGCGAAATAGGTGGAAGGGTCGTCGCCCGTGCGTTCATTCACAGCTGCTCACCTCTCCCTTCTCTCGTTACGGTGATGATATCGACGGCGGGTCACCCGGTCAAGGAAGTTACTGCTGCGGGGAGGAGGGAGGGAGTCGTCAAAGAATTCCCTAGGAATGGGGACACCGGACAATTACGTCACAGCATTCGCCAGAGAGGAGTGATGATCATAGATATCGTGGTGTGTATTAAGCAGGTCCCGCGTACGGGGGAGGTAGAAGTGGATCCCGAGACGGGGAACCTCATACGCGAGGGAGTGGAATCGCAGATAAACCCGTACGATCTGCACGCCATCGAGGCAGCCATAGCCTGCCGGGAGAGTCGGGGAGGACGGGTCACCGCTCTGAGCATGGGCCCGCCGCAGGCTGAGGAGGCCCTGCGCGAGGCGCTGTGGATGGGCGTCGACGAGGGAATTCTGCTGTCCGACCGCGACTTTGCCGGTGCCGATACCCTGGCCACCAGCTACACCCTGGCCCGGGCAGTGCAGCATCTTCCGCACCAGCTCATCATATGCGGCATGCAGACCACGGATGGAGACACCGCCCAGGTGGGCCCCGGGATGGCCGAATTCCTCGACGTCCCGCACGCATCCTACGTGAAGCAGTTCGATTTCGCCGCCGGGCAGCGGCTGAATGTCACCCTGGATCTGGGAGGGGACGAGCAGATAGTGGAGATTGATCTCCCCTGTCTTCTGACCGTGACGGCGGATCTCAATCAGCCGCGTCTCCCGTCCTTCCGACGCAAGCTGGAGACGGCGGAGCGCGACATACCCACCTGGGATCGCTCGGATCTGCAGGTGTCTGAGGATGCGGGGTATTTCGGTCTGGAGGGCTCGCCCACGCGGGTGCGGGAGATCTTTCCTCCCGAGTCGGACATAGAACAGGTGAGCTGGACGGGTGACCCGGCCCGGCTGGGTATTCGCCTGGTGGAGGAGTTGAAGGAGTTGAGGTTTCTGTGAGTACTTTGCACATAGATCTGCAATTGTGTGACGGTTGCGGGATCTGCGCCGAGGTCTGCCCATTTGATGGCATATCCTGGGTGCAGCGGCGGCCGGAGTTCAACGAAAACTGCCGCGCCTGTCCCATCTGCAGCGGGGAGTGCCCGACCGGCGCCATATACATGCGGGAGGAGGCGGCCGCTGCACCGGATGACAGCGCGGGGATCATGGTGGTGGCAGAGCTGGGAAGCGGCGGAGTGCAGCCGGTTACTGCCGAGTTGATCGGCGAGGCCCGGAGGCTGGCGGGCGATGTGGGCTGGCCGGTGCACTGCGTGGTCTTGGGGTCGGATTGCTCCGCCCCGGCGCGGGACATCCTTGCCTACGGAGTGGACAGCGTTCAGCTGTACGATGATCCGGCCCTCCGGCACTTCCGCCCGGTCACCTGGGCCGATGCGCTGCAGGATGCGGTCCGGAGACTGCACCCGGCCGTGCTGCTGATGGCCGGAACTCCGGCCGGACGCAGTCTGGCCCCCCGGCTGGCGACTCGCCTGCGCACGGGGCTCACTGCGGACTGCACCTCGCTGCAGCTGGCCGATGACGGCCGGCTGCTGCAGACGCGGCCCGCCTATGGCGGCGATATCATGGCCACCATCGAGACCCCCACCGGCCGCCCGCAGATGGCCACGGTCCGGCCCAGGGTGATGCCGGCGGCCGAACGAGTTGCATCGCCCAGCGGAGAGATAGTGCAGTGCAATTTCTCTCCGTCCGATTCTCACACCCGGGTGCGCGCCCTGCATCCGGCCCCCCGGGCGGAGACGGTTGCTGATGCGGACATTATCGTGACGGCGGGACGGGGAGTGCGTCGTCGGGCGGATCTGCAGATGCTGCAGTCGCTGGCCGATGCTCTGGGGGGCATGCTGGGCTGCAGCCGCCCCCTGGTAGAGGCGGGTTGGCTCTCCAGTGTGCACCAGGTCGGCCTCAGCGGTCGCACCGTGCGGCCCCGCCTGTACATTGCCTGCGGAGTGAGCGGCGCCATCCAGCACGTCGCCGGCATGCGCTCGAGTGATCTGATAATGGCCATCAACAGCGATGAGCGCGCTCCCATCTTTGAGGTGGCGCACTATGCTGTGGTGGGCGACCTGTACGAAGTGGTGCCGGCCATGCTGGATGAGATCGAGAGAGGAGGAGACGGACATGTCGTTGCAGGCTATAGACAACAGTGACGTGCGAAAGCTGCGGCAAATTGCCGGCGAGGAGAACGTCCTGGTGGGCGGGGATATACCCGACGACTACTCGCACGATGAAATGGCTCCGGTGACTGCGCAGCCGGAAGTGGTATTTCGCCCGGGGTGCACCGGTGAGGTTGCTTCCCTGCTGCAGCACTGCCGCGGGCGGGGGATTGCCGTCACCCCCCGGGGCTCCGGCACCGGTCTCATGGGCGGCGCCGTACCGGTGTGCGGCGGTGTGCTGCTGGATATGGGCCGGATGAAGGAGATTTTGGAGATAGACTGCGAGAACATGCTGGCGCGGGTGCAGCCGGGAGTCACACTCCTGGAGCTGTCCGAGGCGGTTGAGAGCCGCGGTCTGTTTTACGCGCCCGACCCGGGGGAAAAGAGCGGGAGCATCGGGGGGAATGTGAGCACCAATGCCGGGGGCATGCGGGCAGTGAAGTACGGAGTAACCCGCGATCACGTGCGGGGTATGCAGGTGGTGCTGGCGGACGGAGAGGTGCTGGATCTCGGCGGCCGGGTCGCGAAAAACTCCACCGGCTACCAGCTGATGCAGATCATAATAGGCAGCGAGGGGACGCTGGCAGTGGTGACGGAGATCACCGTCCGGCTGCTTCCGCGCCCACCCGCCCTGGCCTCTCTCCTGGTCCAGTTTTCCGATCTGGATCAGGCCATCTCCACCGTGCCGCGTTTTGCCGCTGCGGGCATAACGCCGCAGGCCATCGAATTCTTCCGCCGCGGGGTCATCACTGCCTCCGAGCAGTACCTGGGGAAGGCCTTCCCCGACCGCAGTGCGCCCGCCTATCTCCTGCTGCGCTTTGACGGCTCTTCGCGCGAGGAGCTGGAGTCGCAGATGGACGCGGCCGGCCGGGTGTGCCTGGAAAATGGAGCGGAAGATGCCCTCATCGCCGATACTGCCGAACGCCAGGAAGCGTTGTGGAGCGCGCGCGGCGCCTTCTTGGAAGCCATCAAGCACGACGAAATGGACGAGGCCGATGTGGTGGTTCCGCGGGCAGCAATTGCGGAGATGGTGCACTACGCTGACGAGGTGGGCGAGCGGGTGGACCTGCGCATGGAGACCTTCGGACACGCGGGAGACGGCAATCTGCACATCAACATGCTGCGGGATGGTTTGCCCTGGGAACAGTGGCGCAGCAGGGTGGATGCGGCCATGGATCTGCTGTACGAAAAGTCGGAAGAGCTCGGGGGGATGGTCAGTGGGGAGCACGGTATCGGGCACGCCAAGCGCGCGTATCTGCACCGGCACACCGACCGACGCGAGATCGAGCTGATGCGCGGGATCAAGGAACTGTTCGATCCGTCGGGCATACTGAACCCGCAGAAAGTTCTCTGAATTGAAGGAGGGATGACCGTGTTCGATACCATAATACGCAATGGATGGTTGTACGATGGGGCGGGGAGCCCCGGCGTCCCCGCGGATGTGGGGATCGTCGGTGACCGGATCACAGCGGTGGGGGATCTGTCCCCTGCGTCGGCCTCCCGCAACATCGACGCCTCTGGCCTGGCAGTTTCCCCGGGTTTCATTGACATACACACGCACTCGGACCTGCCGCTGCTGGTGGACGGCGACGCCAATTCGCACGTGCGCTCCGGGGTGACCACCAATGTCACCGGCAACTGTGGGAGTTCAGCGGCTCCGGTCAGGGGGGAGGCGGTCGATTTCATGCAGAGGCGCACCGCCGACCTTCCCTTGGAGTGGACCTGGAATTCGCTCAGCGAGTATTTGGACCGCCTGCGCGACGGGGGGACCAGCGTGAATGTGGCTCCCCTGGTGGGGGCGGGCACGGTGCGGGCCTCGGTGCTGGGACTGGAGGACCGCGCCCCGGATGAGTCCGAGCTGCAGGAGATGTGTGCCCTGCTGGAGGGGGCCATGAAAGAGGGTGCGTTCGGGCTGAGTACTGGCCTGATCTATACTCCCGGCAGCTACGCGGATACCGATGAGATTGTTGCCCTGGCCCGCACTGCCGCCCGGGAGGGGGGACTCTATGCCACACACATCCGGGGAGAGAACGACCCCCTGCTGCGGGCGACTGCCGAAGCGCTGGAGGTGGGGCGTCGGGCGGAGATCCCCGCGCAGATATCCCACCTCAAGGCCATGGGTCGGCACATGTGGGGGCAGAGTGCGGCCCTGCTGGAGATGATAGAGGAGGCGCGCGACGAAGGTGTGGACGTCACCGGGGATCAGTACCCCTACACCGCCTCCGCCACCGGTCTCGGCGCCTATCTCCCGCCCTGGGCGCACGACGGGGGCGCAGAGGCGCTCATGCGGCGACTGCGCGATCCGCAAGGGCGGGAACGTATGAAGGAGGACATCCGCGAGGGCTGCGAGGATTGGATCAGCCTGCATCGTGGTGTGGGGTGGGAGAACACCCTGATCACACAGTGTCCGGAGCCCGAGCTGGAAGGACGATCGATAACTGACATAGCCGAGGAGCGCGGAGATGATGCCTTCGATTGTGCCTTCGACATACTCCTGGAGTGTGAGGGGCGGGTAGGAGTGGTGTATTTCACCATCGGTGATGAGGATATGGTGAACATAATGCAGCATCCTGCGGTGATGATAGGATCGGATTCCAGCGCAGTTTCTGTGCAGGGCCCGCTGGCGCGCGGCAAGCCGCACCCACGGGCTTTCGGCACCTTCCCCCGCATCCTGGGAGAATTCGTACGGGACAGACAGATTCTGTCCCGGGGTGAAGCTGTCCGCAAGATGACCTCCATGCCGGCGCAGAGGTTGGGGCTCTCTGACCGCGGGATCATCCGCCCCGGGGCGCGGGCCGACGTCGTGGTGTTTTCTCCCGATGAGATCGGGGACCGCGCCACCTATACCCGCCCATTCGCCTATCCGGATGGCATCCACAACGTCTTCGTCAACGGCCGGGAGACGGTGCGCGGGGGTGAGCACCTGGGCATCCGCGCCGGGGAAATACTGACGCGCAGTTTCTGATTCTTTCCGGAAGAGGAGTGATTTACGGCATGCGAGTTGTGGCAGGGCAGATCAGTCACGAGACCAACAGCTTCAGTCCCGTATCCACTGGCCTCGAGGAGTTTCGCGCGCGGGGTTACGCCACCGGTGAGGAGGTGACGGAGAGATTTTTGGGCACCCGCACTCCCCTGGGCGGCTTCTTCTCCGCGGGGGAGGAGGCCAAAATGGAGATACTTCCGACCGTGGCGGCATCCGCCGTTCCATCCGGCATCGTCTGTGCAGATGCCTACCAGCACCTGCTGCAGCAGCTGCGTACCGGCATTGCGGCGGCGGGCGACATCGACGGGGTTCTGCTCGCCCTGCACGGTGCCATGGTGGTCGACGGCATTGCTGATGCCGAGGGCGATATTCTCCGCCAGGTGCGCGAATGGGTGGGAGATGATGTGCCGGTGGTCTGCACCCTGGACTATCACGCCAATGTTACTGATGAGATGGTGCAGCGCGCGGACGGCCTCTTCGGGTACAACACCTATCCCCACGTGGACGGTTTCGAGCGGGGGGTGGAAGCGTGCGAATTTCTCGCGGCAGTCCTGGACGGCTCGGTGTGCCCGGTGCGTTCCGTGACCCGCCCACCCCTGGCGCCGCCGGTGGTTCCGGCGCGCACCGGATGGGGACCGATGCGTGAGCTGATGGAGCGGGCGTTCTCCTGGGAGGAGAGGGATGGCGTCATCGATGTCGGTGCCTACGGCGGTTTCGTCTACTCGGACGTGCGGGACGCCGGCCTGGCTTTTGTGGCCACGGTGGACGGAGACCGGGAGCTGGCCGCGCACATCACCCGCGATCTGGCCGGGCGGGCCTGGGAGCTGCGCGAGGACTTCGTTGCCGATTTGCTGCCGCCGCAGGAGGCGGTGTGGCGGGCCATGCAGGCCTGTGGGCGACCGGTGATTCTGGCCGATGTGGCCGACAACACCGGCGGTGGTGCCGCCGGGGACGGGACTGAGTTACTCCGGGCCATGTTAGAGTTGGGCGCGGAGGAGGCCGCCGTGATCATGATTCCCGATCAGGAGGCGGTGCAGCGGGCTTTTTCGGCCGGGGTGAACGGATCATTTTCCGGGGAGGTGGGCGGCAGGATTGACGGTCTCTCCGGCGACCCAGTACAGGTGGATGGACGGGTGCGCCTGCTCTCCGATGGGCAGTTCACGCACCGCGGTCCCATGTCCACTGGACTGCGCTCTGATCTCGGGCGCACCGCGGTGGTCGTCTGCGGCGGCGTAGAGGTAATGCTCACCGAACGACGCCTGCAGCCCCTCGATCCTGCCGTTGCCCGTTCGGTGGGAATCGAGCCGGTGTACCGGAAGATGGTGGCGGTAAAATCGGCCGTGCACTATCGTGCCGCCTACGAGCCGCTGGCGGAGGAAATAATCGAGGTGGATGGTCCCGGCCTGAGCAGCCCGAACCTGGATCGCTTCGACTTTCAGAACATCCGCCGCCCCGTATTCCCCCTCGATAGCATGTGAGCGAAACTGACCCCGGCGGCGATGGAGGCTTCCCGCCGGGGCAGTCCATGTGTGTCGGGCATGCCCGAATGCTGGCCCTGATGGACTGGGCCAGCAGGGACCAGCGGCTGGGGGACGGGGTGCCCGGGGTGACGTGCGGTGTGAGGGGAGCCGGAGGCAGAGCTGGCCACCCCCGGACGGGAGTGCGGCAGGTCGGGCGGGTGTGCGCGGCAAGACGAGCTCGCATAATCGCCGAGGGTCCCCTGCCCAAACAGGGGGGAGGAGGGAGGGTGAGCACATGCAACTGCAGGTAGTGACCATCTCAGTACGATCGCTGGAGCGTTCCCGGCATTTCTATGAGGAGATCCTTGCGTTTGAGCCGGAGATCTTCTACGAGGCAACCCGCTGGCAATCCTACCGGTTGGATTGCAGCGGCGGGTTCGGTATCGCCGAGACGCAGGATCTGCAACGTGCTGACAACGCGGACATAATCAACTTTTCCGTCGCTGACGTAGAGGCCCTGTGGCATCGCATCCACCACCAGGTCGATGTAGAGGAGGAGCTGGCGATGACCCCCTGGGGGACGTACAGGTTCGTGATACGGGATCCCGACGGCTTCCGGCTCGGATTCGTCGGGGAGCCGCGGGAATAGCCCGGGTTATCCTTCGTCCCCGCGCATCCTCATGGACTCGCGGCTTCTCACTGCGCGGGGAGAGGACTTCGGGGGGCACCCACGAGTGCGGTACATGCCGGGTTGTTCACTCTGCCAGATTGGATTTGATGTCCCGGTCTGATGCGCGGCGAGAATGGTCTGTATGGCCAACACTGGGAGGCGGCAGTGGCTGAGTCTTCGAGAGTCGCGTCAGCCGTGGCGCGAGATCATCGGTCCGACAGCGACGGCAGTGGTCAGATGACGGGCGCTATCGCTCTGCTGGATGTTCAACGGATTTCCTGAAGTCCCTGGGTGTACCTGCGACAGGTCTCTGACCCAACAGTGGCAGATGCCATTTGCGATCGGTTCATCCAAGTCATCGACGTATCATGAAAAGAGAGTCCACCCGGCAGGTGATTTCGGCACACATGTCAAAGAATAGAGATAATTACGGTGTTTCGCTGATGAGTGCCCGGCGCACGACTGCGCCGATCTCGGCAGGGAGAACCCGGGTATCTCAAGGTCCGAAACCCCTCTGCAGTGATGGGTTTCACCCAATGCACAAACTCGGGAAGGAGAGGCGCGATGCAGGGCTTGTGGTATAGCTTTCTGGCGGGACTCGCCACCGCCCTGGGAGCCATCATCATCATCCTGATCACGCAACCTGGCGCAAAGATTCTCTCGGGGTTGCTGGGTTTTGCCGGGGGCATAATGATAGGCATATCTCTCTTTGATCTGCTGCCGGAGGCGGCAGAATTGGGCTCCGTTGCTGCGGCAGTCCCGGGGTTTCTGCTGGGAGCCGGGCTAATGTTTGCGCTCGACAGATTTGTTCCCCACGCGCATATGTCTGTTGAAAGCGAGCTGGAGATCGAGTGTGAATACAACGTTTCCGCCGTCAACAACGATGCGATGAGAACTGGTCTTCTCATTTTCTTTGGCATCGCTCTGCACAACCTTCCCGAGGGGTTGGCAATTGGTGCGGGCCTGCAGGTCAGCCCCCAGATGGGTCTTTACATGGCTCTGTCCATCGGTCTGCATAATATACCGGAGGGTATGGCAGTGGCTGGTCCATTGAGGTCGGGGGGCGTCTCCAGAGTAAATGTGTTTCTCCTCACTCTGCTGGCTGGATTGATGACACCGCTCGGGACGGCCGCGGGGTTGCTGTTGTTTCGGGCATCCTCTGCTCTGGTGGCCGGGGGACTCGCCTTTGCTGCAGGTGCCATGATTTACATAGTCAGTGACGAGTTGATTCCGCAGTCACACCGACTGGACAGTCACACTGCCAATGCTGGCCTGATTGTGGGACTCGTACTGGTCTTTGTTTTGACCAGCTCATTCTGACTCATGTGCTCGTGGCTGCAGAGCAGCTGGTTTGGCATCAATCTGTTTGCGGCGCTGGCGGTGCTGCACTGGCAGCAGGCAAGGTGAGAACCGCAACAGACCTGCTCCCGACCGCAACAGATACCTCTCCCGACGTGAATGCGTCGAGTCCGGTTAGCGGCATGAACCGCCGGATGCGGACCCGCATGTCCGGTGGTGCGGGGGGACAGCGGGGATGGCCCCGCCTCCCATTCGGTTCAGCCGGGATACTCGGGGGTCACCTGCCCGGAGTTTACCAGCTCGCGGATTAGGGGGTGGGGGTTGTCCTCCTGCGCCACCAGCACCAATCTGTGGCCAGCGCGGGTCATGGCGGTGAACAGCGTCTTTCTCTCCCGCTCATCGTCCCAGATGTCCTCGCGCGGTTCGGGAGCACTGATGAACACGTGGGGAAAGCCCAGGCCCTTGGCGCTGTGCACCGTCACCAGCTTGACCGCCGGTACTTCAAAACGTATGCGCGAATCGGCATTCGTGCGGAAGTATTCGCACGCTATGTCCATGCGGGCGAGTCGGGTGTGCAGCATGTTCAGGTGGTCGTGAGAATAGGCCAGGACGGACACCGCCTGCGGCGGCACCTCTCCGTTTTGCAGCAGCTCCTGTATTTCCTCGGTTATGAACAGGATCTCGCTCTCCTCGTCCGAAACGAACACGATGCGAGGTTTCTCTCCGGCGTGGGTGAACTGAGCCGGATCGTCATAGTCACCCGGCTGTTCGCTGGCCAGGGGGCGGATCAGGACACCCGCGGCCTGAAAGACGCGACGGGCGCAGCGGTGTGAGCTGCGCAGCGTGCGCACGCGCCCCCCGCGTATAGCCAGCTCCGCGTCCTTCCAGCGGAAGCCCGGATCGTACAGCGACTGGGCCACATCGCCAAACAGAAACAGGCGCGATTCATCATCCCCGGCCAGCCTGCGGGCCAGCCGCAGCATGGCGACGGAGAAGTCCTGCGCCTCGTCTACTATGACGTACCGGTAGGGCGCGAAATCATCGTCATTTTCCAGCTCATCCAGCGCGATGTTGATCAGATCGTCATAGCCCCAGGCCCGCATGTGCTTCTGCTTCTTCTGCCTGCGGCGGTATATCTCCCAGATAGTCTCCCGCGCCTCTGTCCGCAGGGGATAGCCCCGTCCGGTGCGGTCGGCCTGCAGATACTCCTCCCGCGACTTGAACCGTCGGCGCAGTATGAAGAAGGCGATCTCATCATGTACCTGCCCGGGGTCCAGGTCGCGCAGGAGGCCGTCACGTTGCGCCCGGCGGATGGCATTGTTGATGCTGCCCCGCAGAGAGGCGTTGCGATCCCGGGCGGGGATGCCGGGTCGCCAGAGGTCGGTGCGGCCGGTCACATATTCCTCGCACCAGCGGTGAATGTTGATCACCTCTATATCTTCCGGCAGCACCCCCCCGTACAGATAGGCGAGCATACTACGCAGGTTCTCACGCAGAGTCCGCCCGAACCCGAGCAGCAGCAGGCGCCCCTCATCCCGCAGGAGATCGCGCTGCTGCATCAGCTCGTGCAGGTGGCGGCTCAGGTGCAGGGCCATTACCGTTTTCCCCGAACCTGCCGGTCCCCTTATCACGGCGGGTCCCCGATCCAGACGATCGATGAGTTCGCGCTGTTCATCGGAGAGAGTCGTGAGGTATTCTTCCATGCCCCGGCGGGCGATGGTGAGCAGATCGTCCGGGTCGGAGAGGCCGATGGGGTCCTCACGGGTGCGCCGCGGCACTGGATCGGACACTGCACCCTGCTCCTTTGTGTCCGCGGGCGGTGTGTCTTCACGCAGGCGGCGGCGCAGGGTCGGGCTGGCCTGTACGGGCAGAAAATCACCGGCTGACTCGCCCCCGTATCGCTCCACCCAGCGGTAGATTTCCCTGCGGTGCTGCACCCGCAGAAGCGCGGTCACGCCCCGCCCCTGCGGCCAGTCCACCGAGCGGTAGTCGCCCGGCGGCCTGGTGCGGAATAGTTTGACCCGGCTGTCCCTTATGCGCTGACGATCCACGGCGGACATGTCCACCAGCAGGCGACACACGGTGCGCGAGATCTTGCTCGCGCCGTCGGGATCGTCGCGCGCAATATCCTCCAGGTCCTCGACGAATCGGGGACTGACCATGAGTCGGTCGAATGCCGGCGCGGAGCCCGCCACGTGCTTCCCCCCTCCCGATTGCCGTCGTTCGGTGTCGGCAGCTACATATTCGATGTTGGACGCGGTTTTCCTCGTTCTGTGCGGGTGCTGGGAGCGGATAACGTGGGAACGAACGCCGGCTGCGTCGGCACATCGGAACGGCGGGACAAAGAGCCTCCCAATGCGGCCAG
Source organism: Clostridia bacterium (assembly GCA_003551365.1). Taxonomy (GTDB): domain Bacteria; phylum Bacillota; class Sulfobacillia; order SLMV01; family SLMV01; genus PWGR01. The sequence continues at coordinate 47,959 of PUMM01000063.1, forward strand.
CATATTCCATCTTACCCCCGCGGGTGATCGTCGCCGGGGGTGGCGCATTGTCTTTCATCCTGCTAATCTGACAAAGGATAAGTGGTCGCCCCGGCCGGGACGGCAGACCCGGACGGCGGCATCACAGGGGAAGGCGGGCGATATGCAATTTTCGTCATAATTCTGGCCATAGCGGCGGTGGGGTGTCTGATGCAGGTTTCGGCGGCGGGAAATGCGCACGTGGGCCGCAAACTGGGCCTGCTCAGGGCCACCCTGATCTTCACGGCAGTGGGCGCACTGTTTGTGCCGCCCCTCGCCCACTTCATCGAGGGTGGCATTAACCTGTCCGGTCTGTCCGGAGTGCCGTTCTACCTGTTCTTTCCCGGGGCGCTCAACGCCTTCATGATTATGGTGTTCATCTACACGGTGGATCTCATCGGCGTGACCTTCATGGGAGCCGCCACCTTCACCGGCCAGATGATCATGAGCCTGTTTCTGGATCACATTGGCTTTCTGGGGCTGCGGGAGATTCCGGTGACCCTTCCCCGGGTCCTGGCTGTCATGACGCTTCTCGCCGGCATGGCCCGCCTGAGCCTCGCCGACGTGCTGCAGTCATCGCGCCGTTCTCGCGTGGGGATACCCGCCTCCGGGTCGGGGGATGGGGTGGCAGCTGCCCTGCCGGGGGTGCGGCTGGATGGCCTGCTGATCGCTTTGCTCATGGGGGCGGCCATGAACCTCACCTCGGGGCTGAACTCCGCCCTGGGGCAGCGGGTGGGTGTGATGACCGCCACCTGGCTGTTTCTCACCCCGGGAGCAATGATGCTGTTCATCTACTCCGCGGTGCGCAATAAGCTGCCGCGCGGACAGTTCCGGTGGTCATATGTGCTGCCCGGTGCCCTCAACGTCATTTGTGTGGCCTCCATGGTCTATTTTGTGGCCGTAGTCGGGTTAAGGGTGTCTGTAGGCACCCAGGTGGGGGCCGGGGTGGTGGCGGCGATGTTCATCGACAAGTACGGGCTGTGGGGACTGTCCAGGCGGGAAATATCCCCCCACCGCATACAGGGAGTCATCATCATTATCATTGGTGTCATCCTGTCCGCCCTGACCAGATGACCGGCTGCGCTCTTTCAACCCTCGCCCGGGTCGCTGCGGCGCGACATTCTCACTGACCAGTCCCGGCGCGCCCGCTCCCATACCTGTTCACCGGACTGCTGCGCGGCATCGGATATGGCCCGCTCATCTCCCCCTACATACCGAAAATCATCCACCAGAATGCGACCATCCACCAGGGTCATCTCCACATCCGCGCCGTTGCCGAAGTGTACCAGGTTGGCCACGGCAGTTTCCGGCAGCCGCGGAATGTATCGGGGGCGGTCGCAGTTGATCATGATCACATCGGCCCGCTTGCCGGGCTCCAGTGAGCCTATACAGTCCTCCATCCCCAGGGCCCTGGCCCCGTTGATGCAGGCCATCTTCAGTATAGTCTGCGGATCCGGGCGCGTGGGGTCTCCTGCGCGCAGGCGCCAGACCAGCTGGGCTACCTTGGTGACCTCGACCAGGTCATAGAACATATTATCGCTGCCCAGGGCGACGTTCACCCCGGCATCCATCAGGTCGGATACCGGAGCGATATCCGCCCTTTTGGCATTGATCTGCGGGTTGTGAGCGACAGAGCAGCAGTTGCGGCCGAGAATCTCGATGTCCTCGTCGGTCAGATGAATGGCGTGTGCGCCGATGAAGTCGGGACCCAGTAGACCGGCTCGTTCCAGGGTGCGCGCCGGGCCAGATCCCCAGGCCTCGATGCACTGCTCTGGTTCGAAGCGGTTCTGGGCCAGATGGATGGTGGTACCCACTCCCAGCCGGTCCGCCTCCGCCCGGGCGCGCTCCAGCAGCTGGGGGGAGCACACGTCGGTGGCGTGGGGCCCGATGAGGCCCCGGATGCGTCCCGCCGCCCTGCCGTGAAACTTCTCTACGAGATCCACGGCTCTGCGCAGTTGACGCTCTCCGCGGGTCTGGCAGTATTCATAGATTCCCCGCTCCCGGATCTTCTCCGTGTCGGCGTCTCGGAAGCCGCAGTGCAGAAAGGCGCGAATCCCGGTCTCCTCCGCCGCCTCTCCCACGCGGAACATGTGGTTGCCGCTGTCGACCACTGCAGTCGTGCCGGATTTGAGCATCTCCACGTAAGCCAGACGGGATGCGGCGTAGGCATCGTCCGGGGTCATGGCATCCTGAATGCTTCCCATCACCCCCCAGATGGCATCCCAGTTGCTCACGTCTTCCGCCCTCCCGCGGCACGCCAGGTGGGTGGAGTGACAGTGCGTGTTCACCAGGCCGGGCAGCAGGACGCGGCGGTCGGCATTTACGCGTCGGTCCGCCTCCTCTGCCCAGCGCTGGACCATCGGTTCCGTTTCGCCCACATCGACTATTCTCCCGTCCCGCACGTACAGCGCCCCGTCCCAGATGATGTCGCGCTCCGGGGACATGGTGATTATGGTGCCGTCAGTGAAGAGTATGCTCACAGCTCGACCGCCTTTCGGTGTACCGGTATACCCGGGCCGGGACCACATATGCGAATCCGGCGTCCCGCCCGGCCCGCCCGGTTGTGGGGCGGAGACGCGGTTGGATCCCGCTTTTCTGTTCCGTGAGTTCGCCGCGGGAGCCGCGTTCTCCTTCGCGGCGTCCCCGCCAGCGGCACGGGTGGGGCAGTCGGTTGTCATAATGTCGGCGGAGGGAAATAGGCATGTAATCAGAGTGAAATGGGGAGGAGGTGCCCGTATGGGGCGGGGGTTGAAACGGGGGCAATCGGAGATCACGAACGACTGCCGGGACATCCTGGCTCGCCTGCCCGCGCGCATCCGACGGGCCCTCCGTCAGCTGCCGGAGATCCCGGACTGGGAGGAGATCCGCATGCGTGCCGGTCGGCCGCTGGGTATAGGGGTGGACGGACGCTTTCTGCCGGTCGGAGAGGACGGTGCGGTGGGCATCTCCCCGGCGGCTGCCCTGGTGGTGAAAAGTGATGACCTGCTGGGGGCGGTGAATCTCATGACCGACGGCTCGGCCTATGCCTCGGAGGAAGACGTGAGCCGTGGTTTCCTCACTCTTCCGGGTGGGCACCGGGTGGGGATCACCGGAAGTGCGGTGCTGGAGGAGGGGCGCGTGCTGCGGTTGCTGCGTCCCGCCGCGCTCAACATCCGCAGGGGACGGGAGATACGCGGTGCGGCGGCTGCCCTGGTGCCGGCACTGCGCCATCGCAATCGGTGGTGCAGCACCCTCATAATCTCTCCGCCCGGCTGCGGTAAGACCACCCTGCTGCGGGACCTGGTGCGGGTCATGTCGGACGGGATCCCGGGCTCGGGGGTGCCGGGCGTCCGGGTGGGGCTGGTGGACGAGCGATCGGAGGTGGCCGCCCCGCACGACGGGGTTCCCACCTTCGATGTAGGTATGCAGACGGATGTCATGGACGGCTGCCCCAAAGGAGAGGGCATGCTGATGCTCATCCGCTCCATGGGACCACAAGTGATTGCCACGGACGAGCTGGGACGGCGGGGTGACGCGCAGGCGGTGCGGGAGGCAGTGCGCGCGGGGGTGGTGCTTCTGGCCACGGTGCATGGGGTAGGGGTGAGCGACGTGTCCGCGCGGCCGCATGTGGGGGAAGTGCTGTCCTCGGACGCTTTTGCCCGGGCAGTGATGCTCAGCAGGCGGCGCGGCCCGGGCACCGTGGAAGAGGTGAAGAGGCTGTGCTGAGATTTCTGGCGCTGGGAGTTATGGTGCTGTGCTGTATGACTCTCGGGCAGCTGTGGGCGATGCGGCTGGAGTCCCGCTACCGCGAGCTGGAGGGGATCCGGGCGGGGCTGCGGGCTCTGGTCACCGAGATAGAGTACGCCAGAAAGCCCCTGCCGCGGGCCTGGCGGGATCTGGCAGAGGCCTACGGGGGCCCGTGTGCTTCCCTTTTTTCCTCCGCGGCGGATGCCTTCGGCGGGGAGGAGGCGGAGACGGCGGGCGCGGCCTGGATGGCAGCTCTGCATCGTTCGGATCTGCATCTGACGCGACAAGACTGGAGGATTCTCGCCTCTCTCGGCGGGGTCCTGGGCGTATCGGGCGGCGCGGATCAGGTGGACCATCTCCGCGCAGTGGACGAGCGTCTGGGGGAGCAGATGAAGGAGGCCCGGCGGCACAGCCGCCGGCGGGGCAAACTCTCCCGTTCCCTGGGACTGCTGGGCGGGGTGCTGCTGGCAGTTATTCTGGCCTAGGGGCGAAAGGAGTGGGGCGATGGAGCCGATCGAGATCACGCTGGTGATCCAGATCGCCGCGGTTGGTTTGCTGGTCGCGGTACTGCAGACGGTACTGGAGCAGGCCGGCAAGGGAGAGTGGGCCATGGCCGTCACCGTCGCGGGGTTGATAGTGGTGATGTTTTCTCTGGTTGAGCTGATAACCAATCTGTTCGATGCGGTGCGGACCATGGTGCAGTTCTGACCGGCCGCCTCCGCGTCGTGCGGCGTCGCGAGGGAGAGGAGGAAGGCACATTCCTCCCGGAAGAGGAGGGTCGACTGTGCCTCGCATCCGTGAACATTGTGCAGGTGGTGGGATTTACGCTCACATGCAGTCTGCTTCTCGTTCTGGTTCGCAGGGGGTCCGAGAGCATGGGGCTTCTGCTGTCAGTGGGGGCGACCGGGGTGATTCTGACGGCCGTGGTGGCGGAGCTGCCGCCCATTCTGGCGGCCCTGGAGGGGCTGTCGGCGCGGGCCGGAGTGGAGGCCCTTTACCTGCGGACGGTGCTGCGGGTTATTGCCGTTGCGTACATAGTGGATCTGGGGGCGCAGCTGTGCAGCGACGTGGGAGAGGGGACCCTGGCCAAGAACCTGCAGCTGGCCGGGAAGGTGATCATACTGGCCATGGCCGTGCCCATCATCGTGGGGGTGGCCGATGTGATAATCGGACTGCTCGACCGAGTGTCCGTCCCCTGAGGGTGCGGGTCCTGCTGGCCGCCGCAGTCCTGGCGGCAGCGCTGGTTATCTGCACCCCCGGGGGGCTCGCTGCAGCCGATGACGTGGTGGATGAGCAGCTGGATCAGATGGAAACCGCCCCGCTCGGGGAGTTCATGGAGGATCTGCGCAGGGAACTGGGCGAGGATCTGCCGCCGATGGACATTCCCTCTGTGGTGCAGCGCTTCCGGGCGGGTGAGGCGGTGCTGTCGGTGGAAAAGGTGCTGCGCATAGTGCTGGACCAGCTGGCTTCGCAGGTGCTGGTGCACATTCGTCTGCTGGGCCAGCTGCTGGTGCTGGCCTTGCTGTCCGGACTCCTCACCCAGGTGGAGCGGGCCTGGGAGAAGGAGACCGTCTCGGTTGCGGGTCGGGGAGTCATCTACCTTGCGCTCAGCGCCGCAGCTCTTCTGACCTTCGGGGAGGCCTTCGCGCTGGCACAGAACACCGTGGTGCGGTTGGGAGATGCCATGCTGGCGCTTCTGCCCACCATGGTCGCCCTTCTCGCCGGTAGCGGCGCCTTCGCCACTGCTGCCATCCTGCATCCTCTGGTAATATTCGTCTGTCACGCCGTGGCGCAGCTGGTGCGGTTCTGGGTGTTTCCGCTCATCTTTGCCGGCGTGGTGCTCAGTGTGGCGGGCCAGATGACTCCCGAGCAGTCGTTCGCCCGCCTGGCCGGGCTGGTGCGCCGCGCGGCTCTGTGGATGTTGGAGGGGGCGATGGTGGTGTTTCTTGGGGTGATGACGGTGCAGGGGGCGGCCGGGGCAGTGGCAGATGGGGTGGCCCTGCGCTCGGTGAAGTTTGCAGCCAAGGCCATGATTCCAGTGTTGGGCGGGGTGTTCTCCGATGCGGGAGAGGTGGTCATGACCTCTTCCCTGCTGCTCAAGAACGCCGCCGGGCTGGCGGGGCTGGCAGTGGTGGCACTGATAGCTGCACTGCCCCTGCTGCAGCTGGTGGCCATGATTATCACTTACCGTCTGGCCGGAGCGCTGGCGGCACCGCTGGGGGGAGCCGATATAGCCGATTTTCTGGAGGTGTTGGCCGATGGTCTGGTTCTCATTACGGTGGCGGTGGGGGCGGTGGCCGTGACATTTTACCTGACGTTGACCATCATGCTGGTGGCGTCCAATGCCACGGTGATGATGCGATGAGCGGCTTCTTCGACTACATACGGCAGGTCATACTGGTGGCACTCATGGTGCAGGTGGCGCAGATGTTGGTTCCGTCGGGGGAGATCCGGGGATATGTGCGGCTGGTCTGTGGTCTTCTGGTGCTCGCGGCGGTGGCATCGCCGCTGGTCCATCTGATCCCCCAGTTGGAGGGGGAGTGGGACGAGTGGGAAGGGGTGCCCGGTGTAAATGCGAGCGAGGATGAGCTGGAGGAGGCGGCGAGGACGGGGGTGCGGGAGCGGGAGGATTTGACTGCATCGGTTTATGCAGAGCGACTGTCCTCCCTCATTGCCGGTGAGATACAGATGCTGCCGGGGGTACGGGAGGCCGATCTGCAGGTCGATGTGGCAGTGGAGGTGGATGGAACCACGGGAGAGCTGCGCGAGATTCGTGTGTCGCTTGCCCCGGGAGCCGGTGAGGGGTCGGAGGAGGGAGGGGGGCGTGCCGTGACAGTGGATCCCATACGCGTGGGTGATGAGAGGCCCGGGGACGGGGAGGAAACCGGAGAGGTCCCAGGTGAGCTGCACGGGGAGGTGCAGGAATACCTCCGGGTCACGTACGGACTGCAGGAGAAACAGGTACATCTTCGTTGGATGGAGGGAGACGGATGAAGGAGGAGCTCGCTGGACGCTACGGCCGGTATATTCCGTACGTGGTGTGCATTCTGGCGGCGGCAGTGTTCATCGCTCTGTTCAGCGCCCCAGGTGATGACCCCGACCGGCCGGTGGAGGTGGAGGAGGCCCCTCCGGAGAGAGAGCCGGGATGGGGCGACGATGACGGCGGGGACGGGTCGGATCCCGACGCCGCGGCGGATGCACTGTCCCGTCGGCTGGCCGGTATTCTCTCCGGTGTGCAGGGGGCGGGTACGGTCAGGGTGGAGGTCACCCTGGGGCCGGGTCCCCGCGTGCGCTATCACGAGGAGACGCGGGCGACGGAGAGCGATACGCAGGAGGCTGACGCCGAAGGCGGTACGCGCGAGATCACCGAATGGACGGAGGATCGGAGCCTGTCGGTGGTGCGCAGTTCCGGGGGCGATGAACTGCCGGTGATCGTAGAAGTAGAACCGGGAGAGATACGCGGTGTACTGGTGGTGGCGGAGGGGGCTGGCGATCCGCGGGTCCGGGCAGAGCTGTCCGGAGCGGTGGCCACCCTGTTGGATGTGGGTGTGCACCGGGTCAAGGTTCTGACTGGAAAGGGGGGTGAGTGAGAGTGCGATCAATTCATCTGATTTCGCGCGGACGATTGCTCATCGCGATTGGACTGGTGGTCCTGTTGGGTTTCGTCACTCTGCTGGGAAATCTCCTGAGTTCGGAACCTGACGAGCCATTGGAGGACGAGGACCCGCCGATGGAGGAGCATGAGGATGCAGAGGTGGAGGCCGCCCTGGCAGAGGAGGTCGAGCCGGAGCGGGAGGAGGAGACCGGCCTGGCTTCGCTCCGGCTGCAGCGGAATCAAAGTAGGAGTGAACAGATCGACATCCTGCGGGATCTGGCGTCCCGCCCGGACGCCGGGGAAGATTCGCGGGTGCAGGCGGAGAAGCGGTTGATACAGATCAGCGACCGCCTGGCTGCCGAGTCCGAGGCCGAACAGCTGATCATCTCCGCCGGGTTCGCTGATGCGCTGGTGTATGTGATGCAGGATAATGCCCTGGCACTAGTGAAAGAAGATACACTGGAAGACCGGGAGGTTTCTCAGATAGCATCGATGGTAGCGCGGGTGACCGGTCTGTCCTGGGAAGACATAAGTGTCCGGACGCAACCCTGAAGCCTGAGACGGAGGTGCAGTCTTGTCTGAGGGCAGAGATGAAGAAACCTGGGTGGAAATCCATCGCGTTCCCAGCCTGTCGGAGGGAGAGATCGTCAAGGCCCTGCTCGAGTCTGCGGGGATAGAGGTTCGACTGCAGTACGACGCCACCAGCCGCGTTATACTCGGTCCCGGGTCGGTGAACCCGTGGTCCAAGGTCGCGGTGCGGGTGCGCAAATCGGAACGGGTGACGGCCCGGCAGCTGCTGGATGAGGCCCTGCTGGAGGATGGGGACGATGACGACGAATGGGAACTGGATGAGGAATGAGGAAGAGGGTCGGTGGTACGTCTACCTCCTGGAGTGTGAGGGAGGAGGGGTGTATACCGGCATCACCACTGATCTGTGCCGCCGCATGCGGGAGCACGCCGCCGGAATCGGGGGGCGGTATACGCGATCATTTCCGCCCCGGAGGCTCCGCGCGGCCTGGCGCTGTCTGGATCGGGGTACGGCTGCGGCGGCGGAGCGCCGCATCAAGAATATGCGGCCGGCGGACAAACGGAGACTGGGTGCAGGTCTCCGCGCAGTTCCGGCCAGATGGCAGCTCAGTCCGGTACACCCGTCCGAGCTGCCGCCCGCCGACCCGCGGTAGATGAAACAATCGGTATCCCGCGGAACGAGGGATTGGAAATATCTCATGTGGACCACCGGAGTGCTGCGCGTACTGACAGGATTGCTGCTGCGACTGTTCATCCGCACCGAGGTGCACCTGGCCGATTCCCTGCCACCCGAGCCCTTCATTCTCTGTGCCAATCACAACAGCATCATCGACCCACCGCTGTTGTTCTGCATGGTGCGCCGCCGCAAACTGCTCTGGGCCGCCACCTATCTCTTTCGCATTCCGGTTGTCGGGCGATTGCTGCGCTGGAGCGGAGCTCATCCGGTGCAGGGCGTCAGGCAATCGATGCGGACCATGCGCCTTTCCCTGCGCATGCTGGAGACGGGCGGGCTGGTGATCATATTTCCCCAGGGCGGGGTGCGGGATGTGGATGAGAGGATGCAGGTGCGGCGCGGTGCCGCCCTGCTGGCGGGGAGGAGTGGGGCGCCGGTTGTGCCGGTGGTCCTGTCCGGTACCGAGCAGGTGCTACCGGTGGGGCAGTACCTGCCGCGCCGTGGGAGAGTGCAGGTATACTTCGGCACCCCCCTCTGGTGCGGGGAAACCGATGTGCACGAAATGACGGGACGGATTCGGGATGCCCTGGAGGAATTGGCGCAAAAGGCGCGCAGAGAGGATGTCAGGTGAACACCCGCGGCAGAGGATGCATCTGCCGCCAATGTTTGCCAGGAAAGGAGCACTGTGATGAGCGAGTTCAGGAATCTGGTGGATTATGCACAGGCGATACGCGAGCGGCATGACATACCGGGAATTGCCTTCGGGACGGCGCGGGGCGACCGCCTCGTATATGGGGGAGGAGTGGGATGGCGTGATGCCAGTGAGCGGACCCCCATCGGGGCGGATACCGTAGTTGGGGTCGGTTCCATCACCAAGTCACTCACCGCCCTGGCGGTCATGCAGCTGTGTGAGGCGGGTGAGCTGAGGGTGTGTGACCCGGTGCGCAAGTGGCTGCCGGAGTTCACCGTGCGGCCGGAGGCGAGTGTTCGGAAGATGACCCTGCATCACTTTCTGACTCACACCTCGGGAATGCCCCCGCTTCCCTCCCGCTTTTACGCTCAGTATCGCAGCATAATGGCCGACCGGAACCGCGAGCGCATCCCCCTGCCGGTGGATGTGGAGAAGCTGCGGCCGGTCGACACCTACGAGGATCTGATGGAACTGCTCGCCGAGTTCGATGTGCAGCTGCTGGGCGAGCCCGGGGAGTGCTTCAGCTACTCCAACGAGGCCTACGGGCTGCTGGGGTGCGTAATTGAGCGGGCTGCGGGGGAGAAATATCCCGATTACATACGGAAGAACATCCTGCAGCCGACCGGCATGACCCGCACCGTCTTCGCTCCCGAAGAGGTGGAGGAGCTGCGTCCCGATGTCAGCCAGATCTACTGCTCGCGCGAGCGGGATGGCGAGAGCGAGGTCTTCCCGGCGCCGGGATACTGGGAGAAGCACGCCATGTACGCGTGTGGTCACCTCAAATCCACGGTGCGAGACATGCTGCAGTACAGCCGCATCTATCGTGCGGGCGGGATGGTGGACGGAGAGCGCATAGTCTCACCGCAATCAGTGGACGCCATGGTGACCCCGCACGTTCACACAGGAAGAGGGCAGTATTACGGATATGGTTTCACCGTACAGCCCGACTACCACGGCGGTGTCACTGCAGTGCGGCACGGGGGCGGTGACAAGGGGGTATCCGCGCACCTGTCTTTTGCGATTGAGGAGGACCTGGCAACCTGCTCCCTGGCCAACCTGGCGGGGGTTCCCTCGGAGAATGTGGCACTGGGAGCCCTCAATGCTCTGCTGGATGTTCCCGTCGATGAGCCGGCGGACAAATTCGGCCAGCACCCGCTGCCGGAGGATCACCTGGAGCGCTTCGCCGGCACGTACCGTTCGGGCGAGGGGGCCGAAGTGCAGTGCTGGGTACAGGACGGCGAATTGCGCGTGCGCACGGCGGGAGTCTGCCGTACGGCCCGTCCCGTTGCCCGGGATGCGGTGGTGGTGCAGATGAATGAGGACACCCAGCTTCCTCTGCGTTTTCTGTTTCATACCGATCATTCCGCCTGGGCGGTGAGTATGGGCCGCCGCATCATTCGCCGCTGCGAGGAGTGAGAGGGGGGATGGCTGCTCCGGCGGCGGGGACGCAGGGGCAATGGGAGCATGTAGATGATGGTTCTCCGGCTGCTCCGCGCATGCTGTCGGAGGCTACCCGGACAATGCAGGCGGGACCTGGTGAGTGCGAGAGATCCACCAACTCCCTTCCCTACTTCGCGCGGAGCAGCCGGGTTACTCGTGATCTTATAGACGATCCCGCCGCCGGTTGGGCCGGAGAGGGCGCCTGAGTGGGACGCCCCTGACGCTGCATGCCCAGTTACATGGAAGGGGACATCTTCCATTGGGCTAGGAGACGTAAGACCTGCTATTATAGGCAGTCTCTGTTTGAATCCAGAATCCCACTGGTTTTAGCCGTGGGAGTATGTCAGGGAATAGCTTTCGGCCGATTGGCGGGGAATCTGTCTCCCGCACTTGACAGAGAGCGGAGAGGGGGGTAACATGCAGAGTCATAATGATAGATGTGCCCGGGGGTCCGCACGCTGGCAGCGCAGCGTACGGGCCTTTGTTGCATAGTAATTCCGGACATGTTATACTAGTCGCTAACAGTTGGGGTCACGAAATATGTCCCGGCATGGCGGGTGAACGTACTGGTTGAAGAAACACGGGAGGGATTTTCCGTGGAAAGAACCACGGAGTCGGATGAACCGCCGGACGAACGCACACCGGAGGGGTCTAAGGAAGAATCCAGTAAACGCGAGGCTGGGAAACTGACCTCCATGCCGCTGAATTCCAGCGTGCTGCACCTGGCCGGACCGGCCGTGGCACGCAAGGCCTGCCAGAGTCTCATCGAGATGGTCTCACTCATAATAGTTGGCAGCCTCGGTGCTGAGGCGATCGCATCTGTCGGCATAGGCAAGCGCATCATCATGATGTCCACCGCAATCATGCAGGCTCTTTCTGTGGGAGCGACGGCAATAGTGGCCCGCTACTACGGGGCGGGCGATGAGGAGGGTGCGCGGCGCGTAGTGACGCAGACAGTCCTGCTCGGTCTCGGACTGGGAGCGTGCGTCGCAGTGGCCGGGGTGACCCTGGCGCCGTACATCATGCGGGGCATGATGGCACTGCAGGAGGCGCCGGATGCGGGCGTCATCGCGCACGGCACCGCCTATCTACGCAGTCTTTCCGCATTTTACGTACTGGCTATACCTCTGTTCATGTCCATAGCCATATTCCAGGGTGCAGGCGACATGAAGACCCCGCTCTATTTGATGATCTATATGAACGCGGTCAACGTGGTTCTGGCCTACGTTCTGGTCAACGGCATCGGATTCTTTCCCGCAATGGGAGTGACGGGAGCCGGGCTGGCGGCCGGATTCGCCCGCGGCAGCGCCGGGTTAATCGCCCTGACCATCCTGGCCAGAGACCGCGGGGTCATCGGTATGGATGTCGGCCGGCTGGTGCGGTTTGATACCGGTCTGGTTCGCTCCATAGTCGCAGTGGGTCTGCCGGCGGCCGGGGAGAAGTTCGTGCAGCGCGGATCGCAGATACTGTACACTATGTTGATCGCGGGAATGGGAACCACGGCCATAGCGGCAAACGCCATTGCCATGAGCATTCAGTCGCTTTCGTTTATACCCGGCTTCGGATTCTCCATGGCCACCACGGCGCTCGTGGGACAGAACCTGGGCGCGCAGAAGCCGGGACGCGCCGAGAAGTGTGGATACGCTGCGTACAGGTATGCAGTTATGCTGGTTGGGGCGGGCATTTTCTTCTTCCTGTTCGCCCCCCGCTTCATCGCCGGCTTTTACACCAATGATGCTGACGTGGTTTCCCTGACGGCAATGTGCCTGCGCATCATTGCCATATCCATGCCGTTCATGGCCATGATTCAGGTCTTCAGCGGCGGGCTGCGCGGCGCGGGTGACACCCGCGTGGTCATGTTCATAAACACCCTGGGCAACTGGGGCGTGCGGCTGCTGGGATCGTACCTGCTGGGCTGGTACATGGGTCTGGGTCTGGTGGGCGTATGGATCGCCATGGCCCTGGATCAATTCGCCCGCGGTATGTTCCTGCTGTGGCGTTTCCGCGCCGGGCACTGGAAGTGGATTCAGGTTGGGCCGGATGCCCCGGGGGGCGGAGAGCATGCGCGCGACGACGAAGCCGGTGACGTCGCCGCCGCGGTACCCCAGAAGCGGCGGGCGGCCGGCCCCTGACGCCGGACGACACATTGTGCAGACGAACCACATCCTGCGGCACCACCCCCGTCCCTCCGGCGGGGGTTTTTGCCATGGGGGAGGGTTTCCGCAGCTGAGCAGGGATTTCGGCTGTTGCGCGGGGAGCCGTGACGGGACAGAATTGGAGTATGGGGCGAAAATCTCCCGGAGAGGTTGTGCAGTTTACAGCTCGATCCGGGTGCGGGAGGGGAATGACCTTGCATGAGATGCTGCTGACGGGTTTTGATACGTTTGCCGGCGCGGAGTTGAACCCTTCTGGGCTGGCGGCGGCACAGCTGGATGGACAGGAGATTGCCGGGTTCCGGGTGCGGGCCCATGAGCTCCCCACGGAGTTTGCAGCGGCGGGAGAGATGGTTGTCGAGCTCATCGACGGGCTGCAGCCCACTGCGGTTATCTGCTGCGGTCAGGCCGGAGGGGCCAGCGAGCTGCGCTGTGAGAGGCTGGCGGTCAACCTGCGTGATGCCCGAAGACCGGACAATGCTGGCAAACAGCCGCAGGATGAGGAGATCGTTCCAGGTGCCCCGGCGGCATACTGGGCGAGCGTGCCGGTGCGGGACCTGGTGTCTCGCGTGCGGGAGGCGGGGATTCCTGCGCGCATCTCCTACTCCGCCGGTACCTATGTTTGCAACGATGTCTTCTACATGGCGCGGCACCACGTGCAGGACAATGGTCTGTCCACACGGGTTGGATTCATACACGTTCCCTGTGCCCCGGAGCAGGTTGCCGACCGCCCGGGCGTGGCCAGTATGGAGGTGGAAACCATCGCGCGGGGGTTGCGTGCGGCGATGAGTGCAGTGCCGCTGCCGCGCTGCAGGTGAGGATGCAGGTGTCGGGACGATTAGAAGCACCGACTGCAGCGAAACGGAGAGTGGAGGCGATGCTTGTGAGGGAGACGGACCGACAGGGTGCGGAAAATGGTGAGGAGATACGATCCGTCCTGCAGAGGTTTCAGGAGGGTTACTGCCGCCGCGATGTGCCGGGGGCCGCGGAGTTCGCCGGCGAACTGTTCGTCTCCGGCCGCGATGTAGTCATCATCGGTACGGGAGCTGCGCAGCGCGGGGGATATGAGTGGTGTGAGGGACCGGAGGAAGCCTGCGGGATCATAGCGGAGGATTGGCGGTCCTGGGGAGACCTGATTCTCGACATGGAGAGGGCACACATCGATCGGCACGATGAGGTGGCCTGGGTTGCAACCGTGGGCATTGTATGTCGGCATTCTGCCGGTAGGGGCGAGGCGGTGCAGGCGGGACTGCAGCCCACGCCGGTCCATGATCTGCCCCCGCAGCTGCAAAGACTGGCGAGCAGTGCGGGCCTCACCGGCGGCAACCGACAGCAGCTGGTTTGGCCGGTACGCTGGTCTGCTGTGCTGATCCGATCCGATGCGGGGTGGGCGTTTTCTCAGATGCACTTCTCCTATCCCGGCCTGATAGACAGCTGATGCCCGGGGGGTTGCGTATGCGATACGACCGGTGGGGTGTACTCCCCGCCGGTCAGCTGAGCAGCTCTCCCAGGAAGAATCCCAGGGTGATGCCGAAGGCTCCCACTACGCCGAGCACGGCGAAGTATATGACTACTCTCCGTCCTGCCTCGACGATGAACAAATCCAGCAGACCGCTGCCTCCGATTTCGATCCAGAGGAGAACCAGCGCTCCCCCGTAGACGAAAATGGGAAGGGCCAGTACCATGAGGCAGACGAGGAAGCGCAGGCCAGTAGTCTCACCGCGGGTGACGAAACCAGCCAGAATCCCCACGATGGCCACAGAGATATACAGCACCGGATCAGTGACCGGGTAGGGAGCAAAGGCGCGGAACTCGGAGGAGGAGGCCACGAGAAGGTACAGCACTACCAGGCCCAGAGATAGTCCCCACAGTAGATTCATCGGATCCCATCTGAGATTTCTCATGAGCATGTTCCCCTCTCCCCGGTTGCTACCTGCCTTCGGCGCAGAGTCAATCCTTCAGACCCCTCCGCACATCGACCAGGAAGGTGTCATCCTGTGCCGGATGGGAAATACGGAAGCGCATGCGGGCCTCCCAGTCCTCGTCGTCTCCCGACAGCTCTTGCAGGACTTCTTGCGGTAGATTGGACTGCAACTGGAATGTTTCCTCGACGTGCTCGCGCGCCGGCACAGAAAAATCTTCGGGAAACCAGTTATGGGTCACAACCAGCCTCCCCTGGCAGTACACATCAAGCCCCATGAACTCAATCTGGGTGCGGCTGTCGGATTCGTTGGTAAAAGTGACCGTCACGGCGAAATCCTCCCGGGCCTCGCCCGCCCGGACAGCGGTCAGTGCTGCATCAAACCGCTGCAGCGCAGCGTGCGAATCGCGCCAGTTGTTGACGGTCCAGCCAGTCAGAGTGCCGGATGCGGCCGCGACCAGTATGAGTATGAGTGCAAGAGCCAGCCTGCTGTGTTGCAAGGCGCATTCCCCCTGGATGAGCACAATGAACGGGTCTGTCACCCGTGCGGATGCCGGTGCCGGGTGCGTGCGTCGATCTTTACCCTATCACAGCAGAATGCATCCCTCAATCTTTTTCCACCTGTGGTTCTCGCTGGGCTCCGGGCGCACACGGAGCTGGAGCCTCACTCATAGTTTGTGAAAAAGACACGTCTGCCCTCGAGTATGCTGTAGATCTCTGGATTTACAAGGATACTCTGAACCAGCGGGGATGGAATGTGCAGCACGGCAGTGGGTGATATTGGAATGAGCAGTTAACAGCTAGAGGCACTGCCCTGCGAAATCCAGAAAATTTTTTCCCATTCCAGTGCAGGACATCGTTGTTTGGCGTCGAATACGTAGTGTTAT
>PUMM01000148.1 GCA_003551365.1 Clostridia bacterium
GGGGCGGACCGGGACGGCTGTCACCCGCGAAGCCGCGGATCTGGTTCTGCTAGATGACAACTTCGCCACCATGGTTGCGGCAGTGCGCGAGGGGCGGGGAGTCTTTGACAACATCCGCAGGTTTATTCATTACCTGCTATCCTGCAACATAGGAGAGGTGCTGGTCATGCTGGTCGCCGCTGGCGTCAACCTGCCCCGCCCCCTTCTGCCACACCAGATACTGCTGGTCAATCTGGTGACTGACGGTCTGCCGGCCGTGGCACTGGGAATGCAGAAGGCCTCAGAGGATCTCATGTGTCGACCGCCAAGGAATGTGGAGGAGGGCGTGTTTGCGGGCGGACTTTCGGGGAAAATTACGATTCGCGGGGTTGCCATTGGATTTCTGACGGTGCTCTGTTTTGCCGCAGCCTTGATAAGCACGGGCCACCTGGAATACGCGCGCACCGTGGCCGTGTTCGCACTGGTGGCATCGCAGCTGGTGCACGCGGTTGAGATTCACCGGATGGGTGCCCGGAGGGAATCCATTGTGCACGCAAATCCCTTCTTGCTGGTAGCCCTGCTCTCTTCGGTGGCGGTACTGCTGGCCGTGGTATACGTTCCCGGTCTCGCCAGCAGCATGTCCATGGTGCCTATACGCGGGCAAAGCGTACTGATGTGCTGTGCCGTGGCGGTGATGAGCTCGCCGGTGCACGCCATGATCGAGTGGGTGCTGAAGAGGTGCTTTGGCGCGAGAGTGCAAAGCTGGTAGAATTGGTGCAAGCGTGAGCACTTGGCCGGGAAGACGCTTCTTGGTGCGCACCGGGTCTGACAGCCCGGCAGAGGGAAAAACAACCTGGGAGGTCTATTGTGCGGCTTTCTTTTGTGAAGATGCACGCGGCGGGAAATGATTACATATATGTTGATGGAGCCCGGAGACGCCCGCCCAGTATCGATTGGTGTACGGCGGCCAGGATCCTCGCTGACCGGCACCAGAGCGTGGGATCGGATGGGGTGATTCTGATCCTGCCCTCCGAATCCGCCGACTTCCGCATGAGGATTTTCAATGCCGACGGCAGTGAAGGGGACATGTGCGGAAACGGAGTGCGCTGCCTGGGCGGCTATGTATGGGACAATGGTCTCACCAATGAGCAGCAGTTCTCCGTGCAGACGCGGGATGGTCTGGTCGAACTTGAGGTATTCCGTTCGCACCGACACGTTGAGGTGGAGGCTGTCATGACCGGGCCACGGTTCCGCAGTGAGGATGTGCCCATGCGGGGTGATGTCCCGCCGACCGGTGAGATGACGATAGATGTGCAGGGGCACGAAATCCCCGTACACAGTGTGCGCGTCGGCAATCCTCATTGCGTCATTTTTGTGCGGGATCCCTGGAACGTGGATGTTTCCTCCCTCGGTCCATTGTTTGAAAACCACCCGAATTTTCCCGCGCGCACCAATGTCGAGTTCGTTCAGGTGCAGGATCGCAATAGTCTGCAGGTGCGCGTGTGGGAGCGCGGGTCTGGTCTGACTCGTGCCTGCGGAACGGGGGCCTGCGCCGCTGCGGTATGGGCCATGCGTAAGCAATTGTGTGACTCCCCAGTGTACGTTGAGATGCCAGGTGGAAGACTTGAGGTGCGGTGGGATGGGCGCGATGACCTGCGGTTGCGTGGCCCGGTTCATGAGGCTTTCCGGGGTACTGTGATCATCCCGCGGCGGGCGCGGCTTTGCGATCATACGGACACCGGAGGTTTTAATGCACAACCTGGGCAGAATGAGGGTTGACATATGACATTGTTCGCACTCAGGCACGCCAGACGATTGCAGGCGGTCATCGGCACCCTGGTCAGTCATGGCTACGGCCCACTTCTGGAACGCCTGCCCCTTCCGTTCCGGCTGCCCTTCCGTCGGGCTGCCAGGATGGAGGAGTCGTACAGTGAACTGGCCCGGCAGACGCGGCAGGCCCTGGAAGAGCTGGGGCCCACATTCGTCAAAATGGGGCAGATTCTGAGCACCAGGGTGGATCTTTTGCCTCCGGAGTTCATTGATGAGCTCGAGAAACTGCGGGAGCGCGCCGGCTGGGTCGCCTACGAGCAGGTGTCCGAGGTGGTGGAGGATGAACTGGGAGCTCCTCCCGACGATATCTTTTCACACTTTTCGCGTGAGCCTCTGGCCAGCGGTTCGATAGCCCAGGTTCACTGCGCCACTTACGGCGGTGATCCCGTGGCAGTCAAGGTTCAACGCCCGCGAATTTCCGGAGTTGTACGACAGGATACTGAGATCATCTCGCTGCTCTGCCGCCTTATTCACGACAATATTCCCGAGTCACGCCCGTATCGACTCCCTGAACTCGCACGCGATTTTGGCCGGACCCTGCAGCGCGAGCTGGATTTTTCCCGCGAGGCGGACAGCATTCGCCTCTTCGCCCGGGGATTTGCCGAACATGAGAGGGTGCTAATCCCGCGAGTGTACTCAGAGGTATCGACACGTAGGGTGTTGACCATGTCTCGTATAGAGGGATGCAGGCTGGACGAGCTGGAGCATCTTTCGAATGACAGGCGCAGGAATCTCGCGAGTCGTGCCCTGGATATGTCGCTGCATCAGGTGATGGAGATGGGTGTATTTCACGCCGATCCCCACCCGGGCAATGTGTTGGTAGTAGATGAGAAATATCTCGCACTGTTCGACTTCGGAAATACCGGCGTGGTGGACGATGAGAGCAGAGAGGATCTCATTGATTTGCTGGCTGCCATCATAGCCCGCGACTACGGGTTTGTGGTGGAGGTACTGATCGACATCGGTGAAGCGCGGGAGGACCTCGATGTGGGGGAGTTCCGGCGCGAGATAATGGAACTCTTCGAGTACAACTATGACAAGGAACTGGACCAGCTCAGTCTCGGACAGCTGCTGCTGGAGACCATGACTGTACTGCGTCGCCACGGTGTGGGCATGCCATCTCGCTATATGGCGTTGCTGCGGGCGGTTGCGGTGGCAGAGTCTTCTGCGCGCAAGATCTACCCGGAGATGCATCTGTTGAGTGAGATCCGTCCCCGGATCCGCCAGCTGGTTGGTCGCAGGAGACTGGCTGATCTCGACCAGTTCTGGATCACCGGGGTGCGTCGATGGCATCGCCGTCTGACCCACTGGGGGAAGAAAATGGCGTCACTGGTCGACCGGGCCGAAGGGGGAGAGCTGTCCATACGATTCCGGCACGAGGGCCTCAGCTCCTTTCTCGTGGGTCTGGACAGAATCGCCCAGAAGATCATAATCGGGTTGCTGGCCGCGGCACTGATTATCGGAGGGTCACTGGTCATACAGATCGATCGCCCACCGCAACTGTTCGGCTACCCGGCGCTGGGCGTGATCACCTATTTGCTGGCCGCGGTGCTGGGAATTGTGCTGTTGATCAGTTGGAGGCGATAACGTGACTCTCATGAGCATGACCGGATTTGGCCGCGCTGAGCAGTCTGAGGGTGCCTACACGGCGGTGACGGAAGTGAAGACACTCAATCATCGCTATCTGGATGTATCGGTCCACCTGTCGTCCGGCATATCGCCGGAGTGGGAAGTGGAGGCTCGCCGTCAGGTTGAACAGACTTTTCGCCGCGGCCGGGTGGAGGTATTCATCACTCTGGAGGCCCGTCCGGAGGCAACCCAGCAGCTTTGCGTTGACAGGTCGGTGGCGCGGCAATATTATGAGTACTTGAAAGAGCTGTCGGATATTCATAATCTTGCCTTCGATCTCAGCGCTGCGCAGCTGGCGCAGCTTCCCGGTGTCGCGCACCTACAGGAAGTATTTCCCGAACCGCACGAGATCGAGTCATTGCTGAGATCCTGTCTCTCTGCCGGATTGGACGAGGCGGCTACCATGCGGCGGAACGAGGGTGCGACTCTGCAGGATCGACTGCAGGCGCTTCTGACGGCATTTTCCGACTCGGTCAGCCAGGTGCGTGAGTCTGCGGCGGAGGTGGAGAAGCGACGGTATGAGGCGCTGGTTGAGCGCGTGCGGCATTTGCTGGAGGAGGAACTGCAGTCGGTAGAAGAACTGGACATTCGTAGCGAGGTGGCCCTCGCGGTTCAGCGCACGAGTGTAGTGGAGGAGATCGGCAGGCTCGATAGCCACGTAGACCAGTTTGCCGCCGAACTGGCGGCCGACCGGGGTTCGGGCCGAAAGCTGGAATTTCTCGCGGGAGAGATGCTGCGGGAGACCAATACTGTGGCGGCCAAAGTAGCGGACGCCGAGCTGTCGGAAGTGGCCCTGCACATGAAGACCACCCTGGAGGATATCCGGGAACAGGTGCGAAACATCGAGTGATTCGGCGGCGAGTGAGATCAGGTGAATGGAGGGTTACAGTGAAGTCAATAACACTGGTAAACATAGGTTTCGGAAACATGGTTTCGGCCAACCGCGTAATTGCCATTGTCAGCCCGGAGTCGGCCCCCATCAAGCGAACCATCTCGGAGGCGCGCGATGACGGACTTCTGATCGATGCCACGTATGGGCGTCGAACGCGGGCAGTGGTCATCACGGACAGTGGACACGTGATCCTGTCCGCAGTACAGCCGGAGACAGTGGCCGGCAGGTTGAGAGGACAGCAGGATGCCCCCGAGGCCGTAGAGGACAACGACAATTGATGAGGTGATAGCAACATGCCCAGCCGACAGTTTGCCTATGACAGGCTGCTGAAGAAGGGGAACAAGTACGCAATTACCCTGGCCGTGGCCAAGCGGGCCCGGCAGCTGCATGCCGGCGCGACGCCGCTGGTGGAAACCACAGAGAGTAGACCCGTGATGATAGCCCTGCAGGAACTTGATGCCGGGGCACTCATCGGTGCGGCAGGGGAGCAGGAAGAAGATGAGCTCGAATCTGCCGAGCAGTGACATCCGCTGGTGCGACAGATGAACGGGAGAACATGACGTGCACAACCCAGATGATCTGCGGGACAAGACCATATTGCTGGGCGTAACGGGAGGCATTGCCGCCTACAAGGCGGTCGAGGTGGTCAGTGGTCTGAGGAAACGTGGCGCGGAGGTCATTGTCCTCATGACGCAGGCTGCGACCGAACTGGTTGCACCGCTGACCTTTCAGACCATCGCCGATAATCCCGTTTATACTGATATGTTTGCTGAACCGAAGCGATGGAATGTCGAACACATCGCCCTGGCAGAACGCGCTGATCTGTTTGCGGTGGTTCCGGCTACGGCCAACATAATTGCCAAGGCGGCCTGCGGTATCGCCGATGACTACCTGAGTACCACATGGTTGGCCTTCTCCGGCCCCCGGGTGGTGGCTCCGGCGATGAATGCTGAGATGTGGAGCAATCCGGTTACCCAGAGAAATGTGCGCGAACTGGCCCGCCTGGGATGTGAGATTGTAGAACCCGATGAGGGGCGTTTGGCCTCTGGAGCAGTTGGCCGCGGACGTCTGCCCGAGCCCGCCATTATCACCGAGGAGATATCCTCGGTGCTGCATGCAGATTCCTCTCTGTGCGGACATACGGTGCTGGTGACGGCCGGACCGACCCGCGAGTATTTTGATCCGGTGCGCTACCTTTCCAATCCCTCATCGGGCAAGATGGGCTATGCTCTGGCCCGGGCGGTGCGGGAGAGAGGGGCTGAGGTGCACCTGGTCAGTGGTCCCACGCACCTCATACCCCCGCGCGGGGTGAACCTGCACAGCATTACCTCTGCAGAGGAAATGCTGGACAGGTGTGCGCAGCTGTGGCCCCGGGTGGATGCCCTGTTGATGTCGGCAGCGGTCAGTGACTACCGTCCGGCGAGACGTTCAGAACAGAAGCTGAAGAAGGATGCCGGCGACCCCGGGGAGCTGGTACCGACGCCTGACATACTTTCCAACCTGCAGTCCAATGGTGGCGGACGTTTTGTGTTGGGATTTGCCGCCGAGACGGATGAGGATTCGGCGCTGCAGCAGGCGAAAGACAAAATGCTGCGCAAGGGAATGGACATGATTGTCCTGAACCGGGTCGGTGAATGCCGCGGCTTCGGTGTCGATTACAATGAAGTGGTGCTCATTGATGAAGAGCGAGAGGAGTCGCTGCCTGCGATGCACAAGCTGCCGCTGGCCCGCAGCATCGTGGACAGGGTGGTGCAGGTAATCAGTGACTGAATCCAACGAGGAGAGCTCGGACTGCAGATACGTGAGAGTGCTCGTGGATGCAGCACTGGGTGGGTCCTCCTCCAAGCCACGCCTGTTCGATTATGAAATTCCGGACGAACTGGTCGGGACAGTGCGGGTTGGGCACATCGTGACAGTCCCGTTTGGTCGCCGCAAGGTGGCCGGCTGCATTGTGCAGCTACGTAATGAGCCGGCGGTCAGCGATACGCGTCGCGTTTCCGGGCTGGTTATGAATGAGCCTCACCTCACCGCCGATGACGTGGACCTGGCCTTCTGGATCGCTTCCCATTATTTATGTCACCCGGCACTGGCTCTCCGTGCCATGCTTCCGCCCGATTTTGCGAGCGAGAGCCGCGGTACTGAGCGTAGGCTCGTTCCGTCCGTGCAATCCCCCGAACGGGTGGCTGCCGAGATCACCCTCTCCGACAAACAGAAGCAGGTTTTGCTGGCGGCCCTGCGACTCGGTGTTCCCGCCACCCGGGCGAGGCTGTGTCGACGGACCGGGGTGAGCGGATCTGTCGTTGATGCCCTCATACAGAAAGGCATTCTGCATTGGCGCGAGGTGGAGTGCTCCAGTCGAGCTCGCGAGACGGAGTACCAGTATGCGCCTCCAGATCAGCTTACGGATGATCAGGCGGCAGTCATGGCGGAAATCAAACCGGCCATACTTCGAGGTGAGTCGGAGGAATTTCTGTTGCACGGAGTGACGAGCAGCGGGAAGACTGAGGTATACTTGCAGGCCATTGCCGTGGCTCTGGGTGAGGATTGCAGTGCCATTCTCATGGTGCCGGAGATCTCTCTCACTCCCCAGATGGTGGCCCGGGTCAGGGGACGCTTTGGTGATCGGGTGGCTGTGCTGCACAGCGAACTCACCCGCAAGGAGCGCGCTGCAGAGTGGTATCGCCTGCATCGGGGCGATGCCGACGTTGCTCTCGGTCCCCGTTCGGCGGTATTTGCTCCCTGTCGGAATCTGGGGCTGATTGTCCTGGATGAAGAGCACGATCCTGCATACAAGCAGGGCTCGCCTCCCCGTTACCATGCCAGGAAAGTGGCCCGACGCCGGGCCGCTCAGGCCGGATGTCCTCTCCTGCTCGGATCAGCTACTCCCGGTCTGGAGAGTTATCACCGCGCCAGCTCTGGCGCGAGCTCGCACCTCTCCCTTCCGCGCCGGATAGACGGGCGGGCCATGCCCAAAGTGGGGGTGGTGGACATGAGGGAGGAATGGGCGGCGGGCAACCGCAGCATATTCAGCCGGGGGTTACACCGCGCCATACTGCAGCGCCTGCGGCGCGGCGAACAGTCCGTGCTGTTTCTCAACAGGAGAGGGTACTCTTCCTTTCTGCTCTGTAGTGACTGTGGTGAGGTCATTCAGTGCCTTCACTGCAACGTCACCATGACCTACCACCGGCGGGGAGAGGGACTGCGCTGCCACTACTGTGACCGACGTATCCCGGTTCCCACACAGTGTTCGAGCTGTTCAGGTCACCGACTGGTTCGGCGCGGGTCGGGCACGCAGAAAGTGGAGGCTGCCGTGCACGCTGCCTTTCCCGGTGCGAGTGTCGCGCGACTGGACACTGACGCGGCGCGCATAAAGGGAACGCGAAGCCGCGTCTACCAGGATTTTGCGCGTGGAGACGTGGACATCCTGGTGGGAACGCAGATGGTGGCCAAGGGCTGGGATGTGCCCGGCGTGACGCTGGTGGGCGTAATTGATGCGGACACTGCACTGAATTTTCCCGATTTTCGCAGCGCGGAAAGCACTTTCCAGTTGCTCCTGCAGGTGTCGGGACGAGCCGGCAGGGGCGATCGCAGCGGTGAGGTGATCATCCAGACTGTGGCCCCCGGGCATCCGGCCGTTGAGATGGCCGCTGCGGGAGATCTGGATGCATTTTACCAGAGCGAGCTGCAAGAACGTAAGCAGGCGGGGTACCCGCCGTTCAAAGCATTAGTACGTCTGCTTTTCCGCGGGCGCCCCGAAGCGCGCGTGCAGTTCTGGGCACAGGATCTGCGGCGGCGCATCGAAGAGGTCATCGGTGACCGGGTACAGGTGGTGGGGCCGGCCCCGGCACCCATCGACCGCATCAAGGACAACTATCGGTGGCATTTGCTATTGAAGGGTGACCTGGCCGGCGAATCTCTTGCAGGCTTGAGGGAAGTGTTGCAGAATGTTCCTGTGGGGTCGCAGGATCCGCGTGTCGCTGTGGATGTGGATCCAGTGAACATGTTGTAGGAGTTGTGCCTCTGATGCGGGTTGCCGCACCTCAATGTGGTGAGGATGATGTATGGTGAAGGTTTCGGGTGTCATTGTTCCTCCCGAGGAGCGCATGGATGTAATTACGATAGGGGATCGCGGCCTGGAACGAGAGTTTGAGCCGGTGGAAAAATTCAACCGGCGTCTGGGCGAGCTGCTCGATCGCATGGCCGCTACCATGTATCACCATCGCGGCGCCGGCCTGGCCGCTTCCCAGGTGGGCATACACAAACAGATGGTGGTAGTCGACTACGGCGAGGGACTCATTGAACTGGTCAACCCCGAGATACTGGTTGAAAAGGGAGAGGAAACAGCCTTTGAGGGCTGTCTCAGTGTCCCGGGCTACCTGGGCGAAGTTACGCGCCCGACGGAGCTGCGCCTGCGCGCGCAGGACCGGGAGGGAAATACTGTCTGGCTCGATCTGACCGGCTGGTCGGCGCGAGTCCTGCGGCACGAAATAGATCACCTGCAGGGGTGCCTGTTTGTGGATCGCAGCGAGGGCATCATTCGCCTGGAGCCGGAGACGCAGCTGCGGGTGGTGTTCATGGGCACCCCGGAATTCAGTACGTACGCCCTGCAGTCGCTCATCGAGCACAACTGTACGGTTGTGGGTGCCGTAACTGCTCCGGACCGACCGCGCGGGCGGGGACAGCAGATGCAGCCCACCCCGGTCAAGTCACTGGCCGAGGGGGCCCGCATACCGGTGCTGCAGCCCGGGGACGGCGATGATGAGGATCTGGCCCGTCACCTGCGATGGCTCGAACCCGATGTGATAGTCACCTGCGCCTACGGACGGCGACTGACACCGGAGATCCTGGAGATACCGGAGCGTGGGTGCATCAATGCCCATCCCTCGCTGCTGCCCCGGTATCGCGGAGCGGCTCCGATTCAGAGGCAGCTGCTGGCGGGAGAGAAGGAGACGGGAGTCACGGTATTCTTCATGCGCGAGGAGATGGATGCCGGCCCCATAATTGTGCAGCGGGCCACGACCATTGGTTCGGAGGAAGACGCCGGGGCACTGCACGATCGTCTGGCTGCCCTGAGCGGCGAGCTCCTGATTGCGGCGTTGAAGAAGATTGCCGCTGGCGACGTGGGGGCACGAGAACAGGACCCAGCGCGGGCCAGTTACGCCGGGAAGATCTCCCGGTCTGAACTGAAGATTGACTGGAATGAGCCGGCCGGGGCGGTGGTGAACCGGGTTCGGGCGTTTTCGCCGCGTCCCGGAGCATGGACTGCGCACCGGGGACAGAAACTCAAGGTGTTGCAGGCCGGAGCCACGTCCGAGTTTGCCGAATCGGCGCAGCCCGGTCAGGTCCTGCGGGTGGGACGGTCGGCCATAGAAGTCGCGTGCGGTTCGGGTGTCTGCCTGCTTCACGCCGTTCAGCCGGCCGGATCGCGGGTCATGGATATTGCCGATTTCGTAAATGGACACGACATCGGGGCGGGAGAGGTGCTCGGCGAAGATGACACGACGCCACATGAGTAGCGGGATGAACGGTGAGGGGAGCTCCACGGTTCTCACCAGACGGCGGAAGCGGCTCTTTGTGGTCATGGCGACCGCGGCCGCCGTTCTGGTCGTGCTCATGGGGCTGACCGCGGTCTACCTGCTGGTTCGTCACACTGAGGCGCTCAAGACATGGCTGGTGCTTCTACTGGAAATCGGCATGGCCGCTTTTGTGGTTGGCGTCGGTGTATCGCTGGCCGCGGTGATCTGGTTCGTTCTGACTGACCGGAGCATTTCACCCTGGATGCGAAGGTTGATTCAAACGATACTGCTCGCCGTTTTGCCCCTGGCCACTGTGGCCGGACGCCTTCTCGGGCGCTCGCGGGATGAGGTGCAGGGGTCATTCATTGCTGTGAACAATGCGGTGGCGGAGAGGACGGTGCGGCAGGTGGACGAGACCGAGGTACTGGTACTGCTGCCCCGTTGCCTGCAGTGGGCTGATTGTGTGCACAAGGTTACGCAGGACCCGGAACAGTGTCGCGGTTGTGGTGAGTGCGCCCTGGCCAGCATACTGGAGGTTACCGGGCCACTGGGAGTCGCCGTCCGCGTCTCTACAGGGGGAACCCAGGCCCGCCGTTTTGTGCAGCAGATTCGCCCCAGGGCAATTATAGCCGTGGCCTGTGAGCGAGAACTGGCGGAAGGTATTCGTGATGTCGCCAGGATTCCCGTCATCGGGGTTGTAAATGACCGCCCCGAGGGACCATGTTATAATACAGATGTGAATGTAGCCTCGTTGACCATGGCCCTACAGCGAATTCTGGACGAGGAGGATGTGGACCATGTTTTGGTTTGGCCCGCTTTATCTGATTCTGATCATGCCGGTTGTCATTCTGGCGCACGTCGCCCAGTCCAGGGTGCGTGGGGCGTTTGAGCGTTACTCTCAGGTGAGAGCTTCGGCCCGCAAGACCGGCGCCGAAGTGGCACGCGAGCTTCTGTTGGATGCGGGCATAGATGACGTGAGGGTGGAGCAGATCGATGGCGGTCAGCTGGGGGATCACTACGACCCCCGGGATCGGACTGTGCGGTTGTCTCCCAGCGTTTACAGTGGACAGTCTCTCGCGGCGTTCGGCATCGCTGCGCACGAGGCCGGGCACGCCATTCAGCACTACACTGGATATGTTTGGCTCGGCATGCGCAACGCCATCATTCCTGTAACCCAGTTCGGTTCGTCGATGGCATTTCCCCTGTTTTTCATCGGACTGCTCATTGCCGGCACCGCCGGGGAAATGTTGATGAGTCTGGGGATCGTCTTCTTTGGGGCAGCACTGGTGTTCCAACTGGTGACCCTGCCGGTGGAGTACAACGCTTCTTCTCGCGCCATGTATGCACTGGAGGCTGGAGGTTACGTCCAGGGTGAGCAGCGGCGGGGAGTTCAGAAGGTCCTCAACGCTGCGGCGCTGACCTATCTGGCTGCCGCCCTCATGGCGCTCATGCAGTTTGTGTACCTGCTTCTTCTGCGGGGGCGCCGTAACTGATGGGTTTTCTCACTCTGCTGGCACTTTGGATCATTCTTCCGTTTTTGTTCCTCATTCTGTTCATCCTGCCGCTCAAGCTGATGATTACTGGCCTGTTGGACATTGTGCATATTCCGGGACAGATCATTTCCATAGCAATCAACCCGCGGCTGCGCCGCAATCATGCTCTCGAACACGCCACGATCAATGTGTTGCAACGGAGATATGGAGCGCAGAACCTGGGGGGCATGGCGCGAGAGGATGGCTTTTTCATTCGTAACTGGGGGGATAAACGCCTGCTGCGGAGGGCCGCAGGTGAGGCCCTGATGCGTTTGCACCGGGGCGAGCATCATCTGGCCGTGCACCGCCAGTGCGGCACCTCTCGGGCAGTCGCTAACCTGGTATTTGCGGTTCTCTACCTCATCGTTCTACTGGCCGGTGGTCGCCTGCAGCTGGGAACTGTCGTGCTCGGGGGGCTGGCGTTGTTGCTCATTTCTCCCCTTCTGGGCACGTGGGTGCAGCGTCTTTTCACCACGAGTATCGACGTGCAGGGCGTGGCAATTCTGGGGATATCACCGATTTTTTCCGGGCGGGGCCCGGTCTTTCCGTTTAGCCTCCTAGTGGGGAGAACCCCGGAGGGGTTTTTTGTCCACACCGGCGGCGAACGGTGGCGCAACCCGGTGATGAGGTGATGAGCGCAGTATGAGCAGCATACGTACGCCGCGCGACGCGGCACTACAGATACTGAAGCGAGTAGAGGAGGGCGCGTGGGCCTCGGAGGTTCTGCGGGGACTCCTGAAGCAGGGTAGCTTCGATGTGCGGGATGCGGCCTTCATCACGGAGCTCGCCTATGGAACTCTGCGCCGACGGCTGGAGATGGATTATGTGATTGGGCGATTCAGCCGCTATCCGGTGAAGGATCTGGACCCTCCCGTTCGCAACATACTACGCATGGGTTTGTACCAGCTGCTCTACATGCGCGTTCCGGCCTATGCAGCCTGCGACCGGGCAGTTCAGTCAGCACGGCGCGCCGGACATGGGCGCGCCACTGGTCTGGTAAATGGCATACTGCGCAATGTTGCCCGGTCCAAAAATGAGCTGAAATACCCGTCGTGCGACGAGGATCCGGTGCAGTGGATCTCAGTGCGGGAGAGTCATCCCGAGTGGGTAGTGCGGAGCTTGATCGCAGATTATGGTGTGAAGGAGGCTCTCGAGCTATGTCGGGCCAACAATCAAGCTCCGACGGTGGACCTACGCGTCAACCGCAGGAGAATATCCCGGGATGATCTACGGAGGAGACTGGCGGA
Source organism: Clostridia bacterium (assembly GCA_003551365.1). Classification (GTDB taxonomy): domain Bacteria; phylum Bacillota; class Sulfobacillia; order SLMV01; family SLMV01; genus PWGR01. Next base: position 12,626 of record PUMM01000148.1, read on the forward strand.
CAATGATACAGCGGCCAGCAGCGCCCAGTGGGCTCCGGACGGCCTGTACTGGGAATCATCTGGTTCGCCCCACTATCTGCAGGTTCATCGGGATGGCCTGGTCTCCGTACAGAGTGAGGGATCGCAGCTGGCAGTTGTGGCGGCAGGCGCCGAGCCGGGCATCAGGGTGCTCGATGCGTGCGCCGGCCGGGGGGGAAAGACATCATACCTGGGCGAAATCATGGACAATTGCGGAGACATCGTTGCCGAGGATCTGCACCAGTTCAAGTTGAAGGTGGCGCTGCGCGAATGCCGGCGTCTCGGCCTCGACATAGTGCGCACCAGATGTGTCGATGCCCGATCACCTGCGCCGGACAGTGGGCAATTTGACCTGGTTCTGGTGGATGCTCCATGCAGCGGCACGGGCATCTTTGGCCGTCATCCGGATGCACGCTGGCACAGAGACGAGGACATCGCGGGTCGCATGCAGAAGCTGCAGAGAGAGATCCTTGCGTCCGCTGCCCGACGTGTCCGAAATGGAGGCGTGCTGCTGTACTGCACCTGTTCAGTGCTGTCGGCCGAAAACGAAGAGGTTGTCCGGTGGTTCCTGCAGGGTAATGGCGACTTTGATATGGAGCAGTTTCCCAGTTCGTTTCCGGCCGGCCTGCGAAAGGAAGCGAAGCAGGGCATGCTGGGGCTCCTGCCCCACCGGCACGGCACGGACGGATTCTTTTTGGCCAGATTGCGTCGACACGGGGAGGTAGATTCGTAAATGCGGCGAGCCGTCTTACTGGGCCGTACGCGCAGTGAACTGGAGGAGTTTGTGGGGCAGATGGGAGAGCCCTCCTTTCGCGGGCAGCAGCTCATGGAGTGGATATACCAGCACAGAGAGCCCGATTTTTTTGCCATGACCAATCTTCCGTCCTCTCTCCGGCAGCGGCTGTCGGATACGGCGTGCATTAATGACCTGCAGATAGTCGATCACCGCGCTGGTCAGGGAGGGACGGAGAAGTTTGCGCTCGGACTGAGTGACGGCGAGATTGTTGAGAGTGTGCTGATTCGCCGGGACTACGGTAACTCCATATGTCTATCCACGCAGGTGGGATGTCCCGTGGGCTGTCCGTTGTGTGCCTCGGGCATGGATGGTTTCCTCCGGGACCTCAGCCCGGCGGAGATCACCGGACAGTGGTTCGAGATTCAGAGGCGACTCGATGCCGCGGGAGAGCGCATTTCGCATGCGGTTCTCATGGGCAGCGGCGAACCGCTTCTGAACTACGCCAATGCGCTCCGGTCTATCCGGCTTCTCGGTGATGAGGAGGGGGCCGGGATCAGCTTCCGCCGCATCACTCTGTCCACCGTGGGACTGATCCCGGAGATTGGTCGGTTGGCGAGGGAAGATCTGCCGATAACGCTGGCCATTTCTCTGCATGCCCCCAATGATTACCTTAGAAATCAGCTGGTGCCGATGAACGAGAAATATCCACTGGAGGAGCTCATCCCGGCCTGTAAAGAATATACAATAAGTACTGGGCGAAGAGTCAGCTTTGAGTATGCTATGATTGAAGGAGTAAACGATTACCCGGAGCTGGCACGCGAGCTGGCCATCTTGTTGGATGATCTCGCCTGCCACATAAATCTGATTCCGTTCAATCCCGTCCCGGGTAGCGAGTATAGATCGTCGACCGAGGATGCAATGAACAGATTCTGCCGGGCATTGCGCGAACTCGGGATGAATGCAACAGTACGTCGATCCTCCGGATTGGACATAGATGCCGGATGTGGGCAGTTGCGAAGACGCCTGGATGCTTCGGGGCAGTAGTATTGGCGACGGGGTCCGGAGCGGACACGTTTGTCGGGGGTGAAATGGTCGGTGATCGGACAGGTCCTGGGGGACCGATACGAAATACAGGAGCGGATTGGCAGTGGCGGTATGTCGGTTGTTTACAGGGCTCACTGTTCCTATCTGCACCGGGACGTGGCCATTAAGGTTCTCCGCAACCAGTACGCTGACGACGAGGAGTTTCTCCGCCATTTTAGCCGTGAAGCCCGAGCGGCAGCGCGGCTGTCTCATCCCAATATAGTCAATATATATGATGTGGGTCAGGATGAGGACCTCGATATTTCCTACATAATCATGGAGCTGGTGAGTGGCCGGAGCTTGAAGAATATTCTGGCCGAACGGGGCAGTCTCGATCCGCTCGAGGCTCTGGACATCACCGACCAGATACTCGGTGCTCTGGAGTGTGCACACCACAACGGTGTCATACACCGGGACATCAAGCCGGATAACGTGATGATTGACGAGTCTGGCCGGATCAAGGTTGCCGACTTCGGCATAGCCCGCGCGCAGGGAACTGGCACTTTCGTGCCGGGAGACAAAATAGTTGGATCTGTGCGATACATGTCGCCGGAACAGGCGCGGGGTCGTCACACCGATTCCCGGTCAGATCTGTACAGTGTGGGAATTGTCCTGTACGAAATGCTCACCGGCACAGTGCCGTTTGATGGTGACAGCACTATAGGTGTGGCGCTGCGACAGATGAATGACGAGCCCGAGCCAATCGATCAGGTGCGCCCGGACGTCCCGCGCCCACTGGCGGATGCCATCATGTCCTCTCTGGCCAAGGATCCCGGGGAACGCTATGCCAGTGCTGAGCAGATGCGTGCCGCCCTGGATGACGCCCGCCAGGGGAGGGCTCCGACTCGACGCCGGAGAACTCACCGGGATGATGACGACACGCGCGTGGTGAGTCGTTCAGATGGTTCGATTGGTGCAGGCGAATCCTCGATGGTTCGCAGGCCCCGCGACCGGGGTGCCCAGCGTTATAGAGATGAGCGGGATTCCCGGGAGGAGCTGGAGCCCCCGCGCCGGCGCTGGGGGTGGACCGCCTTCATCTGGATCCTGCTCCTTCTGGCTGCCAGTGCGGTGGTCGGTTACAGCGCGTACTGGGTTTGGGACTGGTTTGCCGTCCCGGTTGTGGAGGTACCCGATGTGCAGGGTGAGAGGGTACCCACGGCTGAAGCAGTGCTGGAAGAACATGGCCTGACTGCGGAAATTGTCGCCTCCACGCATGATGAGGATGTTCCCGCCAATCATGTGTTGAGCCAAAAACCCGATACCGGGAGTGAGGTCCGGCGCGGCCACACCGTGGAGCTGACCGTGAGCGAGGGGCCGCAGTGGGTGGATGGTGGTGTGCCGGATGTAATCGGTGAGTCCAAGCTTTCGGCGCAGGTCACTCTGGAGAATGAGGGGCTATCGGTTGATTTTTCCGACGAGTACCACGATGAAGTACCCTCCGGCCATGTGATCGATCAAATCCCCGAGCCCGCGTCGCGCGTGCAGCGCGGTAGCGAGATTATCCTTGAGATCAGCAAGGGGCCGGAGCCCAGGCCATTCGATCTGCCCGGCTACATAGGAGAGGCAGAGGATCCCACCCGGGAGGCGCTGGATGACAAGGGGCTGCGAGTGCGGGTGGTCCGTGAGACGGCTGACATGCCCGAGGGCCGCATAATTGATCAGGATCCGGCACCGGGAACGGAGGTCGCCGCTGGCGATACAGTGACGCTGACAGTGAGTGAGGGACCGGATCGTGATCTCAATGAAGATACAATCACCATCTCAGTGCCGGATGAACCCGCCGAGCAGATGATCAGGGTAGAGTTAATTGATGCCGAAAGTACCCGCGTCCTCTTTCACGACCGTGTGGAGGGTGGCAGCGAAATGGAGCTCAGTGTTTACTGGTCCGGGGAGGCCGCGCGGGTTTTCGTGTACAGTGATGATTCACCCATAGAATCCATAACATTCCGGGAGGATTAGGAGGCGATGCAGCAATGTCTCTGGTGGATGACTGGGAGGACCTCAACAGGGTACTCATTTCTCCCTCGCTCCTTTCCGCTGACCCGGCGCGAGTCATAGATGGGGTCCGCCTGGCAGAGGAGGCAGGGGCTGATCTTCTGCATATTGATGTGATGGATGGGCATTTCGTGCCCAATTTGAGCTTCGGACCCGAACTGGTGAGGAAGCTACGCGAGGAAACCCAGTTGAATCTGGAGATACATTTGATGGTGGACAATCCCGCCGACATCATTCCTCTTTTTGCCGATGCAGGTGCTGACATAATTGCCTTCCACCGCGAGGCTTCCCCTCACTGCCACAGGCTGCTGGAGGAAATTCGCCATCTCGGCGCCCGTTCCGGCATAGCTTACAATCCGGGCCAATCACTGGAGGATCTCCGGTTGGTGTGTGATGTGGTCGATGAAGTCGTCATCATGGGCGTCAACCCGGGTTCTTCCGGCGCCAGGTTCATCCCGGGCACCTTTGAGCGGGTTCAGCGTGTCGCGCAGATCATTGAAGATCGCAACGTCCGCATATGCGTCGACGGGGGCGTGGATCTGGACAATGCCGCTCTTCTGCGAGATTGCGGTGCCAATCTTCTTGTCTCCGGTTCGTGCTTCTTCTCGGCCGCCGATGCGCCCGCCGCCATCCGCACCCTCCGCGGCAGCTGACTGGCTGCGCGCACGAAATCAGTGCAGTGCCATATACTGATTGAGCCGAGGAGGCTGCAAGATGCGGCGGAGAGGACTGGGTTGGCGGTACAGGAGAAGCTGGTTGGGACCCACATTGATTGGCGTCGGTGCACTGGTGCTGGCCCTGATTCTGCCGGGATGGTTCTGGCCGGTGGCACTGGGAGTGGGTCTGATAGCGGGGGGCCTATTCTTAATGGGCAGATGAAGGACATGTGCAGGGGGGAGCATCATGCGAGTGATGGTCGTCAGACTGCCCACCTTCCTGGGCCGGATTCTTCAGTTCATACTGGGGCTATTCGGGATGAGGTGAGGCAAAGGGGGAAACGAACGCGTCCGCATTTGCCAGCGGACGCGTTCTGCATGAGCAAGGGTTGCTCACAGAGCCTTCTGCACGCGGCCCGAGCGCAGGCAGCGGGTGCAGACGTTCATCTTTTTGACCTGCCCACCATCAAACTTCACTCGAACCTTCTGAATGTTCGGCTTGAATGTGCGTTTGTTGCGGTTGATCGCGTGGCTCACGTGGTGGCCACTCAGCTTGCCTTTTTCGCAGATGTCGCATCTCTTGGCCATACAGGTCGCCTCCAGGCATTGTGTTTTATCAGAAGATGTACTAAGTTTACACTGAGTATTCTACCAGCGAAAGGACGGGGCGTCGAGACGCCGATGCCCTGATTATCGCGTCGGAAGGGATTGGGGTATGACGCACAGGATTGACACGACGATCGGGAGCATCACGCTCAGCGATTCTCTGGTAAGTAATCTGGCGGGCATGGCAACAACCGAGTGCTACGGCGTGGCGGGTATGGCATCGCAGAATCTGCAGGACGGCCTCTCCGCGGCGCTGGGACAGAGACATCTGGCCCGGGGAGTGCGGGTGCAAACTCTGTCTGAGGAGGATGGTCTGGCCATTACCGTGAATATTATCGTCGGCTACGGAGTCAACATTGCAGAAGTGGCACGAAATATTCGAGAAAAGGTGAGGTATGTGGTCGGGCACTGTACGGGAATCCCGGTACTGCGGGTTGATGTACACGTGCGCGGAGTGAAGGTGACACATATCCATGACTGATTTGATCGGAGATCGGGCCTGCGAAGAGATGGATGGAGAGACGTTTTACAGGGTGTTGGTGGCTGCTCTGGAAGACCTGCGCTTGCACTGTGACGAAGTCAATTCGCTCAATGTGTATCCGGTGCCCGACGGAGACACCGGAACAAATATGGTTGCCACCCTGGAATCAGCAATTGAACACATATCCGACCCGTGTGCATCTCTCAGCGAGGTGGCCGACGAGGTGTCCATGGGTTCGCTCATGGGTGCCCGCGGTAACTCGGGAGTTATTCTTTCCCAATTGCTGCGGGGGTTTGCGGCGCGCGTGGACGGTGAGCATGCCTGTTCCGCCCCAAAGGTTGCACGTGCCATGCAGTCGGGAGTTAAGGCGGCTTACAGTGCGGTGATGCGCCCAGTAGAGGGCACCATTCTCACGGTTGCCCGCGAGGCGGCTGCAGCGGCACAGGAATCCGCCGGGCGTGCGGGTGACCTGCTGGAGGTGGCGCGCGCGTCAGTGGAGATGGCGCAGGAGGCTCTTGATCGTACGCCGGATATGCTGGATGTTCTGAAGGAAGCGGGTGTGGTGGATGCCGGGGGGCGGGGTCTGGTGTGTATACTGCAGGGGGCGGTCAGCGGGCTGCGGGGAGAGCACCGCGCTCGTGGCGCCCCGCAAGGGGAGACGCAGCCATCGAAAGCTGTCGACGATGGACCGCTCGAGCACCCCTACGATGTGGTTCTCCTGCTGGAGTCCGAAGATAGAGTATCTCGTGATTGTGGACGAGCCCTAAAAGATCTGGGGGACAGTCTCATCATCGTCAACGAGAGCGGACTGACCAAGGTTCACATTCACACGGCCGATCCAGTGGCTGTTCTGCAGTCCTGCTCAGAGTGGGGTGAGCTGGTGGATGGGCAGATACAGAATATGCAGCGGCAATCGACCAATTCCGCCTCCAGCCGGGGGGCGGATGGCTCGGTGGCAATCATACCAACTGCAGCCGGACCGGGGCTGCGGGACACTTTCCTCAACCTCGGCGCCAGCAATGTCGTGGAGGGCGGTCCAACGATGAACCCCAGTACTGAGGATATTCTGGCCGCCGTTGAGGATCATGCCAGCTGTGATCGGGTATTTCTGCTTCCCAATAACCCGAATGTTATTCTCACCTGCGAACAGGTGGGAGAGCTCAGCAGCTGCGAGGTGTCCGTGATACCCACCAGAAACATACCGCAGGGTTTGGCCGCACTCATGTCCGTGCGAGCAGAGTGCGAACAGCTCACCCCGGATGAGATGGAGCGACGAATGCACGATGCAGTTGGCGGCGTTTGTGCCCTGGAAGTGACCCACGCCGTGGATGATCGCAGCTATTCTGGTCTGTCTCTCAATCGCGGCGACATTATCGGTTTTGCCGACGGAGAACTCGTGGCGGTGGGTGATTCCCCGGTGGACGTTCTGATTGATCTTTTGGATGCCAGTGAGGATTCCCGCGGACACCTGACCGTCTTCTGGGGGGCGATGGTCAGTGAGTCGGTTGTCGACAGGCTGCGGGAGCAAATCGATGGTAGGTATGGCAGCCTGCAGATTGAAGTAGCTTTTGGCGGCCAGGATCACTACCATTTCATCGCCGCACTGCGGTGAGTGATCTTCTATGCTGGGAATTCCGGGCGAGTCTGCACAAGAACCGGTGACTGGTTTGCGGGGCGTGGGGCCGGCGCGTTCCCGTCAGCTTTTGCGCCTGGGTATCGAGACGATATCGGATCTACTCCTGCATCTTCCTCTCCGCTATGAGGATTGGCGTCCCCCACAGGATCCGGAGCGATTGGCTCTCCCGGAGACCTTTGCCCTGTGCGGTACAGTCACGAGACTCACGCACCGCGGCAGGGGGAGAGTGCCCAGAACGGCGATCGAGCTGGACTGTGGAGGCATCAGTGCGCGTACCGTCCTCTTCGGGCGGCGGTGGCTTCCGGGGAAGATCAAGCGCGGATCGGTGGTGAGCATCTACGGGGAGTGGGAGATGAAGGGGGATGTTCTCGAGTGTGCCGGTGAACAGATAAGCCTGTCCGCCCGCGCCGATGTTCGCCCCATATACCCCACGACCGAGGGACTCAGCAGCGGGATGCTGGAGAAACTCGTACGGAGAGCACTCGATCGTCTGGGAGACAGCATACCCCGCGTTCCGCCGCCATCCGCACTGGGGCGACACGAGCTGTTTCATCTCCCGCGGGCCCTGCGAACCGTCCACCGCCCCATTACCCCGCGAGAGGCAGAGCGGGCGCGCTTGAGTCTGGCCTTCCTCGATTTTCTCCTCTTTCACATCGCATTGCGCACCGCCGGGCGCGTCAGGCGGCGTGAGTCCGGGACAGCACATGGAGCGGATCCTCATCTCAGTTCCTCCTTCCTCGATGGACTTCCATTTGATCTCACCGGGGCGCAGCAGAGGGCGATCCGGGAGATTGACGAAGATATGGCTTCTGCTCGTCGGATGCACCGACTCCTGCAGGGAGACGTATCCAGTGGCAAGACGGTAGTGGCCACATGGGCCAGCCTCAGGGCCGTCGAGAACCATGGCCGCGCCCTGTGGCTGGTTCCCACCCGTTTGCTGGCTGAGCAGCACGTCGCCACCCTGTCTGAACAGGTTGAGACCCTTGGGGTGAAGGTCGCCCCACTGGTGGGTGGCCAACAGGAGTCCGTGCCGGATGCCCGGGTAATTGTGGGAACCCACGCCCTTCTCAGTTGGCAGATAGATGATGTGAGCCTGCTCGTAATTGATGAGCAGCAGAGGTTTGGCGTGCGGCAGCGTGCTATGCTGCAGCGCTCTCATCCCCGGTCAGACGTTCTGCTCATGTCTGCCACTCCGATTCCGCGCACCCTGGCCGGTGTGCTCATGGGAGGGGTATCTGTGAGTACCATCGATCAACTGCCGGGGGGACGGGGAGAGGTAACCACCCAGATTGTGGATGGCAGTGAACGCGCGCAGCTTCTCAACCACCTGCGCCGGTGTGTGCGAGAGGAAGGCGGAGTATACGTAGTCTGCCCGTCCATAGATGACGATGGAGATGATGTTGCGAGTGTCATCTCGGTGACTCGGCGCCTGTGCGAGGCGCTCCCAGGGATCAGTGTCGCCAGTGTGCATGGGCGGATGTGTCCGCATGAGCGTGCGGAGCGACTGACCGGGTTCCGGGATGGCAATATTGATGTGCTGGTCGGAACGACCGTTCTTGAGGTGGGCCTGGACATATCGCGCGCCCGGATGATGGTGGTGGAAAACGCAGAGCGTTTCGGCCTGGCTGAGCTGCATCAGTTGCGCGGGCGCATCGGGCGGGGTGAGGCACAGGGGATATGTTACCTGATTCCCGGACAGTGCGCCGAGGGTGACGCACTCGACAGGCTGCGCATGCTGGAGCAAACGCATGATGGGGCGAAAATCGCACGTGCGGACATGAATATTCGCGGCATGGGTGACTTCTTCTCTTCCTTTCAACACGGTATGCCCCAGCTGATGTTCCCGGAGTATCTCACCAGTTCCCGCTTTCAACGCGCAGTGACTGGTGCTGCACGCAGGCTCCTATCTGACGACCCGCAGCTGGCGAATCATGAGCAGGTGCGCGAGATGCTCATTCATCTATATTCTGACAGCCTGCCTGTGGCGACAGTCCTCTGAGGTGTCATGCAAAACGTCGGCGAGGCAGCAGCAACGGGTGACCTCACCCCGCCAGCTGCGCTCCTGGCCTGAGCCCCCGGTTGCGTGCTTCCGGTAAAAGGTATATCACCAGATATTGCATGACATGCTGAGATGTCGACCCGGGCAGCACCGGCCTGTGCATGCCGAGATTCGACAGAAAGCCACAGCTGACACTTGCATAACGCAAGATGTTCTCGGTGTGCGTGTCGTTCCGGAGAGACTCCACAAGCAGTGATCATATCTCGAGGTGCGCCCCTGAATTCGAACCACCGGGAGCACTATCGGTGGGGCAAATTGTGGGTGAGTAGGTGGAGTGGTATTCTCTCCCCGAGGGGAGAGAAACGGAATGGCAAAATCAAGGAAGCAGTATAGCCCAGAATTCAAGTTTCAGGTCACCCTGGAGGCATTGAAGTCGGACAAGCCTCTTTCCGAGATCGCTCGGGCATATGATGTACACCCGGTTACCCTCTCCAACTGGAAGAAGCAGTTTCTCGACAAAGGCGCCGAGGTATTCGGCGGCAAGGAGGAGGTCAAGAACTACGAGAAGAAGGTGTCGGATCTGGAGCGCATCCTCGGCAAGAAAGAAGTGGAGATTGCCCTGTTAAAAAATATCTTGGGCGAGCGCTGACTGTGAACGAGAAGGTGACCCTGATAAAACAGCATCGGCACGTGTACGGCCTGAACCGTTGCTGCGAGGCGCTCGCCTTATCGAAGGGGACCTGGCATTACCGGAGGAAGCGGGAGGAAGCGGTTGACGAGCAAGAGGAGGAATTGAAGGAGGAATTGCACGCGGCTATCGTGGAGAACCCAGGATACGGCTACCGGCGTCTCAAGCCGGAGCTGGAAGCTCGTACGGGTGAGAAGATCAACGCAAAGCGCATCCGGAGATTGCTGCAGGAGACCAACCTGGGTCTCAAGCGGCACGTACCGAAACATCGGCCGAGCGAAGTGCAGCGGATTCTGCAGGAGAATGCGGGAGATCTGGATCTGGTGAGCGGTCGTGAGTGGGATGTGTTGCAGGTCTTCTCCACAGACTTCACCGAGTTGCGTTACGCGGGTGGTACGAGGAAGGCATGGTTCACCGCCCTGGTGGATGTCGCGAGTAAATGGGCACCGGGCTGGGCAGTTGGGCCCAGGCGAAACCGTGAACTGGCCAAAAACTGTTGGGACAGCGCTTGTGAAGCGTTTGCAGATATTGACGTCGATGCGAAGGACATGATCGTACACCAGGATCAGGATTCGGTCTACACCAGCTATGAATGGCTCAGAACGCTGCTCATCGAATCTTCAGCGCAGGTCTCCTACTCGGAGACAGGGGCCAAGGGTAACCCGTGGGTCGAGTCCCTATGGGGTAGGATCAAGAC
>PUMM01000129.1 GCA_003551365.1 Clostridia bacterium
ACCGCTCGCCGGCCGGGTTGAGGTAGGTGAACCGCCACTGCGCGTCGTAGCTGATCACCCCTTCCGAGATCCGCTGCAGGGTCGCTTCCAGCTGCTCGGCCAGACCATCCACCTGTCTCTCGATTCGCGGCAAGACGTCATCGAGGGCGGCAGAATGTCGATGCTCCGTCCAGAGCTGATAGCTCAATATTACGTTACCCGCCAAGAAGCATATTATCAATATGGTCTTTGCTCTGGCCCAATCCAATATCTATCACCACTCGCCAATCATTGCGGCTTGCGCCAAATGTCGCCACTCATGGAGTCCACGACGAACCAGCCCAGATCACCCAGATCGACATACCAGGCTGGGCGCACCACGTGATCGCCGTCATCGATATCCGCAGGATAGTACACGGGATGAACACGCTCAATGCTGGCATCATTGCCGGCCACCTGATCACGGACATCCTGATAGCATTCCTCAATGGCACTAATCGGAGTCTCCGCTGGTGCCCTCTGCAGCTCAGAGATCTCTTCCAGGGGGAACAGCACCGCTCGCCGCACACCATGTTTGTCAACCTGCACCGATATCGGTCCCTCATCGTCCACCAGGGGCAGGCCGGCAAATAGCTGCGAAAAATGAAAAGTGTAACCCTCCGTAGCCGGTACTCCTTCATCCAGATCGAGGGTTCCCCGCGCAATGTGCGATTCCACCCGGGCAAGCCGCAATCGCTCCACTTCGTCACCCATTACCCGGCGCAGAAAACTCCAGGCCTCGCGGAGCATGGTCTTCTTACTGATTTCAATCTGCTCTTCGACCTCGTTCTCAGGATTAATGAGGGTATAAATAAATTTGTCCTCTCGTGTAACCTGCAAGCTGCGATACCCGTCCGTGTAAATGGTCGAACCATCCGGTTCGCTACGCTCCCGCACGCCTGCAGAATCGGAAAAGAAGCCCATCACCTGCCCGTCTTTGTCCCGAAACTTGCTGCGTGCCGTGTGAGCCTCAACCTGCATATCGACTTCGGGTATGCTCAACAGAGGTGACATGCGCAGCTCCTGCCACCCTTCGATGACAACCATCGACTCGCCCACCACTCCGGCACCCTCCCGAATGTGGCTGGCCCACCGCGAGATTATTGAGGCTTCGTCCTCAGCGAGTTCCGGACCGAAGGGAGGAGAACCCTCATAATCATCCAGATCATCCACCACGCTCCAGTGCGTGTGATACCATCCCCGATCGGTATATATGTAGAGATTGAGCATCAGCGGTTCGTCGGTGATATAGAAGAACAGGCGATCCACGGCAGCGGTAGGAAAATCACCATCGGCTCCCATGACATCCATCCACAGGTCCATCGGGATTTCACCGGGCAGAAACATGGTGACCCCTTCCTGGTCAAACTGACGCCTCGTCAGCTGCCTCTCCTTACCCTCATCAGTGATGCGCTCCAGATTCTCCGGCCGCAGAGTAGTCATCACCTGCCCATACAGATCGATGGCAGATTTCTTATGTTCACCCTCGGGAATCAACCTGTGTGACTCTTCGCCATCGTGATAGACGAGAGCAGAAGGGGCAAATATGCTTTGCGGTAGCGTATCCCGCATCTGTTGCTCCTCTCCACCCATAAGCGCGGGAGGCAATGATGACGTCGGACTGGGTCGCCACCACAGCTCATAGCTGAGGAAGACGGATGAGGCCACCAGAGCAATGAGCAGCACTGTCTTCGACAGTTCGAACAGCTTTTCAGCCATCGTCGTCCGCACTGATCATCGCCTCCTCATCCCGCTCCGCTACGGGCAGGGAGAATTCCATGGTTGTCCCCACCCCTTCCTCGCTTTCTGCCCAGATTTCGCCACCATGTGACTCCACTATCTCACGCGCAATGGCCAGACCCAGACCGGTTCCCCCGCTGCCGGCCCGGGCACGCGCCTTGTCGATCCGGTAGAAACGTTCAAATATCCTCGACAGATCCTCCTCTGGGATACCCACGCCGGTATCAGATACCGTGACCCGCGCGAAATCTCCATCCCTGCGCCAGCTGACCCGCACCTGCCCGCCGGGCGGAGTATACTCAACAGCATTGCCTATCAGGTTAACCAGAACCTGCTCAATGCGATCGCGATCACCTCGCAGGGGCGGCATAGCCTCGGAACCACGATAACCGAGAGAAACCTCCTTGTCATCCGCGCGCGGCGCCAGCTTACCACAGGAATCATCAATCAAACTGGGCAGGTTGAACCGGTCCTCCTCCCACTGCATCTCGCCGGAATCAATGAGTGAGAGATCCAGCAGGTCTTTCACCATTCGCGTCATGCGGTCAGTCTCGTCCACGACTACCTGCATGAAGGTTTCGCTGACCTCTTCATCATCCTGTGCGCCGCTCATTAGCGTCTCCATATAGCTCTTAATAGTGGTGAGGGGGGTCTTGAGTTCGTGGCTGACGTCGGCAACAAACTCCTTCCTGCGCTGTTCGGCCCTCTCCTGCTCGGTGATGTCCTGCAGGACCATGACCATGCCCCGCGGGCCATCTCCCTCGTCACCAGTCACAATGGCAGCCAGGTGCGCCCGGATGATGCGTCGGGTTTCCTCGACCTCAAACCGGAGCGTTATGTCCTCGGCGGAATACAGGGTCTCCCGTATGGGTGACTCCAGCGGAACGTCACTCAGGACCTCCTCCAGGCGCTTGCCCAGAAGATGCTCCGTGCCCCGGTTGAGTATCGCGGCGGCGCGTGGGTTGACCAGCATTATGTATCCTTCCGGATCCATGGCCACTACTCCGTCAGCCATGTTGCTCAGAACTACCTCCAGCCGGCGCTTCTCCTCGGACACATCGGACAGAGTCTGGTGCAATCGCTTGGCCATGTAGTTGAACATGGTGGCCAACTCGCCGATCTCGTCCCCCGACTGGACGTCTATCCTTTCTTCAAAATGACCGGCCGCAATTTGCCGGGCCCTTTCCGTAATCTGACCGACGGGACCGGTAATGGTCCCGGCCAATACGAAGGCGATCACTCCCGTCACTGCCAGGGTCAGCGCAGTAGCCCCGAGCAGGATTGAACGGATGTCGTGCAGGGTCTGATAGACGCCACTCAGAGAGGCATTGATATGCAGGGCGCCGACGATCATTTCCTCTCCCCCACCCGAAACCGGCATGGCCAGAGAAAGCACCGGGTCCTGCCTTCCTTCCCGCTCACGAATCTCTCGCGATGCACTGCCCTCAGATATGGCCCGATCTATCTCCGGCAGGACTACCCGACGATCGATCAGGTTCTCCATTCCGCCACTGGCGGCGATGACCTGGGCATCTTCATCGAGCAGCAGCAGATCCATACCCGTCTCGCGCCCGTAATCGCGCAGATAGCTGGCTATGTAATCCATCTGAACATCCTCGTCCAGATATCTCTCCAGAAAGCTGACCATGAGGTGAGCCTGGCGCTCGACGTTCCTGGTGTGGTTCCCCACATAATACTGTTCCAGTGAACGTTCCACGTACCAGCTGACCAGCTGCATGGAAAGCAGGATCAGGAGCAAAAATACCACTGCCAGCCTGGCGCGAAGACTCCGCATGATCTCCTCCCCCGGAGATGAAACCATATTTGCTGACGCTGTCGACCTCGTTCAACCGGTGACGAAAATGTAGCCCACGCCGCGTCGGGTGACGATCATGGAAGGACTGGATGGGTCTGCCTCCACCTTCTCCCGTAGACGCCGCACGGTGACGTCAACTGTGCGAACATCACCATAATACTGGTAACCCCACACTTCCTCCAGCAGCTGCTTCCGGGTGACAACCTTCCCCTCACGCTGAGCCAGATAGGCGAGCAGTTCAAACTCCCGCCGGGTCAGGCCAGCATCCTCGTCATGTACAAAAGCCTGGTATCGATCCATGTCTATTGTCAGATAACCGCACTCCAGGACATTGGAGACTGGAGAGGCAACCTGATCATTGTAGCGTCGCAGCTGCGCGCGAACCCTGGCCATAACCTCCTTGGGGCTGAAGGGCTTGGTTATGTAGTCATCTGCACCAGCATCTAACCCCTGCACCACGTCCTCTTCTTCATCCTTGGCGGTGAGCATCAACACCGGAACTGCGCTTTCCTCCCGGATCAAATAGCAGACATCTATCCCGCTCCGATGCGGTAACATGATGTCCAGCAGTACGAGGTCGGGGTCGCAGTCGCGAAAGAGTCGAACGGCCTCCTCCCCATCGTAGGCTGAAACAGTTGTGTAACCGGCGTTTTTTAGATTGTACTCCAGAATGTCCGCAATGGGCTTTTCGTCATCAACAACCAGTATTGTCTGCGACATCCGAAGTTGCTCCTCTCCCACAATCTTAGATTGCATTGCCTGATGAAGAGTAATTCTGTTGAGAGCAGCGAAAAACCTGCAGATGACATGCCTGCTCAATATGGGAACGTTTTCCGCGGTAACCACGGTCCTCTAGCGCCTACATCGTATGTCATCACCGTATATCCCTGCAAGGGATGGGATTCCGGACAGTTCATAGCAGTTCGCTACGCCGCTCACCGCAAGATTTCGGGTATCAGCACCGCTGCCCCGGCAAGCACCAGCAAAAGCGCAGTCACGGCAATCACCGCAGCGGGCTACTCCGGCAGATCGAGATGTAAAGCATCGCCCTCACGCCACAGCTCAGTGCCCCAAACCGCAGATATTTCGGTCAGATAGTCGATTATGGAATCCGCGTCATCTCCTCCCGCCGGGGCGGGCTGTCCATCTCGTATGCGGTAGGGAAGAAATTTCACACCGGACGGCCGAATATGGAACCCTTCGTCATCATGGGGCGCCCAGTCCAGGCGGGCTATGACTGACTCGGTGCGCCGGAGGGCTGTCTGGTCAAAAACGAAATTGCCCAGACTGTGGATTATCGGGCGATTGTCCTCGACATTGACGCACTGCAGCACGTGTGGGTGATGCCCCAGGATGGCATCTGCGCCGGTCTGAACCAGTTCTATCCCCAGAGCGCTGTGCTCCTCTGGGGGGTGAGGTACGTACTCTTCCCCCCAGTGCACCGAAACTATCAGTGCATCCACCTCATCCCGATATTGGCGCACATCATCGAGCATCCGATCGCGGTCGAGCGGAGCCACCCCGGCCAGATCCTCTCCGGCCGCAAAGGTCTCCTGGTGCTCCCAGCTCCAGAAGATATCGGCAAACTCGGTATAGCCGAGGAAGGCCATACGGACGCCACGACCCTCCCAGAAGAGAGGTTCATGCGCCTCCTCAACATCCCGACCTCCCCCAAATGCCAGTATGCCCCATTCGCGCAGGTGCTCAAATGTCTCGAGGAAGGCCGGTCGCCCATAATCCAGGGCATGATTGTTGGCCAGGCTCACCACGTCAATACCGGCGCGATGCAGTGCGGCGACATTCTCAGGGTCACCGCGGAACCATATTCCCTTGCCGGGCAGCGGCTCGCCGGAGTCGGCCAGCGGCGACTCGAGATTGGCGAAGGTCAAATCACCCGAATGAAACACCTCGGACGCATACTCGTATGGATAGTCTCTCCCCTCTTCATCAATCACCGTGCGAACTCCGCGGTCCAGCATGACATCGCCGACAGCATGCAGCCGCAAACTCCCATCATCACCCCTCTCGGGCCAATGATCCCGTAGATCATTGACGGGAGAGCTCAGGGGTGTAAGTTTGAGCGCACTCCCATCTCCCGCAGAGATCTCCAATTCCTTGAGATCAGATATGCTGCCCATTGTGCTGCGCAGGCAATCCAGGGCAATGTCCGCCCACGTATCGTCCCGCTCCCACCAGGGGCTGTCGAACTCAATGACGGCCTTCCTGTCTCCAGGCGAAAAGCTAACCTCCCTGAGCGATACATCATCAGACACGGGGAACCCCCGTCCCTCCGCAGCGTCAAACCGTGTGGCAAGTAATGCCTCCAGCAACCTCTCAGGGCGGACTGAATCATCGCCCGACCTCTGCACCGGAACCTGCTCGAGCACCACCTGCTCAGAGCCACGGGGCAACAGCCGCGCCACATAAATGTGGTCAGTATCCTCCGGCGCATAGGTGGCCTGCAGCTCGTTCCAGGTTACTTCCCGGAAGGGCGTTTCGTCCCCATCGTCAGCCGGGAGCATGTGCGTGGGCAACAGGAAGTTTTTGGCTCGCGCTCCCTCAGCATCCTCTCGTATGCCCTGCAGAGTTCTCTCGACTGATTTCATCATATAATC
>PUMM01000166.1 GCA_003551365.1 Clostridia bacterium
ATCCGGCTCACCGCCTCTTCCTTCACTCAGTCATCGGCCCCATCTGCTCCCCCCCGCCCGCTCCCGTGCATTGCCCGCTATCTGCGGCAGTTCATTCACCTAATGTATGCTAGCATTCTGTGATGGACCCGCTTATGTCCCGGGTGGCCGTTCTGCGGTTCTGATTTACAGCTCATTGACAACGAGGGACCAAACTTGCGTACGTCGCGCTTCCAACCGCCGCCAGATTCATCAACTAGCGAACCATCCTCTGTACTCGCGAATATTGCGGGACAGCAATGGGCCGTTTCACCGCCCCACGCAGCTGCCATACGTGAAGCGCACCGCAGCTTTGACCTACGGTGCACGTTCACACCGTCATGGCGCAAGGCAATCGCAGGCTTCTCGTGTCAATACCAGTGGGCAGACTAACAGGAAATGCGCGAAGATAAAAGGGTGGAAATGAGGCAGATTCTGGCCCAGGACCAATACACCTAACTCCATTAGGCTGGACTCACCATCCCAGCTCGATGGCCGGCATACAGGGGTGAAAAAATCACCTATCCTCGCGCCGTTGCTCCTCCAGGTAACCGCGAATCCTGGGCACATTCACCGGTTCGATGTTGGGATCACCGTGCCGATAGAAGCGGAATACTGCCTCCTGCCTGGTCTCACCGGCCCCGGGCAGAGGTAGGCGGAGGACGGTCCGGTACTCGTGCAGCAGCGGCTCATCCCGGCCTATGAGCACCTCCACCTGTACGGAGCCCTGCTCCAGCAGCGCTTCGGAAGATGCAGCAGCCCCGTCTTCCACCGACACGCCAGCTTCACCCTCTCCCAGCAGCTGCCGCCACTGCAAGACGCTGAACTCGGCATCATAACGAATGCAGGGTATCCCCATGACCGACTGCTCACCGGCGGGAGAAAACTCCTCAGCGGCGGGCATAAGGCGAGAAAAATCGGCCAGCAGCTCGCCATCCCCCGGCGGGGTGGGGCCCTCGAACCACTTCTGGCGCTCCTCCAGAAAGCTGTCCCCCTCCCATCGGAACACCCGCAGAGGATTGCCGGCGACCCGCACATTGCTCACGTAACCGTGCGGCAGATACGCCGTCCCATCGTACATGCTGTTTACCTGCCGCTTGCCGACGAAGCTGGCAATCCATCCACTGTACCAGAATCGCCCCTCGGCGCGACTGCGGGTTATGGCATCCTCCAGGGCAGTATCAAAGGACGGCGCCCCCTCGAGTTCCCCGCCGCCGGCCCCGTCCTCCTCCGGAACTGCGCGGTGGGAGGGATACGTGGCAAAATGAGCGGACAGAAATGGCGTGCAGGCAGCCACTACTACTGCAGCCGCCCCGATTATCGCGAGAAACTGACGGGGACGACCCTGCGGCACCTCGCGCACCCGACGCACCAGCAGCCACGCGGCCAACAGCGCCGCACCCACCCACAGCACTACCGTCAGGGGGAAGCCGTGCTGGCGCAGAACCCAGAAGCGGTGCGCCCCGTAGCGCAGTCCGATAATTTCCCGTCCGCCGTCTCCGGTGAGGTCGCGCGAATGCACATCGACCATATTGAACATGCTCCGCCACTCGGTGTGCAGCTGGCCATCTGCGAACGTGTAGCCGGTGAGAAAACGCGAGGGATCGTCGCGGATAAGGCTCGGGCGCTGGGCAATGATCTCGGGGCGACCGTTCGACCCGTCCACCACGTCCTCAAAGCGAAAGGTTTCGTCCGCCGGGTCCGCCATCCACAGGAGTTCGAGTGCCCCATCCTCACCCGGGCGCAGAATGCGCGAGGGAGTGTGATTGGAGGAAAGCAGCAGCTCGTCCCCTCCGTCACCTGTCACATCCGCCACCAGGGGATCTACCAGCCCCACGTCGGAAAAATCGTCCGCGGTGAGCTCGTGTGTCATTCGGAACCCGGTCTCATCCTCTCCTTCCTCCGGAACCACAATCTGCAGAGAAGAACCCAGTAGGACCAGACCCGTCTGATCACCCAGCTGTATGGGGGCCACGATCTCCGTCGCCCTGGTCGGATAGGTCAGCTCCTCCCCATCCCGGACGCACTGCATTTCATCACCGCTGAGCCGGATGTCGCGAAATCCCGCCTCCGGGAAGTGGGCGCTATCCACCGTCCCCTCCTTCATGCGGGCTTCGGCGGACGCCCGGACCAGATCATAGGCCATTGCCGGTGCCCCGGCGAAGTGCAGGGCGCCCTCGGTCAGCTGAAAGGGAGACAGCAGGGGTTCCAGCTCTCCCGTGGGTTGCGCGGCGTAGTACGGAAAGGCCGGATAGTGTGCGGTGAGGGCATCCTCCGCTGCGTCTCCGGTCGAGGCATCCAGGTCGGATACCGGTGTGCGGGTCAGACCACTTTCCCAGGTGAATACGTAGGGATAAACGGTCTCCGGGGCGAGCACATGGGGCTCATCGGGAATATCGGGGGCCTCCTCCTCCGCGGCATCCCTGGCCGCCAGCTTCTCCTCCCGGTTGCCCCAGCTCAACACCTGTAAATCCCCGTCGCCGCTGAAGTCCTCCACCCGCAGGGGGAAGTAGGTGAACACTTCCCCCCCATACATGTTGGGACTCTCCTCCAGCAGGAAGAAATTATTCAGTACCCTGATCTGCTCGCCCGGCGCCAGCGCAAACACCAGAAGCGCCGCCAGGGCGAAGGCGGCAAGACGCCGCCGGTCCAGCCGGGCATACAGCCGGGCGGTGACCGCGATCACCGCAACAATAATCAACACTCCGGCGGCCTGGGCGGGGAGAATCCAGTGCCGCAGCGCGTTGAATGCCTCGTAGGCGTACGGGGTCGCCAGCAAAAAGGTGAGTATCTCTCTTCTTCCTCCCGCGGGCAGAAGGTACACCAGCAGACCTCCCCCGGTGAGCAGGAGCACAAACCCGTAAACCGAGTAGTCGAGGAGACCGGGAATGAGACAGAGCTGGTGAAACAAAATGAGGAAGACACCGAGCGCCCACCACGCCAGAATGCCCGGAAGATCCCCCACCCGGTATCGCCCGGGAAGAAGACCCCCTCGCCTCTCAGTCCGTCCCGTCATCGTTCGCCTCCCCCCGTCCCTCTTCCGACCTGAGCTGCGGATACACGGCCAGAAGACCGGCCAGGAGCCAGAAATAGCCATTCAGGTACGGAACCTCAAAGATGTTCTCCACCCCATTGTGCAGGGCCACTGCGAGGAGCCCACAGAGCAGCCCGCCCAGCAGGAAAAACTCCCGGGTGCCGCGCCGCCCCAGCCAGTTGCCGACACCGACAGCCATAACGCGACCGAGCCAACCCAGGTAGACTATTAGACCCAGCAAGCCGAACTCCGCCGCGAGGCGGGCATAGTAATTGTCCACATAGGTAGTGCCGAAGGCGCGGGCGGCCACCGCCCCACCGTACCGCCCGGGCCCCGACCCAAAGAGAGGTTCGCCGCGCAGGCGGTCGAAGACCCCCAACCAGCGCCCCAATCTTCCGCCCAGCATGCTCTTTTCCAGGTACTCGGGAGACAGCATGGCCAGAATGCGCCCACTTATGGTCGGAAGGAAGACCATTACTGCCGCGCAGCCCGCCACCGTCGCCCAGAACACTCGCCGGTCAAAAAAGAAGCTGCCCAGCAGTACAGCAGCGGCAAACGCCAGCCAGGCCCCGCGCGAGAAGGTGAAGACCAGGGCGGGTATCATCAGCAGGCTGATGGCAGCCCAGACCCACCTCTCACGCACGTCGCGCCGGTAAGCGGCCAGTCCGGCGCAGATGGGGATGGCCAGAGCCAGGTGACTGCCCAGAACATTGGGGCTCTGCACTATGGAGAAGATGCGCACATCAATCGCATCGGTCAGGTCCACCCATCCCGATGGCATTTCCACTCCCACCACCGCCTGCCCGAGGCCGATGAGGGCAATCGCCCCGGCCACCGCCCCCAGCAGGCGCAGCAGGGACACGGCGTGCCGGGTGTCATCTATGAGCAGGCAGCTGACAAAGAAAAAGGGAATGAACTGCAGGGTGGCGCGCAGGCCCTCCGCCGTAATAAGTATCCTGTTCAGATCGGCAACCACATAGGCGGCGGATACTGCCAGTAGGGGGTACAGGGCGGCGAGCACATTGAGCTTCCGCACGCGGTGCATGCGGCGGGGAAGTACCGCTGCGGCGCACAGCACCAGTACCACAATCAGCGCTTGATCCCACAGGGCTGCAGCTATGCGCAGGTTCAGGACGCGCCGCAGCACGTAATCTATTATGGGAAACAGTATCGCTGCATGCAGGGCATGACGCTGCCACCTTTGCAGGGGGGCGAAAATGTTGCATATCCTCTCCAATTGGCTCATCCACCGCTCCCAACTGACTGCAGATTTTGATCAACGCCAGTATATCAGAGGGGGACTCCCCCTTCAATTATCGCCGCGAGATCCCCCGGGACTGCCGCCACCCCACGACTTCATAGTTCGAGCAGCTCCTTGTCCAGGCGGGTGAGGTTCCTGGTGCCGTCCTCCGTCACCACCACGTCGTCCTCAATCCTGACACCGCCCCAACCGGGAATGTAGACGCCGGGTTCGAAGGTACACACGTGGCCGACTCTCCAGGGACCGCTGTCACTCGTCCTCGGTCCCTCGTGCACCTGCAGGCCAATGCCGTGTCCGCCGGCGCCGTGCGCCAGGTAATCGCCATACCCCCGCCCCTCGATCAGCTCGACGGCAGCCCGGGCGGCCTCGGTCCGGTCGCGGCCCTCCTCGATGAGCTGCAGACCGGCCCGCTGACCGTCCAGAACCGCGGCATAGACGTCGCGCTGTTCGGACGACGCCCGCCCCACGGCAAAGGTGCGGGTAATGTCAGCACAGTAACCGTTGAACGTGGCCCCGAAATCCATGGTCACCAGATCACCCCGCTCCAGACGGCGGTGCGTCACTGCTCCGTGCGGCAGAGATGAACGCGGACCGGAGACCACTATGGACTGAAAGGCTATGCGACTGGAACCCTCACCGTTGGCCCGCATGCAGTGCTCCAATTCGGCCGCGAGGGCCCATTCTGTCACGCCCGGCCGCACCAGGGTGAGTACGTGCTCGAATGCCGCCTCACTCACCCGCTCCGCTCGTTCGATCTGCGCTATTTCCCAGTCGTCCTTCACCTCGCGCAGAGGCGGGATCACATCCCCGACAGAAATGAGATCAATGCCGACGGCACTCAGCTCGTCTCGCAGCTTCTCAAACTGCTCGACGGTGACGGAGCTCCGCTGCACCGCAGCTCTTTCCACCTGCATGTCTCCCAGGGCGGCTGCCGTCTCGCCAGCCACATTCTGCCCCGCGCTGCTGTAAAACGGCTTCACGGCAAAACCGAGAGGCTGCAGGGCGTCGCGACACTCCTCGTAGTCCACGCCACCGGTCACATAGTGAGGCGGGACATCCCCCGTGGCGACTATGAGATTGCCTCCCGGGGCTATGAAGGCACCCGTCGTGCAGCCGGACAAATAGCCCCTGTCGGCGGCCCATGTGACCACCAGGGCTTCGGCATCGAGCCTGCTCACTTCATCGCTGGCGCGCTGCAGACGGCGCTGCACGTATTCATCGGGCGGTCGATTCTGCTGCACCCATTCAGTCATTGCACTCATCCTTTCCAGATCCACTGCTACCGTATTCGCCGCTGGTACACTAAATCATGCCGCCACCCCCCGACGATCTGACCCGCGGCAGCTTTAGGGACAGAAGCAGAGAGTTCCCCGAGGAAACCGGCAACCTTTGTGCTATAATATTGACAATATTATCGGAAACTGGTCGGGAGAAATGGACAATGGGCGCTCTCTGGCCGGTCGCTCCCACAAGATCAGAGGATCGATGTCTCCCAGCCGGACAACCGGAACATTCACCGACCGCGGGAACATAGGACTTTCGCCCCGCAGCGAGCAGCGAGCTGACAGACAACATTACCAGAATGGGATCGCTGCGGAGAAGTGCCGACCGCCATCGCACTGATGTACATCATGAGGAGGGATGCGGCAGTGAACGAAAATGAGGGGAACAGCAACGGCGGACACCGCATCGGCATCATCGTCTATTCGCAGACCGGGAACACCCGACTGGTGGGGCAGAAACTGCGCGATAGGCTGCAGGAGGACGGGCACCGCGCCGAGATGGTACTGCTGAACAATCCATCCGACGAAGAAACAGAAGAGGAAGAGAGCTGCCCACCGGATCCCCCCGTCCCGCGCCACTATGACGCCGTCGTCTTCGGGGCGCCCGTGCACGCTTTTTCCCTGGCCCCGCCAATGGTCCAGTATCTGGAGGATCTGTCCTCGCTGCGTAACATGGGGCTGGTCTGCTTCGTGACCAAACAGCTCCCCTTTGTATGGACGGGCGGCACGCGGGCTCTGGCCACCATGCAGGACATCTGCGAGTCCAAAGGGGGCAGAGTGCTGGGAACGCAGACAGTAGTATGGGCCGGGACGGGACGCGACGAGCGCATCGACCGTTGTGTGCAGAACATGTGTCGCCTGTTATCCCGCGCCCACCGCACCTGACGGAACCAGAGTTCAGCATGGAGGAGGGCAGAAAATGAAGAAAACTGCTGCCGTTATTGTGGCAATTCTTCTGGTCGGCGCAGCGGCCTGTGCCGTGCTGATCAGTACTACCGACTCGCGCATGGAAGAGCTGGCCGCCTCCGATCCGCTGGACATTTCTGTCCTGCAGGACGGCACCTATCTCGGAAGCTCCCGCGTCTGGCCCATTTCCGTCGAGGTACAGGTCACGGTGGAGGGCGGCCGGATGACCGCAATCGAGCTTCTGCAGCACCGGCACGGACAGGGGGATGCAGCGGAGAGCATTCCCGCTACCGTACTGGAGGCACAGAGCCTGGAGGTGGATGCAGTCTCCGGTGCCACCTACAGCAGCACCGTGATCCTCGCGGCCATCCAGGATGCGCTGACCGATGCGGCCAGATAACATCCGGGACGCACGCACCGGCAGGTCGCAGCGATCTCCCCCTACGACTGCAGGTGACAAAATCCGCTGCCGCGTCCCTGCCCATTTCCGGCAATTCACCCGCTGCTCTGGACCCACCCTTCTCTCAGGCCCTACTATGAGGATCAGAGGGTGGGTCAGCAGGATCGCGGGGAGGCGAAGCACATGAAAGAGACGTCGGTGGATCAAACCATACAGCAGATGTACCGGGAGGCGTACGGTGAACCGGAGGCGAAGATCGCCGCTCACCCCGACGCCGTGACCCCGTCCGAACACTCAGTTGAGCGCAACTGTCCGCTGGGGAGAGAGAAACCACAGTTCTCGCAGCTGCCCGGAGATCTCTTTGACAAATTCCGGAGCGACGTGTTTCCCAACATCCGCCGCTGTACCGAGGCGCAGAAGTTCAGCACAATGTCCCTGCGCCACAACCCCCGCGAGCCAGAGACCGAAGTGTCGGACGAACTCCTGCAGGAAATTGTCGACGAGGCGCGGGCGCGCGGCGCCGATGATGTGGGATTCACCACCGTCCCCCGCCACCTCATATTCTCCGGCCTGGCGGTGCTGTACCCCAATGTGATCGTACTGGCGCAGAAAATGGATAAAGAGCGACTCGGTCGCTCGCCCTCCATGGACGGACTGGCAGCCACCTTTCAGACCTACGCCCGGTTGGGGGAGCTGGCCAATCACCTCGCTGACACCCTGCGGCGCGCCGGTTTCGGGGCCGCGGCGGGAATGTCCCTGGGGGGCGCAGCCTTCTATCCAGAGTTGGCCGAGCGCGCGGCGATGGGAGTGCGGGGACGCAATGGGCTGCTCATCGCAGACGGCGCGGGACCGGCCGGGCGGCTCGCCTGCGTCTATACCAGCATCGAGAACCTGCCCCAACCGGCAACTAACCCGCACCAATGGATCCGCAAATTCTGTGCGCGCTGTCTGAACTGTGTGCGGCTGTGCCCGGTCGGTGCGCTGCATCACCGGCCACCGCGCAAGACTCCGGAGGGACACGTCTATGTGGACGCGGAAACGTGCCGACCCTACTTCGAGGAAAACCACGGTTGCGGGATATGCATCACGGAATGCCCGTTCTTCCGCCGGGACTACTCCGTCCTCAAGGAGCGCGCCCATCGCTATCTGCTGCGATGAACCGCGCCGACCCGGGGAGCGCACCCGCTGCCGCGCACTGACATGCAGCAGATGAGAGGGAGGATTTGATGCAACTGTTCAGGCCCACCGCCCAGCTGAAGATATCCCTGACATCCGACTGCAATAATGATTGCCCCATGTGCCTCAACGACACCCGGCGCACCGGCAACGGTCAACGGGCGCGGCTATCGCACGAGGTAGTGCAGCAGCTGATAGAACAGGCCGCTCACCTGGGCATGGTGGGTACCTACTGGACGGGCGGAGAACCCCTGGTGGAATATGAGGAGCTGCTGCGGTGCGTGCAGCACTCAACACGACTGGGATTGACCTCCACGCTGGTGACCAATGCGGGTCTGATGGGAGCGGCCGGAGCCTATCGACAGCTGAATCGTCGGCTGCTGGAGCGAGGTGGGCTGTACAATGTCAGTGCTGCGCAGGCGGCCCGGCAGCTGCGCAGGGCCGGGTTGACCCGGGTTTACGTCAGCGCCGACAGCAACCACACCACCCGGCGGGATGAAGACTGCAGGTCCCGGTCCCCCGTCCCCTTACAGGCGGTCATGAGGAGCCTCACGGCCCTTCTCTCCGAAGACTTCGGTGCGCGACACCGACTGCAGGCCATCGGGCACTGCCTGCGGGTGACAGCTACCGCCAGCGGCCAGTGGACCGGTCCGACCGAGAGCATCCTCACCGAACTGCGCAGAAAACTCGGGGGGAGAAGAATCGCAGATGAGAAGTTCCCCGGGCGCGAGCTATGGGAGACCCGTAAGGGCAGCATACTCGTCAAGCGATTGGGAGTATCCAACGTGGGAGCCGCCCGCGATCTGGGCGCAAAAATGCTGGAAGATCGAAGCGGAGAGGCACTGTTCGCGCTCCGCTGCCCTCACTTTCTGCCCACCAGTCGGGCCTACGATGGAGGGCTGCATCACCGCGACCTATTCGTCAACCACGACGGGACAGTATACAGCTGCGGCAATGGCGCGCACCCCCTGGGTGATATATGGTCGGAATCTCTCCCCTCCATAGTGCGGGGAGCCAACCGGCCGGAGGGAAGTGGACCGTACAGCATCAACCGCACCGTCTTTCGCACCCTGCTCATCCTGGCCGAACGCACCCGAGTAGGACCCCGGGCCGTGGGTGAGGCACTACGCCTGGCAGCTTCGGAAGATCCCGGGACGGTGCAGAAACTCCGCACACAGTGCGGGTCCTGTCATGCCCTGGGGCATGACCCAAAGCTGCAGGAAGCGTTTCTCCGCCGCTTCAGACGATGGCACAGCAGCTGAGTACCCGGCGCTCGGAGGTGAGGGGGATGAACGTCAGGAATCCTTCGCCCGCTCTTTGTCACCGGCAGCCAGCACGTCGAACGATTCTTCCGTCACGGCAAAATGCTCCCGCATGGCCGCGGCGGCCCGTTCGGAGTCCCCGTCCCGCAGGGCCGCAATTACGGTGGAGAACAGCTGCACGATGCGATCCCGCGTCAGCGGCATGGTCTGCTCGAAATCCTGCACCTGAAACCGCAGGGTTTCAAACAGCATCTTGACCAGATCCGCCAGCACCGGGTTGTGTGAGCTCCGGGCCAGGCGGAGGTGAAACTCGGTCTCCAGCTCGTAGGTGCGGCTGATGCACTCGGCGTCCCGCATCCCGATCAAAAGCTCCTCCAGATCGCGTATGTCCTCCTCCGTAGCCCTCGCGGCCGCATATCGCGCACAATCCACCTCCACTGTCTGACGCGCCTCCAGCACGTTCTTGGCGGAAGCCACCCGCAGATCCTGAACCCAGTTCAACCCGCCGCTGATTATCTCCACGTCTGCGCTGACAAATCTACCCACCCCGTGTCTCGTCTCAATAAGTCCCATCTGCTCGAGAAACTGCAGGGACTCGCGGATGGTGGAGCGTCCAACGCCGAAGGCCTCCGCCAGCTCCTTCTCAGACGGAAGCTTCTCCCCCGGCTCAATCTCGCCCGAATCGAGCAGTTCCCGCAGCTTGGTAAGGATCGCATCGGTCACGCGCTCACTTCTGCGCAAACGCTCGATGGAATCCAACACAGTTGATCACACCCTTTCCCCCTGAATTCGACCCGCTGCATGTCCCGGCGGCGCTGCGCGACATTGCACAACCCGCCGGCCGCAATGGCAGTGACCACCCCGTCTCCCCCTGTCATCAGCAGCGGGCATACTCCTCCTGCCGACACCCATTAAGTACTATTTACCCGGAGCGCAACACGACAGTAATCCGGATGAGCTCTCCGGGCAGAATCTCGGTGAACTCGGCAGGGGCACCGTATCATCCTTCGCTCCACCTCCCGCGATCTCCTCTCCGGCTGCTGCGAGGCCTGCAGCTCACCCTGGCGGGTGGGGGAATCTCACCATGGGACCGCTGAGATATTTGCTCCGGGATCCGGGTGTGCCCCCCTGGTCGCAGACGCAGTGCATCGCGGCGCAGGAATTGCCCCCACCCCACCATGGAATCGGGTGGACCCGGCACCTCTCCGGGTCCACCCATGCAGCACCATCGCCTGCACATGATCGAGGCCGCTACAGACTGCCGTGCTCGGTGCGGGCGATGATCTCATCCTGCAGCTCCGTGCTCAAATGGTTGAAATAATCGCTGTAGCCGGCCACCCGCACAATCAGGTGGCGATGCTCCTCCGGATTATCCTGCGCAGCCCGGAGAGTGTCTGCACTGACCACATTGAACTGGATGTGGTGTCCGTCCAGCCGGAAATAGGAGCGTATCAGTGCGGCGAGACGCTGCAGACCGGGCTCTCCCTGCAGAATGCCCGGCGTCAGTTTCTGATTGAGCAGAGTGCCACCCGTCCGCAGGTGGTCCATCTTGGCTGCGGACATGATCACGCCGGTGGGGCCGTGCCGGTCAGAGCCCTGCACCGGGGATATGCCCTCCGAGAGCGGCACCCCGGCCCGGCGACCCTCTGGGGTGGCGCCGGTGACAGACCCGAAGTACACGTGGCAGGTGGTGGGCAGCATGTTTATTCGATAGACGCCCCCGCGCACCGTTGGGCGTCCGTCCACGGCCGCGAAGAACACCTCGAAGATTTTTCGCATCAGCTCATCGGCTGCATCATCGTCATTGCCGTAACGTGGAGTGCGGTTTTGCACCAGCTGTCGAATGGGCTCGCGGTCGCAGAAGTCATCATCCAGGGCGGAGAGGAGCTCATCCATGCTCAGGTTCTTCTCCTCGAACACGTGATGACGCAGGGCAGAAAGGCTGTCGGTGGTAGTGCCGATACCCACCCCCTGTACGTAGTTGGTGTTGTAGCGCGCCCCGCCGGCATTGTAGTCGGTGGCATTTTCCACGCAGTCGTCGACCACCAGGGAGAGAAATGGACAGGGCATCTCCTCCGCGTACATTCTCTCTATAACGTGATTGCCCCCGATCTTGATGTCGATGAAATGATTGACCTGCGTCGCAAAGGCCTCCTGCAGCTCGGCAAACGTGCTGAACGTCCGTGGATCCCCGGTGTGCGGTCCCAGCTGCTCACCGGTGCGCGGATCGAACCCGTCATTGAGGGTCACCTCCAGCACCTTGGCGAAGTTGAAGTACCCGGTGAGGATGTAGGCCTCTTTTCCGAATGCACCGGTTTCCACGCAGCCGCTGGTGCCGCCGCAGCGTGCATCTTCTATGGACTTGCCCTGCCGCAGCAGCTCGGCCACCACTGCATCGGCATTGAAGACGGAGGGCTGGCCAAATCCCTCGCGTATGACCTCTCCCGCCCTCTGCAGAAACCGGTCGGGACTCTTCTTGCTGACCTGGATGTTGGAACTCGGCTGGGTGAGGCGCATCTCATCCACTATCTCCAGCAGCATATAGGAAAGCTCGTTCACGCCGTCCCAACCGTCGGGGCGCAGCCCGCCGATATTGATGTTGGCAAAGTCGGTATAGGTCCCGCTCTCCTGCATGGTGACGCCAACCTTGGGAGGAGCCGGCTGGTTGTTGAACTTCACCCAGAAACACTGCAGCAGCTCTCTGGCCCGCTCCCGATCCAGGGTGCCATCATCCAACTCCTGCCGGTAGAAGGGGTACAGGTGTTGATCGAGACGACCGGGACAGAACGCATCCCAGGTGTTCAGCTCGGTTATCACTCCGATGTGAACGAACCAGTAGGCCTGCAGGGCCTCCCAGAGATTGCTCGGGGCGTGGGCGGGCACCCGGCGACACACCTCCGCTATGCGGCGCAGCTCAGCAGCCCGGTCGGCGTCCCCCTCATCCTGCGCCAGGGCCAGCGCGGCATCCGCGTGCCGGTGGGCATACTGCACGATGGCATCGCAGCAGATCCGCATCGCCTCCAGCTGCTGCAGCTTATCGGTGGCCCCGGGATCATCTGTGGCATTCAGGTTCTCCATCCGGTCCTCTATATCGCGTTTGATCTGCAGCATTCCCTTTTCGTACAGTCTGTCTCCCGCCACGGTGTGGCCCGGGGCCCTCTGCTCCATGAACTCGGTGAAGATTCCGGCCTCATAACACTTGATCCATTCCGGGGTCATAGCAGCAAATATGCGATCCCGCATGGACTGACCCTGCCAGAAGGGGATGAACTCATCGCGCTGCAGGCTTATGTCATCCTCGTCCACCCAAAAACTCACCTTGTCACGATCCCGGATTATGCGCAGGTCCTCTTCCGTGTGACAGCACAGCTCGGGATAGGTGGGCGTGGCCTGCGGGGCCGTACCCCGTTCACCCACGATCAGCTCGCCCTCGTTGATACAGATCTGCTTGTTGCGCAACAGGTGACGAAACACCAGGGCCCGTAGTACGGGCGGCGAGACGGTACCGGCATGTTCCCGATACGCTTCTGTCACCAACCTGGCCCGTTCCATGCAAATGCGCGGTTCCGTCTCCCGGCTCTGCGTCCTGAGCATTTTCACTCTTTCATTCAACGGAAATCATCCTCCCGTTCTCACACGTAGTCCGTACTCCTGCAGTATGCTGCGGGCGGCGGCAATTTCTTTCTCGCCGGGTATGGGCAGATCGGGCAGCCGGTACGTTCGCTGCAGCAGTGGATACTTCTCCGTTCCCGCCCGGTGATACGGCAGAAGGTGCACCCGGCGCACGCCCACTTCACCGAGCATTTCTCCGGTATTTTTCAGGTTATCCTCATCATCATTGATGCCGGGTATGAGGGGAATACGGGCGATGATGTCCCCTCCGCCGCGCAATTCGACCAGGCGGCGCAGATTGTCTATGATGCCGCGGTTGGACGCGCCCACGTACTTGCGGTGCACATCATCATCGGTGTGTTTGATATCGTACAGGATCACATCGGCCCGCCGCCCGACACTTTCGACTGCCGCCGGCGGCACGCCTCCTGAAGTGTCGACTGCAGTGTGCAGTCCCCGCCTGCGGCACTCATCCAGCACAGCCGCAGCAAACTCCGGCTGGGCCAGCGGTTCGCCACCGGACAGGGTGACCCCTCCCCCGGACTGCTCGAAAAATACCAGATCCCTCTGCAGCTCATCACACAGCTCCTCCGGGGTCATCTCCCGACCCACCAGTTCCAGCGCTCCGGAGGGGCAGACGGCGGTGCAGCGGGCACACATCTGGCAGCCGCCCGACTCCCCCCGGCCCGCCTCCTCCGGGGGCTTCAATCCATTCGGGCAATTCTGTGCACAGCTCCCACAGCCTATACACTTCTCGGGGCGAAAAATTATCTCCGGCTCCGGGGAGATGCTCTCGGGGTTGTGGCACCACCGGCACTTCAGGGGACACCCCTTGAAGAATGCCGTGGTGCGTATCCCCGGCCCGTCATGCACACAAAAGCGCTGAATATCGTATATAATTCCGGCAACCACGCAGCTGTAACTCCTCTCCGCACAGATGACGCCCGCACCCGCAGGGCTGCTGATTGCGCCTGCGGCAGTATAACCGCGGGCGAGCAGTTGTCCGACATCTGATCTCATCTATTACGATACATTATACAACCCCAGGCATATTCCTGCCACTCCCTCTGAATTCGCGGAAAAATGCACCGCAGCAGCAAGAATCCGACCGGATTTTGCCGGAGGCATTGACTGCAGCACCCCAGTTGCAGTTATATATACATAACAAGACTGTTTGCCCGGACGTTCAGATGCATTGCGGGTGCTCCTTCGGTGACCTCTGACAACCGGTCATAATCTCACACGGGAGCCCCGGGCATAGCTAATCGACGCCCCAGAACAGATTCGGCTCTCAGGTACGCAAAGGATGCAGGTGCTGCGGCGAGGGGGTAGCAGATTTTGGCCAAACTGACAAATCGTATTCGCGAGTACCGCGCACACTGGAAGTACACACAGGAGCAGCTGGCCAACCTTGTGGGAGTACGGCGCGAAACCATCCTGCACATAGAGCACAATCGTTTCGCCCCGTCACTGACCCTGGCTTTCAAGATCGCCCGGGCTTTCAATGCCAACATCGAGGACATCTTTGACTGGGAAGAGAACTGACCGACCCACCCCGGCGCTGGCCCGGCACAGATCACCGGCGCCGGGCAATCTGTGCTTCAGCGTTGCGATGACTTTCACCCGGCCATCCAGCCGCCGTCTACCATCAGGTTCTCGCCCGTTATGAAGCTGGCATCATCGCTGGCCAGAAACGTCACGGCACGGGCCACATCTTCCGGGCGTCCCAGCCGCGGAAGCGGCGTCCTTCTCTCCGCGTAGTCCAGGGGGTCGGGACCATCCTCCGGAATCTCCTTGCCGGTCAGGATGCGCCCCGGAGCCACTGCATTGCAGATTATGCCCTGCTCAGCGTAGTCCACTGCGATCTGCCGCGTCATGTACACCACTGCTGCCTTGCTCACTCCATATGCGAGGTTTCCCGGGGCAGCTATCATGCCGTGCTGCGAAGAGATATTGACTATCCTACCCCGCACCTCACCGCGCGGCTGCTGGTGCAGCATCTGCTGCACTGCCCGCTTGCAGCAGAAGAAGTACCCGGTGAGATTCACGGCCATTACCCGCTCCCAGTCCTCCTCCGTCGTCTGCACGAGGGAGCGGTCAGCACTCACGGCCGCATTGTTGACCAGGATATCCAACCGATCGTGCAGGCGAACGGTCTCGCCCACCACGGCGTCCACCTCATCCCAACGAGACACATCAGCTGAAATGAACTGCACCGATCCTCCCCGGGATTCGATTTCCTCCACGACTCCGGCGCCTCCCTCGCGCGGCTGGCGCCGCACGTCGGCTGCGACTATCTGCCCCCCCGCATCGGCAAGATGCACTGCGATGGCCCGGCCAATGCCCGAAGCCGCCCCGGTGACGATGGCCACCCGGCCCTCGAGTTCATGTCCCATGGGCTCGCTCATCTCCTCTCTAACGCGCACTGCCCGACCCCGTCTACTTCCCGATGAGAGACAGCTACCCTGCCGGCCGGGGCAACCGGAAGCGCACCCGGAGGATAACCCGGGGCGCATGCAGGGGGCGAGGGGGGAATTGCCCGCACGTTGAAGAATCCCTATGCAGTGAGAGAGTCACGATGAGAAAGGATGACCCGGTAATGACTGAGGATCCAGTAACCCGCTTTGGAGTGACCATGGAGCAGAGTCTCCTGCAGGAGATAGATCGTCTGGTCGAGGAGCGGGGTTACGCATCGCGCTCTGACTTCCTTCGCCGTCTCGCCCGGCGGGCGGTGACACAACGCAAATTCGAAGACGAGGAGCAGAGGGTCGTCGGCACCCTGACCCTGCTGTACGAACACAGCCGCGTCAACCTGGGACACGAACTGACCACCATCCAGCACGATTATGCCCGGGCAGTGGCCTCCAGTCTGCACGTGCACCTCAGCCACGATGACTGCCTGGAAGTGCTGGTTCTGCAGGGCTCCTCCCGCGACGTCCGGGAGCTGGCCGACCAGTTGCGCCGTCTCCGCGGGGTGAAGTTCTCCGAGCTATCGGTCGCGGCATCTTCCTGATATGGGTGGGTAGCACAAATTCACCATTCTGTGCTACTATATCTCACACACCTTGAATGGGAAGAGGGAGCTATTCATATGAACTACTCACAGAAGATAACCATGAGCGCACTGTTCATTGCCCTGGGCATTCTTTTCCCCATGGCCTTTCACATGGCCGGGGGACCGGGTCTCGGCAGCCTTTTTCTCCCCATGCACATACCGGTGTTTCTGGCCGGCTTTCTCGCCGGCCCCACGGTCGGTATTACGGTGGGAATAATCACACCCATTTTGAGCAGTTTCCTCACCGGCATGCCGCCGCTCGTCCCCACTGCCCTGATGATGGCCGTGGAACTGCCCATTTTCGGGCTGGTGGCCGGACTGCTGTACCAGAAGTACGAAAAGTCCACCTTCGTGTCGCTGGTGAGCGCCATGATCGCCGGGCGGGTAGTGTACGGTCTGGTGGGCGCAGCTGCCCTGCCGCTGCTCGGTCTGGACGCCATTCCGGTCTGGGCCCCAGTCACCACGGGGATAGTGAGCAGCTGGCCGGGAATCCTCATTCAGCTGATAATCATTCCCCCCATAGTCCGTGCGGCCGAGCATCTGCCGGTGTTCTCGACCCGCCCGTCCCGAGGGTGAGTTCAGTGGCACGAGAGCACTCCTTCTTCGACGAGAGGGCCGAAACATGGGAAGCAGACAATCCGGTACCACAGAGTCAGCTGCGGCGGGTGATTGACGCCTGTCGACTGCAGCCGGGACTGTCCGTCCTGGACGTCGGCACCGGCACCGGGCGGCTCATACCCCTCATACTCGCAGAAATTGGAGAAAAGGGAGAAGTCACGGGCCTGGATCCCTCCGCCGGCATGCTGCAGGAAGCTACGGAGAAGCATGACGATCCCCGCGTCGACTTGGTGCAGAGCACGGCAGAGGAGATTCCCCTGCAGGATGAGTCTTACGATCGAGTCATATGCTACGCCGTCTATCCGCATTTTTCCTGCGAGGACACCGCTTTGCGCCAGCTGCACCGGGTCCTCCTTCCGGATGGCCTTCTCGTCGTCGCTCACAGTGAGGGAAGGGACACCATCAACCAGACCCACCGTCACGCCGGACGCGAGGTGGCCGAGGATCGTCTACCCCCGGCCGATCAAGTGGCCGAACGCATGAAGAGCGTCGGCCTGCAGGTGCAGCAGAGCATCGACGATCCGGACTTCTACCTGGTGGTGGGGCGTAAGTAGGGGCACAACCCACCCCGAGAGCGCTCATCGTCGCGGCTCCAGAGTTGGCCCGGCGGCGATGAGCGCTATCTTTTGGCCCGGAAGACGACCCGCCGCAATCTGCACAGCAAATCTCCGCAGCACATTGCCCCCCTCACCCATCGATGAAAAATGCCTGCTGCGCCCTCCGGCTGGCCTCTGCGGGACCGCATTCACAGGTGCTGGCGGAGCCCGCCCGGCAACTGAACCTTCCTCCGGGGGAGGATTGTGGGTTGCGACGGTGGAATGGTACATTCGAAGATGGAAAGTAGAGGTGAGGAGCGTTGAGCCACGGTACGTACCGGCTGAAAGTTAGCCTGACCGACCTTCGCCCCAAGGTCCTGCGCACGGTGGAGGTCCCAGCCGATGTGTCCCTGCATCAGCTGCACATGATCCTGCAGTTGGCCATGGGATGGGAAAGACGCCACATGTACATGTTTGATGTGGATGGGACCCGCTACGGTCTCCCGGAGGTCCAGCACAGAGGTGAACTGCTATCTGCCCTCGAGGTGTCGCTGGATGACCTCGGGCTGCAGTCGGGAGATCGCTTCACCTACGAATATGATTTCGACAGTGTATGGCGCCACACCGTAAAGGTGCGGGGGCGTGCAGACAAAGAAACCCCGGTGCCCACCTGCACGGAGGGTCACGGAGCCTGTCCACCGGAGGAGTCCGGAGGAGTATTCCGCTATCGACGGATGATCCGGGCCATGAACGACCCGGATGACCCCGACTCCACCGAGCTCACGGAGGAAATGGGAGACGACTTCGATCCGGAATATTTCGATTCCAACGTGGCCAATCAGGAGCTGGCCTGGTACTGGGAACACCGGGATGTGCTGCCATCCGAACGGGCCATAGACCGGGTGCTGGAGGCCTTCCTGCAGGACATGGAGTTCGATGTCGGCCGCAATACCTGGCAGCGATACCAGCGGGATTTGCGCAAGGTAACCGCCTTTCTCAATGAGGTCGGGCCGCAGATGTTTCCAGTTGATCACTACCTCCTGGAGGAGTCGGAGTTCGCATTCACGGAAGTGGCTGACATCGCGCCGATGCTTCTGAGCATCGACAGCTTTTTCGTCTATCATCTGCTGTGGAAGCTGGTGGCTCCCATCACCACGATCAAGGATTGCCGGGCCACTATTCGCCGGTTGATCCGGTGGCTGCACGAATACGACCTCATCGACGACGCGCTGGCCGAGGCGTGCCAACGCGAGGCCCTCATGGTGGCCCGCTGGGTCATTGAGTTCGTGGAACAGAGCTGGCTCAACCTGGAGCACCCCGAACTGGAGGAGGATGGCGAGTCCTGGGTGGAGCGCGGTGGCCGGCAGGTGTACGATGTTGATTCGGAGGAACTCCAGCTGATCGACCCGTACACCGGGCGGCAGATGGAAAAGGTCAGGGTGCCGGAGTATTTTGCCGGACGCATTCAACCGGGCGCGTTCATCGGGGCAGAACTAAGGACCACCTCGCGGGGAACTTTTCTGACCGGTGCGCTGGTGCTGGACGAGGAATAGCTGCCTACCATATCCGGACAGTCCCACCCGGCCGACACCGACCGCGCCGAGGAGATGGAAACACCGGAAGGTGGTACAGCCCGCACCGCCAGCTGGAGCGGGCGGTGCGGGGAAATGAAGGGGCCGACTCGACATATCCGCCCCCAGCGGGAACCTACGCAAACTCCTGTACGTACTCCGCAATCTCCTGCAGCAGTTGGTCGCAGTCAAAGATGACTCCATCCCGCAGCGTCCACTTGACTCCTCCCGCCTGCACCTTGGTCACGCGATCATCCAAAAACTTCTCCACTTTGGTCCCGTACATGAGTTTGAAATTGTCCAGGGGATTGCCGTCGACGATGGCCAGATCAGCAGCGTATCCCTTCCGGATACCACCGGACAGTCGGGAAAGTCCCATGGTACGGCTGGCATTGGTCGTGGCCATTTTCACTATCTCTATGGGATGAAAGCCCGCCTCCTGCAGCAGCTCCAGTTCCCGCACCATGGAGAATCCGTACAGGGTGTACTGGGTACCGGCATCGGCCCCGGCGGTTATGGTGCCGCCCGCCCGGAAAAACTCCGACAGGTACCTCATCCAGATACGGTACTTCTCCTTCCATGCGATCTCGTCTGATGTCTTCCAGTCAAAGTAGAACGAAGCATGTATACCGGGAGTCGGCTTCCAGGTCTCGCGCAGCGGCGGTACACCGTACAGGCGATTCCATTCCAGGGTCTTGGCCCGATCCAGATCCCGGCTCGGTTCGTATACCACCATGGTGGGATCCCAGACGGTTCCGTTTTCCACCAGCAGATCGAGCACGTCCAGAACGCGCTCCGGGTTCTGCTCTGCCTCAATCCAGTTCCAGGCGGACTCCCGGAAGCGTGCCAGCTCATCCATCTCATTGTAGTCAGGCGGGAAGGACTGGGTGCCGTACAGCGCAGCTTCGGGTATGCCGTAGGTATGCTCTATTGTCGATACCCCCACCTCCGAGGCCGTCACTGCATCGATGCCGCTGTCCAGCGACAGATGGACGGCCACACCGCCATCCAATCCCATCCGGGCCGCCTCATCGCATATGGCCGCGAGTACATCGGAATAGCCACCAATGACCTTGACGCCGTCCGCCCCCAGCCCGGCGAACTCTTTGACGCTCTCGCGTGCCCGCTCGGGGGTCATATCCTGCAGGTCCGGCCGGCACCCGTGCATGATGAACAGGCGCGGAATCGGCAGCTCAGGATTATCCCGCAGCACCTCGCGCTGTTCGTACAGTTCATCCTCCACGTCGAATCCCATACTCCGCACCGTGGTAACGCCGTGGGCCAGCCACAGCTTGTAGGCGTACTCCATGCCCCGCGGGCCGCACTTGGTGTGATCCAGCGGAACGTGCGCGTGCATATCGACCAACCCGGGCAGCACGTACATGCCCGAGGCGTCTATGACCTCATCTGCCTCCGGTCTCTGCCAGTCCTCAGGATACTTGTTGCGGGCCACATCATCCACCCGCACCATATCGACAATGACCCCGTCTTCGATGACCAGATCCATGGGGCCCTTCGGGGGAGTGCCCCGACCATCCACTACGATGCCGTCCCGAATGACCAGACGTGAACACTTGCGTCCTGTAATGCCATAAGTCACAGCACTGCACCTCCCGATCTACTGTTGCCGTGACACCGTCTCGGTGTACGCGGCACCTACTGCATCCTCACCTCACGGCTGGTGCCCTTCGTGCAATACCACGCCGGCACGGGACCCGGTCCTCCCGATTGCTGCAATTCATGCCGACCCTGCTTCCTTCTATCCACCGTAGACCGGGTGTCATCCCGCGGGCGAACGGTGTTCACCGCCCGGCGCATAACTGTTCCCGGCCGGGAGATACGGCGGGACAGAGGTGAGCAGCGCCAGAAATCGCTGCGGCTGCCGCACCCCACCGCATCGCACTGACACTCCCGGTGCCGCCATCGACGCGAGCCATGACTGACTTCGGGCTGCGCTCCGGGCAATCATCCCGGCGGCTCCTGTCAGCGCGGTCGGATCGAATGGGGTGACGGGGCACAGCACATCGCCTCATTCTCTCCCGGGTTCCGATGAGAAAATGCGGGTTGCGGCTGCTGCACAGGAGACTGCACATACTGGAAGGGCGTTGGGCATGAAACATTCCCTCATCGCTACGGAAAAATTCGCCACCCGGGATGCGACTCCTTCCGGCCCGGCCAGCAAACTCATGCCGGTCGGCAGATTACCGAACGGCCGGACTCTGCGCTGGGGCAGAAAGTGCGGCTGGCCCGGACGGGAACCCGCAATATGCTGTATCATTGAGGTGAAGTGACCTCTGAGTATAATCTGTACATATGATCTGTCAACGAGCTGAACATTTCGTTAGCTCACATCGAGATTTACCCTGGAGGTGACCGGTTTGCAGCGAATAACCACCGACCCTGCCGTCTGCACCGGCTGTCGCGCGTGCGAGATGGCCTGTTCATTCTTTCACACCGACCAGTTCAGCTCCGACCTGTCCCGCATCCGCATTGCCAAGGATGAAGGGCGCGGGCTGGACTTCCCCGTCGTATGCCAGGCGTGCAGCCGGGCCCCGTGCGTGCAGGTCTGCCCAACCGGGGCTCTCAGCCGCAGCGGCCAGGATGGCCACATCCAAGTGGACGACAGCGAATGTATCGGCTGCCAGCTCTGCGCCGAGGCCTGTCCGCACGAGGCCATCAACTTCCACCCCGCCACTGGGATGGCACTGATCTGTGACCTGTGCGGTGGTGAGCCCCGCTGCGTCGACCGCTGTGTCTTTGCAGCCATACGGTACGAACGAGAGGATCGGCATCGCGCCAGGCGACGTCTGCGACTGGCCCGTCGCCTGACGGGTGAGGAGGGAGTGCAATGAGAAACCATTACACCGGCAGATTGCTGCGGGTGGACGTCAGCGACCGCACCCACCGGGCGGAGGACATTCCCGGCGATGTGTACCGGCGCTATCTGGGCGGGCGCGGCCTGAACATGGCCCGACTCTTTTCCGAACTCTCGGAGGACACCGACCCGCTCGGACCGGAAAACAAGGTGATCTTCGGCGCCGGACTGCTGGATGGAACCCTCGTGCCCGGCACCCGCTTCAATGTGAGCGCCAAGTCGCCCCAGACCGGACTCGTGGGCGACTCCAACGCCGGCGGATTCTTCGGCGCCGAAATGCGTTTTGCGGGCTGGGATCAAATCGTGATCGAGGGCCGGTCCGAGGCCCCGGTATACATCTTCATCGAGGACGATGCGGTCGAGATCCGATCAGCGGAGGGAATCTGGGGACGCGACGTCTACGAGGCTCACCGCCGAATAATGGAGGATATCGGTGACCCCGACGTACAGATAGCCTGTGTGGGGCCAGCGGCAGAAAACGGCGTCAAGTATGCGGGCATTTTTGCCAACCGCATCCGCGCAGCCGCACGCACGGGCATCGGGACCGTTCTCGCTTCCAAGAATGTCAAGGCGGTGGCGGTGCGGGGGCACCGGCCGGTAAAAGTGGCCGACCCGGACACCTTTCGCCAGCTCATGGA
The DNA here is from genome assembly GCA_003551365.1 of Clostridia bacterium. Taxonomy (GTDB): domain Bacteria; phylum Bacillota; class Sulfobacillia; order SLMV01; family SLMV01; genus PWGR01. The sequence goes on from PUMM01000166.1 coordinate 22,246, forward strand.
TCAGCTGGATGATATGATCTACAATCATCCCGACTATGAATCCCGCAACCGGATGGGAACCACCCGCCTGCTCTCGGCCCTCAATGCCATGGGAATTCTGGTCACCAGACACTTTCAGACCGGGGTCTTTCCGGCGGCCGACCGCGTCAGCGGCGAGCGTCTGGCGGAGGAATTCAATGTTAAGAACCGGGCCTGTTTTGCCTGCAACGCCCCGTGCAGCCGCTGGTACGTGGTGCCGGAGGGCGAATATGCGGGGTTGTCCTCGGAGGGGCCGGAATTCGAGTCGTTGGGAGTCTTCACCGCCCGCGTGTACAGCGACGACCTGGGAGCGGCACTGCAGGCCAATGACCTGTGTAACCGCCTGGGCCTGGATACGCTGACGGCCGGTGAATGCATAGCGATGTTGATGGAACTGCACGAGAGAGGTCTATTCAGCTGCGAGGACGCCGACGGACTGGACCTCTCCTGGGGCAACACCGACACAGTTCTCACTCTCATCGACAAAATCGCCCGACGGGAGGGCGTCGGTGATCTGCTGGCGGACGGCGCACACATCGCAGCCGAGCGGATTGGAGAGGAAGCCGAAAAATACGCCATGCACGTCAAGGGACTGGAGATCATCCAGGGCGAACCGCGCGGCCTGAAGGGCTACGGACTGGGATTCTGCGTGGCCAGCCGCGGCGGTGACCACCTGCG
>PUMM01000160.1 GCA_003551365.1 Clostridia bacterium
ATCGCAAGCATCAGCGCCTGGCTTGCCCCAACGGTGACAATGACGGAATCCTCTCCTACCTCCACCCCCTGTCTAGCCTGAATCCTCTCAGCAATGGCCTCGCGCAGAGGCGCTATTCCCGCATTGGGAGTATAGTGCACGTGCCCGTCCTGCAGTTTCTGGATAGCCATATCCTTAATTGGTTGGGGAGTGTCGAAATCAGGTCTCCCAAGATGAAAAGGATATATCTCCTTGCCCTCTGCAGCCAACTCAGCTGCCATCCCCGCAATGACACGGATACCGGACGGAGGGATATTTGCCATGTGCTGATTCATCAAGGCACTCATATCGTTGTCACTCATCCCTTCCCTAAACACACCGCCACTGCCTTCCCCTGCAGGTCAACTCGTCCCAGTATGGCATGATCGTTGCTATGGTACCGGTCAAACTCCGTACGCACCCCTTCAGCTGATGCCCAACAGACCTTCTGCCAGGCGAAAACCCCGAAGCCTTCGGCAGGTGAAACGGAGGATTTCTATGCACACTGAAACCTCGGATCTGTGCACAGTGCTGCCTCATCCTGCAACAAGCGGGTCCTCTACCGACGCTGGTCGGCCAGACGGATGAACCCCTTACTCATTAGCATGTATTACGTTACCTGCCCAGGACATCCCGCTCTCGGGCCTCAGTCCCCGCTCGACAGGACCTTTGCCATATCCAGCAGTTCCGCCCGACTGACCGCGCCCTTGCGCTCAATGCTCAAGTCCTTAACTTTGGCGACCAGCTCGCCAACCATATCCGAGGTGAGCTTCAACCCGTCAAGCGAATCTTCCAGCACGGCGTAAATGGAAGCCTTGCCGCTCTGCTTGCCCAGAATTATCTCCCGTGACTGGCCCACAATGGCGGGATCATAAGTCTCCACGGACTCCGGTGACTTCACCATCTGCATAATCACTCCGCCACTCTCTCTGCGGAAGACGTTATCCCCCACCACAGCCTTCATGGGAGACAGGGGAACCCTGCTTATCCTCTCGACTTCTTTTGCCAGACTGGTCAGCTGGGCAAAGTCTATAGAGCTGTCTATGCCGTACAGTCCGGCAGCCGCCAGGACGACCTCGGCCATATCAGAGTTCCCGCTCTTTTCGCCCAGACCGTTAACTGTCGTGTGCACCCACTCTGCGCCCGCCACTACTCCCGCCATGGTACCGGCCGTGGCCATTCCAAATTCGTTGTGACAGTGAACACCCAGGGGAAGATCAAAGTTTTCGCTCATCAGACCTATGAGATGAGCAATGGCCTCGGGGGAGGCTCCGCCCACTGTATCGGGAAGAACCAGTTCATCCGCCCCGCCCTCGGCCGCCGCCGACATGGCCGCAAGTAGCTGTTCCTCAGAGGCTCTGGTGCCATCCACCGCCATGAAGGCCACATAGGCCCCCTTTTTCTTTGCGTACCTGACGCTATTTCCGATAACGTCAGTCACCGTCTCGGGATCAAATCCGTAAGCTGCATGCTTGATCGGACTGATGGGATACTCCACGAGAAGATTGGTGATCCCCAGGTCCAGACAGGCATCCACATCATCTTCACGGGAACGGCAGAAACCCCACAGCTCGGCGCTGAGCCCTTCCTCGCGGATGGCTCTGATGGCCTGTCGATCCTCCTCGGAAACCGCCGGCATGCCGACTTCAATTCTGTCAACGCCCACCCGGTCAAGAAGACAGGCAATCTCCACCTTGTCACTCTGGGTAAATACGAGACCGGCCGTCTGCTCACCATCACGCAGGGTGGTGTCGTAGACGCCGATCCTGTCGGGTAGATCCATCTTGGCATTCACTGTTGCATTGTGTTCGCTGGTCCAGAAACGCTTCTGTCCTCCTGTTGTCATGAATTTCTTCTCCCTTCGGTACACAGATGAGCCGGGAGCAAAGATAACCTGATCCTATTCGTCAGTGGGAAGCGGCAGGGCGCGAAAGGCGTCCGCAAACCTGGCCAGGTAATCGGTGACCACTTCAAGAATCTCCTCGCCCGCCTCTTCTGATGCCTCAGAAGCCGGCTTACTCTGGTCCCAGTATCCGAGAGGCCAGCGCTCCTTCATGAACAGCGGAATGTCGACTCCAGCATCCTCGAATCCAATCTCGTATTTGCCCGTTGAATCGAAACCATGGCCGAGATCCTCGATGATACACCCTCCCTCGGCCTCCTGCAGATTCACATTACCGGGCCTTATCGCCATGGCCACAGAGGTCTCGGTGAAGCCACCGTGATCGGGGCCGAGCTCGTACTTGGGTAGAAGGGCAATCGCCAGGCGATACCAGAGTGGACTGGCAAACCCCATGCCCAGCTCGCGCCGCAGTGCCAGCGAAACCTCCTTCATTGGAGCAACATTGGGTCCATGGCCAGTAACCCAGATGACGCGACGGGTACCCCACTGATGCAGGCAGCGAACGATGCTCTCCAGGATCTGGGCATAGGGACCCGGCTGCACACTGACCGTGCCCGGAAAATCCATTATGGATTCAGAGAAGCCAAATGGCATAACAGGTGCCACGATACCATTACACTTCGCCCCGGTCCGTTTCGCCACTTCTTCCGCCGCATAAGCGTCGGTGCCGAGAAGACCATGCGGCCCGTGTGCCTCAATAGCTCCAAGCGGCACCAGAGCCAGGTCCGTTTCCTGGAAGGCTTCCTCGGCCTCCCGGAAGGTCATATCTGGCAGGAAGGTTTTCTTCATCTCTCTGTCTCCTCTCGAAATATGTTCTGATATTTCGTAAAATACCTCTGTACACAACAGGATATATGATATATGATCGTTAGTAAAGAGTTTAACCCCCCTCCAATCTCATAGAGGTTCCCCTAGTGAAGTGCGGGGAACCTCTATGATGTTAAAAACCTAACCGGCTATAGCAGTGACACCCGCGAACCTGAGTGCAAACCTGATGATATGCATCGGGGCACATACTGCCTCGGCAGAAAGCCCGCCTGCCACTCAGAAATCCTGAGTTGATGGAGAGACTGTTAACGACCTGGGTACTGAACTTGCCTCTTCTCGCCGCCCCCACCCGAGGAAAGGAGTCCGGGGAGGGCTTCCGGGTTCCGCCCACCCTGCAGATTGACGCCACAGGCATACCAGAGGCGGATGGAGTGATCGACTGTCTCTCAGCGAACCCGCGAGCGTCTGTCGCCAGGTCGCAGGAAGTTCCCATCGGACCACGAAATGGTGCAACAATACGCGGACGAGCTGTCATGAATGGAGGTAGCCGGAGTATGCTGCAGAAAACTCTCCTGCATTCTGTTCTGCACCGGGCAACCGGACCGCCGTTTTCCGTGACCTACCCGGACGGAGAAACCCATACCTACGGAGATCAAGGGGGCGAACCCCGCTTCAGGCTAGTTCTCAATGGACCGCTGGATCTGGCTGCGGTGCGTGCCTCACCCATGGTCGAGTTGGGCGAGGCATACATGGATAGAACCCTGGACATTGAAGGCGACCTGCGGGAAGTATTCCGCATGGGCATCCGCCTGATGGACAGATCGGACCTCCTGCAGGGTGACCGGGAGACCATAACTGCCCGGTTCGCGCAGCGCCAGCGCGAGGCAGACGAGGAGGAACAGGCAGGCGGTGTGCAGCACCACTACGACCTGGGAAACGAATTCTTCCGGCTGTGGCTGGATGAAACCATGAGCTATTCCTGTGCATACTTCCGTTCACCCGACGACTCACTACGCCGCGCCCAGCTGCAGAAAATTGATCACAGCCTGCGCAAGCTGCAGCTCGCCGAGGGCGAGCGACTGCTGGACATCGGCAGTGGTTGGGGGCACCTGATCATTGAAGCAGCCCGGCAATACGGGGTGCACGCCCTGGGCATAACCCTCAGCGAAGAGCAGGTGCGGGAAACACGCAAGCGTGTAGAGGAGGCCGGGCTGCAGGACCGCGTGGAGGTCCAACTGGCGGATTATCGGGACCTGGCCCGCGAAGACCATACGTTTGATAAGATCGTGAGCATAGGGATGTTCGAACACGTGGGCAAAGAGCACATCCCCGAGTATTTCCGAGCCGTAAGGCAGATGCTCAAGCCGGGTGGATTCTCGCTTCTGCACACCCTCACCCACCCTCGCGAGGACCCCTCCAATCCATGGTTGGAGAAATACATATTTCCCTGGGGCTACATTCCATCAGTGCGAGAGGTGGTGTGGCAGCTGCCGGAGTTTTCATTTCATCTATTGGACGCCGAGAGCCTGCGCCTGCACTACGCCATGACGACTGACCGCTGGGCCAGAAATTTCGAAGAAGTAACGGATGAGGTGCGGGACATGTACGACGAACGGTTTGTGCGCATGTGGAGGCTGTTTCTCATCGGCTGCACGGTGTCCTTCCGGCACACCGGTCTCGATGTACACCAGTTCCTGTTCTCCCACGGACTGAACAACGACCTGCCTCTCACCCGAGAATATCTGTACCTGCGTGAATAGACGGCACTGGCCGGTAGGCGTCTGGTCTCCGGCGGAGCGAACCTAATAGCGGAGTTGGGCAGGAGACGCAGCGCCTACCCTGCCCGGCTTTCCCTCCTGCCCAGACCTCACTCCGTGCAACAGCCCGGCAATCCCGGAATATGTTGAGCTGTTTTAGCCCCGGACACCCTGCGACCACTCCCCTCTTTCGCCCAGTGACCGCAGGGCTCTACCGCTGGCGGAGTCCACAGGAAGGCTGGCAGCGCCTCACACGGAGTCACCACCCGGGCCTTCGCCGACACGCGGAAAGTTTCACGTGCGCTCGCTGCACAACCGCACGCCTCGCCCGTGCCGGTGACCGGCAATGCAATGCGGCAGATTGAATGGGAGATTGGTCAGATCACGCGCTGTGCCCACTAATGGGGCGATACACAAGCAGAATGGCACCCATGAGCAAAAATATTGCGCCTGCCACCACCAGACACATGGAAGCTCCTCCGTAGGACGCGACACCACCGAATAGCAGCGGACCAACCACGAGCCCCACCGGATTGGCGGTCTGACGCAGGCCCATCACCATCCCCTGCGAATCGTCGGGCTGATTCTCTGATATCAACATCAAACTCACGGGAAGGGCAAACGCTGGAGTGACCCCAAATAGGGCCGATCCCAGCACCAGCAGGGGAACCGACTCAGCTGCGGACATCAGCAGCAACCCGCCGGACCCCAGCAAAAATGCAGCAGCCAACAGCAACTCGGCGCCAACTTTCTCCACCAGCATTCCCATCAATGGGCGCAGAATCACGGAAACCCCGGAAACCGTAGCCACAATTACTCCAATGTAGAAGGCCGAATGACCCAAATTCTCCAGATGAATTGGAAGGAAACTGGCTCGCAAGGTCAGTACCAGCAGCACCGACACACCCACTGCCAGCGAGGCCTGGATCATGCGCACCCTCAGCATTCGCGAGCTCTCACGCAGGGTCTCCGGCATTTCACTGCGAAGAACCTCGCCCAGACCCGGACGTTCGCCTCCGTCATTTTTCTGATCACGGATGACAAAACACAGACCAATGACGATAACCGAGAGAGCCGCGCCAGTGAGAAATGCCACCGAAAATCCGAAGTTATCCTTGAGCAGGCCGGCCAGCGGGGGGCCAATCACAAACCCCAGGGGCGGTCCGGAGAAGAATATGGCGAAATCTCCTGCTCGCTCCTCTGCGGAACCAAAATTGGCCACATAAGCCTGACACGACAGTATCACCAGTATGTGTCCCAAGCCTCCCACCAGCTGCGTAATGGTAACCAGGGGAACCCCGGGCAGGGTGGCCAGCCCCAGGCCAGCTGCGACCATGCAGACGGCACCAACAGACATCACCAGACGATGACCTATGGTGTCAGTGATGGTTCCGCCCGGCAGGGCAATCAAGAGGGGGAGAAAGGAAAAAAGCGCCGTGACCACGCCCACGATGCCCGGCGGAGTTCTCATGTGCTCGAGGTACAGGGGCACCAGCTGCCGCATCATGATCATCGCGGTTATGTGCAGACACACTGTTCCCGTCAGGATCAGCAATTGCTTCTTTGTTCTCAATAGGCTTAGAGATATTTTTGATTTCTTCTACTGCTTTTTCAACAGCTTTTTGAACTCCACGCTTAATTATCATGGGATTTGCACCAGCTGCTACATTTTTCAAGCCCTCTTTAATCATAGCC
>PUMM01000123.1 GCA_003551365.1 Clostridia bacterium
CAGGATCAAACTCTCCACTTAAATATCACTAACGTGCCTACGCGACACGCTAATAACACTATCCCAGCCCACTCAAAACCAAACGCGGACCCTCAAACACTGTTCACTTGTCAAAGACCGAAAACCTCATCAGCCGGATTCTTATTGTACTCTCCGACTCCCGCGCTGTCAACCTTGCTCGCCCCAGAAGATCGATCCGGGCTCGCTGCGCCCGAGCACCTCCATCTGACGCGAAGTATATTGTAACTATCCCATTTCCGCGGTGTCAAGCATCACTCGCTCTTTTTTCGCCCCGGATCTGTTCGCCGGCAGGTTACTCCTCCATCTCTCCCCCGGGCGGACCCTCTTCGCCATCTTCCTGTGGGCGCATCAGCGGAAACAAAATGACATCGCGGATCGACTCCGCCCCCGTCAGAAGCATCACCAGCCGGTCGACTCCTATACCCAGTCCTCCGGTTGGAGGCATCCCGTACTCCAGGGCCAGCAGGAAATCCTCATCCATTACGTGCGCCTCATCGTCCCCACTCTGCCGCTGCTGCATCTGTGCCTCAAAGCGCCGTCGCTGTTCATGCGGATCATTGAGCTCGCTGAAGGCATTGCCCAGCTCCATCCCGGCAATCACGGGTTCGAAGCGGTAAGTGTAGTCGGGATCGTCCTCTTTTCTGCGCGCGAGCGGGGATATGTCCACCGGGTGATCCTTGAGAAAGGTGGGCTGCATCAGATCAGGCATGACCAGCTCATCCACCAACTCATCCATCACCTTACCCACAGTGGCATCGTCCTTGACGTCCACACCCAGGTGCTTCGCCGCCGATCGCGCGTCAGAAGCTCCGTCCCAATCACGCACATCGACCCCCCGCTCCTTCAGCGCATCCACCAGAGACAGTCGGCGCCACGGAGGTGACAGATCGATCACCTCACCGCCGTATTCAATCTTGCAGTCACCACAGACGGCCTCTGCCAGGTAGCTCACCATGCGTTCGGTAAGTTCCATCATGTCCTCGTAATCCCCGTAGGCGAGATAAAGCTCCAGCATGGTGAACTCCGGACTGTGCTGCCGCGACATACCCTCATTGCGAAAGACCTTGCCTATCTCATACACCTGCTCGAGCCCACCCACCATCAGACGCTTGAGATGAAGCTCTGTCGCTATGCGCAGATAGAGGGGCAAATCGAGAGCATTGTGATGCGTGACGAATGGTCGCGCCAGAGCACCTCCGGCAATGGTGTGCATGGTGGGGGTCTCCACCTCCAGATACCCGCAATCATCGAGGAACCTGCGCATAGCCGACACGATGCGGCTGCGGGCCACAAACAGCTGGCGAGCATCGGGGTTCACCATGAGATCAACGTAGCGATAGCGGTATCTCAGGTCCACATCAGTCAGACCGTGCCATTTCTCCGGCAGCGGCCGCAGGGACTTGCTGAGAAACTCGAATGAACCCGCCCTGACTGTCGGCTCTTTGGTGCGGGTACGGAACGGCGTACCTCTCACTCCGATGATATCGCCGATGTCCAGGTGTTCCAGCACCTCATAGAGCTCTGCTCCCACATTGTCAATCTGAAAGTAAACCTGTATTGAATCGCTGCGATCGGCCACATCGACGAATGTCACCCTGCCGTGCGAACGCACGGCCATGACCCGTCCGGCCACTGACACCGCCTCGTCCTCCATCTCATCCACATTCTCCCGCACCTCATCCGTAGAGTGGGTAACCGCAAATCGTCCCCCATACGGATCTATTCCGGCTTCGCGCAGCGCCTGCAGCTTCTCGTAGCGCGACTGGATCAGATCACCAATCCGTTCTCCGGACAAGACTATCCCTACCCTTCTTCCGCGGTCGCCTCATCCGCGTCCTCACCGACCCACTTGATCTCATCAATCCGGTAGGTGACCATACCCCCGGGCAGTTTGACCCGCACCGACTCGCCGACCTGTCGACCGTACAGGGCCTGCCCGACGGGCGACCGGTACGAGATCCGGTTGCGGGACGGATCAGCGTTCAGCACTCCCACAATGACGTAGGTGAAACCCTTGCCGCTGGACTCATCAACAATGGTGACCTCGCATCCCACGTTGACTCGCTCCAGATCGACATCCTCCGGCCGGATGACCTGGGCCCGCTTCAGCAGGTTGCGACGCTTGGCTATCTGGCTCTCCAGCAGCGCCTGCTCCTCCTTGGCCGCATCGTACTCGGCATTTTCCGTCAGGTCACCGAAAGCGCGTGCCTTGCGAATTCGCTCGGCGACCTCTCTTCTGCGCTCATTGGTCAGATACTCCAGTTCGTCCCGCAGTTTCTCGTATTCGCGGGACGAAAGCAGCACCTCTTGTTCTCCCATTGCGACACCTCCACATGCGCACATTGAAAATCAGCAATAAAGATTATACATATGGCCGGCGCACCCGTACAGCCTCTGGACGGATTATCGCACAATGACACACATCTCGCCGCCGAGTCTTCTACTTCCTGCTCTTTTCAGCGCGCTCGCGAATCCGTCTCAGGGTATCCTCTGGTATCTCACGTTCAAAAGCACGAAAGCCCGAAAGGGCAAACCCGTGTTTTTTGGCCAACTCATCGATCTCCTGTACCTGACGCACAGTCAGGTGCCTGCCGACAGTGTAGCTCTCGTACCGCTCCTCCATGGCCAATATCATTGTCTCTGCCATGCAGGCCATACACGTTCCCGGCGGAACTCCAAAGTCGAATCCAAAGTCCACGTCGCCCGGCACGGATACGATACCGCCCTCGATCACCAGAACGTCATCCCTGCTCTCGGCGACCCGGCGGGAGACGTCCCGCGGGCGGGCCACATCACAAATCACCGCCCCTGGCTTCAGATGCTGCGGCTCGATTATCGCATCGGTGGCACTCGATACAGTAATGACCACATCACACGCCGGCAATACTTCACCCACATCGGTTGATATCGCCGCCGAGATACCGGATTTCTGCAGTATCCGGTCCCGCATGGCCTCCAGCTGCATCTCATCCCTGGCAACCAGAGTCAGCTGCCCCACCTCGTCGGCCAGTATTTCTGCACACACCCGGCCGATCGAGCCCGTGGCGCCAATGATGCCCAGGTTGATTCCGCCCAGCGGATACCCCATGTACTCAACTGCCTCGCGCGTACCCTCAATCGCAGTGGCCACCGTGTAGCTGTTTCCCGTGGTCACAGCAATATCCAGGGCTTCCGCCACTCGCCTTCCCCCACCGCCCACCACGGCAGTCAACGCGCCCAGTCCGACAACTCCCGCCCCGAGTCGTTGGGCCATTCGCCCGGCGGCGATGACCTTCTGCACCACAACTTCCTCCGCCATTGTGTTCATCTGGCGGGACGTCAGGGGGCAGGCCACGAAATGCCCGTGGGCCTCGCCGGTCCCGGATTCGATGCCGGTGATGCGGGAAACCTGAAACGGAGGGGCGAATCGCATTATCATCTCCAGAATCGGTGCGGGCACCGGTCGCAGGAAGCCGTATTTTCTGGTGACATAGCTGGTATCCATCGGGTGGAGTATGAAAGCAAACTGTCCCATCGACTCTATCCGTCCCTCTCATCGCACAGCAGATGCTCCACGCGCGGCTGAAGATCCATCCGCTCCAAAAGTGCGGCGTAGTCCTCTGTAGTGATCTCTTCCCGCCCCCTGCCCGACAGAGCGACGAGAATGCCCTCCAGTACATTGGTGCCGAACGAGCGGCCCTGCAGCTCCGGCGTGGTGGTAATCAGGGTCTTCACCCCACGTTCGCGGAATTCCTCCACATTGTCGCGAGTGACAGTGTTGGTAAGAATGACCTTTCCGCCCAGATCGTCGGGCATGTAGCGACGTATATAATGCAGATCACCGGCAATCACGTCGGCCCCGCGATACAGTCGCGCGAACCTGGGAGTTATCTCATCCTGTTTGCCGCCCGTGGGATAAAGCACGCTCATGGGCAGGCGACAGATCACCGGAGCAAGTATCCGGCTCAACACATCCAGGGTTCGAACGGAAGACAGGGCGATCGGTATCCCCAGACTGAACACCAGATCTCCCAGCTTGAGCCGGGCCCCACGGCTCTGCATCTCATCCGCCATGCCAAAACGATCCATGGCGGAGACGATGAGTACCCGCGTTCCCCGCATCGGAAGAACGCCACTGTCATCCAGCTGACTCACGATGCGTCGTTCCAGGGTATTCTTCAACCCGCTTCCGTCCACCACCGGGGTCACAGTGGCAGCCTCTGCCATCGTGCGCGCATCGCGCAGCATGTAGCGCCGCTTGCCTATGGATATGTAAAGATCCACCCCGCCAAGGCCGATTGCATCGACCTCGCCATCGAGGGATCGAATCATATCTACTGCCCGGCCTACATCCCCGTCCGTGCCGCGCCTTTCAATGAGAAAGGACTCTCCCACCAGTTCAGTTTCCACCCGGTGATCGCGGCGGGAGGAACCGAGGCTGACCCCGACTACGTGTTTCATCCCAACTCCCCACTCTCCTTCCAATCTGTGCAGAATCCTGACGCTGTGCATATTCTAGCAGAGGCCCGCAGACAGCGCCATCATTTCCACACACCCTATATTTTTCTGTTGCGGGATGAGTTCTCCTGCCGCCGCCGCGAGATCAGTTCGTGCCGGCCGACCTCAGTACGCCCGGCAGTTCGGTCCGCATCTCATCCACTTCAGAGTAGTCCATGTTCCAGCCAGCTCCTTCTGCATAGTTGTGCAGCAGTCCAGCAAGCTCACTCAACGTCCCGCATCGATTTATGCCGTCGCGCAGCGCCGCAGCTCCCGGCATCCCCCACACGTAGCTGTGCAGCTGCTGGCGCATGAAGGGCAGGGCTCGGTCCTCGCCGCGAAACCGCACCTCGAGTTCGGCGTGGAACAGGGCCATGGCCAGGCGTCGGCCCGGTGTGGAATTGCAATCAAGTGCTTCCCCGGATTCGCCCCGCCTAAGCTGCGCAAAGATCCAGGGATTGCCCACCGCTGCTCGTCCAATCATGATTGCTGCACAGCCGGTCGCCGCAAGCATATCCTGCGCCTGGGCCGGGCCGGTCACGTCACCGTTGCCCACCACGGGTACGCTGACCGCATCATTGACCGCGCGGACCCACTCCCAGTTGGCACCTCCGGAGTAGAACATGTCACGGGTGCGACCGTGCACGGCAATGGTATCCGCCCCGGCCTCACTCACAGCCGCGGCCACTTCCGGAGCATTCGCGCTTTTCTCATCCCATCCCGCGCGAATCTTCACCGACACCGATGCATCAACCCGACCCCTGCGCACTGCTTCGCCCACTGCCTGCACGACGGCCGCAGCCTTACCGGGGTCACGCATCAGGGCCGCACCCGCGCCATTGCGGGTCACCTTCGGAACCGGGCAACCCATGTTGACATCTATGGCGCGAACGGGTACTCGTTCCATCACCGCGCCGGCGGCCCGACCCATGACCTGGGGCTCACTGCCGAACAGCTGCAGCACGACGTCCTCACCAGCTGCACAAATGCCCTGCAGCATGGACCAGGTGTTGGGATTATCCCGTATCAGCCCCTGGGCGGAGATCATCTCAGTGAAGGTGATGTCCGCTCCGAACCAGCGGCATATGTGGCGGTAGGGAAGATCGGTTATACCAGCCATGGGGGCCAACACCTGCGCATTACCTCGTTCAACTGAACGCCCGTACAATCGCACTTGCATCTAAAGGGTCTCCTCCGCCCCGCATCTGCTTTGATATGCAAATACCCTAGCAGCAAACGGTCGATGGAGCAAGACAATGGTCAGCGCACATCACCGCAAAACCGCTCCCAACACGTAACGGACGGCACCCATAAGGTCAGGACTGTTTTGCCGCCACACCCGTTGACGCGCGGTGTCATTGCATCATCCGGAACACCTGGACTCTCCTGCGTCGGGTCTTCGCCAGAAGGAACAAAGACCGCGGCATGGCGTCTAACAACAGACAGAGTGGACGACGCGCACGAAGTTGAAACGAGGAGAAGGACATGAAAATTGACATCCTCCCCGCCCGTTCACTTCGTTCACGAACGAGGATTCCAACAGGAACTTACGAGGTCGTCTGCCGATTAAACGCCAGTCCATTTCTGGTAGGCGAGTGCGACGCAGACTTAAG
>PUMM01000103.1 GCA_003551365.1 Clostridia bacterium
CCGGGACGATGAACGAGGACGGCGTACTGCACATTGAAGTTACCCGGGCCTACCGGGATTCTGCCGTGCAGCGCATCATGCGACTGGTGGAAGAGGCAGCCGGACATAGGGCCCCGACGGAGAGGTTCATAACACGATTTGCCCGCTACTACACACCCGCCGTGGTCATTACCGCCGCCGCCCTTGCTGTGATTCCGCCCCTCTTTATCCCGGGAGCGACCCTGGCCACCTGGGGATACCGGGCGCTGGTGCTCCTGGTCATATCGTGCCCCTGTGCCGTGGTTATCTCTATACCGCTTGGGTATTTTGCCGGGATCGGGCTGGCCTCGCGTCGGGGGATCCTGATCAAAGGAGCCAACTATCTGGACAGCCTGCAGAAGGTCAGCACCGTGGTGCTGGACAAGACCGGCACGCTGACAGACGGCGAGTTCACCGTTCGTAAGGTCGAGCCGGAGCAAGGATTCACTGAGGAACAGGTGCTGTCGCTGGCGGCAACAGCTGAATCTCATTCTTCTCACCCCATTGCCTCGGCAATAAGGCGGAGATGGGACTCGCACAATGACTCGGAGGATCTCCCCGCCCCCGGGGAATACCGCGAGCGGGCCGGGGCGGGTGTAATAGCCGAAATTGCCGGGCGCAGGGTAGCCGTCGGCAATCACCGACTGATGCGGGAGGAGGGCGCAAAGGGCCAGCAGGAAGGGGAACCCGACGGCACCGCCGTGCAGGTGGCCGTGGATGAAAAGCGCATCGGACAGCTGTCCCTCGGAGACAAGACTCGTCCCGAAGCCTCAACAGCACTGAAAAAGCTGCACGATATGGGTATCGACACCGTAATGCTCACAGGTGACGACCCGCAGGCGGCCCGCACAATCGCCGAGGAACTGCATATTGACCAATACCAGGCCAGTCTGCTGCCGGAGGGTAAAGTAGATGCCCTGGTGCAACTCCGCCGCGAGGCACCCGAGGGATCTCTGATCCTGTTCGGCGGCGACGGCATCAATGATGCCCCGGTCATAGCCGCCGCCGATGTGGGTGCGGCCATGGGCGGCTTGGGCTCTGATGCCGCTATAGAAACCGCGGATCTCGTTATCATGGATGACGACCTGCGTCGCATCCCGACAGCGCTGCGTATCGCCCGCCTGACCCGCCGCGTGGTTGTCGCCAATATAGTGCTGGCCCTGGGCCTTAAAGCCTGTTTCCTACTGCTTGGGGCACTGGGTCTTACGACGATGTGGGGCGCAGTTTTTGCCGACGTCGGCGTCACGCTGCTGGCGGTGCTGAACTCCACCCGGATACTCGCGGCCGATCCTTCTTGATTCCGGAGGACATCTGCTACTTTATCTGGCGGATCACCTCGCGGACGCACCGGTTGAGCTCTTCCCGCTGCGCATCAAGAGCCCGCCACACTATCGAGATGTCGTCATCATCCTGCCAGTGCAGATAACGCGGGATGATGTGCATATGAAAATGCATCACTGACTGCCGTGCTGCCTCGCGGTTGGACTGCACGAGGTTTATCCCCTCCGGCTCGAGCGCCTCGTCAACAGCCCGCGCAACCCGCACCGTGGTTTGCATCACCCTTCCCGCCAGGTGATCAGGCAGAGTCGTTATATCCCGGTAGTGTTCCTTTGGAATCACGAGAATGTGCCCGGGACTTGCCGGGTAACGGTCGGCAAAGGCCACAGTATGTTCATCCTCGTATACACAGCTGGCCGGAGCTTCTTCCGCGACGATCTGACAGAATATGCAACCTTCTTTTCGCTGCAAGAGATATACCTCCCTCACGCAAATTCCCCTGTACATCTGGCCGACTACAGCAGCAGAGCCCAAACCTGCCGCGCATCAGATCCCTGAATGCCACAGAGGCATTGACCTCTATTCTTCCCACATGACTACTGTCCACCCGGTTACCTGTGGACATATGTGGCCGCTGGCATTACCGCCGGAAAGTTGGATCCGGCAGCAATCTACGGGGACAAGCGGGACGTCATGAGCAACTAGCAGTGACCGTTTGACACGGTGCACACCGGAGCCACACTGGTGTATGATGTTCCCCGGAAGGGGGATATTTCCCTGCGATCAAACGACGATTTTGCAGCCGAGGATGGGACCGGATCCTGGACACGCGAGAGGCCAGAACCGGGTGATGCTATAAAGCTGCAAAAGTACAGCCCGGATGGAAGGCTGCGGCTCGCGTATCCGGGCCGAATCCTCAGCTGCACCGACGGGCAAATCCGGGTGCTGGCCAGCTGGACTGAAACCGGGAGCTATCGGTGCTTCTCCATGCGAAAAGGTGACCCGGTCTTCGAGCACTTCTTCCGGGACCGTTGGTATAACGTACTGACTCTCTGGGACGGGGCCACCGCCCACCTCCGCGGGTGGTACGCCGACATATGTCGACCGCCCTGCCTGTACCGGTCAGACCAACACTGGATTCTGCGGTACGAAGATCTGACACTCGACCTATTTGTTGACCCGACTCTGCGGACAGAGCTCGTGGACGAAGAAGCCTTCCGTCGTCACACCCTCCCCCACCTCTCCGAGGAAGAAATGCGGGGCTGCCTGGACGCGGTATGCCGCCTGACGCGCATGGCCCGCCGCGGTACTGGACCATTCGCTCAGGTGCCGAACCGGGCCTTGGCCCGACGGATCAGGGAACGCTCTGACAGATCACGCCCGAAGTGACGGGCAGTTTCCAGCTCCAGCGAGGCGGGATCACTTCCCCACGCCAGCAGCCGGCGATCCTGCACGAGATCGTAACGCCCCCAGGGAACGCCGTGCTGCCCGTCTCCCGAGTACACAACGACCGAACGCAATCCTTCTATGATGTCGACCACATGAAACAGACTGCGGTACACAGAATTGATGTCCAACAATGCATCAACCAGGCCGGCATCATGGTACGGCATCCGGTCGGGTAGCGGTACCAGCCCGAACATGTTCTTCAGGGCAAGGCTCCAGTCGTCACGATCTGTCGCCGGGACCTTCATACGGGCCAGGTTGAGCAATACCCCTTCGTGCCGCCGGGCAAAAAGTGAACTGGGAACTGCATCGTAGAATTCTTTAAACCGTACGGGGCCAGCGGCCTCTTCGACAATTGGCTGCACATCGGCACGGGTGGCCGCCTCCCCGGCCGCGCAAACCTCCGTCAGATTGAGCATGCCCACACCGGTCATATCCAGGATCTCATCCAGCCCGGTTGCACGCAGATAGTCACGTTCCTCATTGCGCAGCGCCTGCAGGTAAGCCCCTTCATCCTGCGGTAGATCAGCAACCGGCCCGCGCACCCGACCCACAGCATAGCTCTCCAGCAGCACGACCGGGCGAGACAGCACAGCGAGAAACTCTTTCAGCACCTCCGGATGAGTGTACATGCCCTCTGCAGGCGAAGTGAGATTAATCTTGATCCATACCGGTCCCTCCCCGACGCCGAGCTCGCCCAGAACCCCGGACAGGTCCTCCCGCGTTTCCATCACGTCCAGCGGCATCCCGGTCACTCCCTCCATCTTTCTCCAGGCTTCTTCCGTCCAGATGCTTCCATTGTATGGCGAGCAGCCGCGGATGAACAAGGTCACTGCCCCGGTGCGCGGAGGACGCAGGACTCTTCACTTTTCATGCTCCGCGTGCTTCGACTAAACTGGATGTGTACCCAGACTGGGAGGTGTCAGGCGTGAGAAACAGCGGCAACGAGAAGTTGAGCAGCGAACAGGTGGAAAAATACAGTCGGCAGCTGTTGCTGGACGAGGTGGGTATCGACGGCCAGCGTCGTCTCATGCGCTCCCGGGTCCTGGTGGTGGGCGCGGGAGGACTCGGCTCGCCCGCGGCGATTTACCTGGCCGCTGCCGGCGTCGGGACCGTCGGAATCGTCGACGCGGATCGCGTAGAAACATGGAATCTACACCGCCAGATTCTTCACTTTCCGGAAGACGTGGGCAGGCGGAAAACCCGCTCGGCCGGGGAGCACCTGCGCGGACTCAACCCCGACGTCAATGTCACCGAACATGACGTGTTTCTCAACCAGCATAATGCTGTGCGGATCATACGCCCGTACGACGTGGTGGTCAACGGATGCGACAATTTCCCGACCCGCTACCTGCTGAACGACGCGTGCGTGTTGGCCGAAAAACCCCTGGTCGATGCCGGAGTCCTGCAGTTTCAGGGACAGGCATCCACCTACCTGCCGGGACGTGGCTGCCTGCGCTGCCTGTTTCCGGCACCGCCCCCACCGGATGCAGCACCCAGCTGCTCGGCCGTCGGAGTGCTGGGAGCACTGCCCGGTCACATGGGAACCCTGCAGGCGATAGAGACGCTCAAGATCCTGCTCGCCGCGGGAGAGACTCTGACCAACCGGTTCCTGCTGTTCGATGGCCTGACTGCGGCCTATCACAGCTTCAAATGGGAGAGGGATGCCACATGCCCGGTGTGCGGAGATGAACCGCGCATAACCGACCCGCGGGCTGAGGATTATGAGACTTTGTGCGGCGCACCCGTACCAACGGAGGATGAGCCGCACGCACCCCCGGCCCATTTCATGGCACTGCGAAATGACTGGGAGGTGAGTGCCGACCAGCTGAGTACGTGGATCCGCAAGGGACGTTGTCGCGTTATTGATGTCCGTACCACCCCGGAACGTCGGGGCGCCCGGCTGCCCGGAAGCTGCCTCATCCCGCTGGATGACCTGCGTGAGATGTATGATAAGGATACAGGAGACCGGCTCCCCGACCAGCAGGATACCCAGATGGTCACGTACTGCCAGGTAGGAGAGCGCAGCGCCGAGGCCGTCTATCTCCTGCGGCAGATGGGTTATGAAAATTCGTTCAGCCTGCGGGGCGGGATCCTGGGTTGGTCAAACGCGGGCTACGAAGTGAAGAAAGGAGAAGAGAATTCGTGAATGGGCAGTGGACAGTGCCGGCGCTCGTGCTCGCCGCCGGTCTGATTACCGCCGCGGGCACAATCGCTG
This sequence comes from Clostridia bacterium, assembly GCA_003551365.1. GTDB lineage: Bacteria > Bacillota > Sulfobacillia > SLMV01 > SLMV01 > PWGR01. Next base: position 4,961 of record PUMM01000103.1, read on the forward strand.
TACGGGCGATTGGCACGGTCCTGCGCCGAGTGGGACGGGACGCGGAGGCTAGATTCTCGTTTTGCTTCGGTCTAATCATCGGTCTCACAGTCACCCCTGTCATTTTCCTCATGGCTCTACGGATACACTCGGTATTTTTCCGCTGGGTTCTCACGGGGCCGTTTCCCCTCAACCGACTGGACCAACCCCTGTTTCTGCTGGGTCTAGCAGCCATCCTCGTCGGGGGACCAGTGTTGGCACTGGCTGCGCTTAACCGCGGCTGGGAGAGGAATAATCAGTAAAGGTAAAGCGGTGACTTGCAAGCATCGTCGCTGCAGGACACTGCGGAGCAAACGCCGGGACTATCTGCCGCCAGATGAAGGCGAGGGACCTGGTGCAAGCTCGAAGAGTACCCCAGTACACTGCATTTCCGTCAGGGATGACGACCACTCAGGCCAGCGCCCTATCGATGTGCAGCCATGTGAGCTTCCCGGGGTCCGACTGCGGGAGAGACCAAAAGAAGAATCTCTCCCGCAGAGAATACATCAGATAAAGATCGGGCCGAGCACCAACGATACAACGGCCATCAGCTTTATCAGGATGTTGAGAGAGGGCCCAGCCGTGTCCTTGAACGGGTCACCTACGGTGTCCCCGACCACAGCCGCCTCATGTGTGGGCGTGCCCTTTCCACCCAGCTCACCGGACTCAATGTATTTCTTGGCGTTGTCCCAGGAGGCGCCCCCATTGGTCATCATGATGGCGAGGGCCACCCCGGCCACCAGCGAACCGGCCAGAAGGCCGCCGAGAGCTTCAGGCCCCAGCACCAATCCGATAAAGACCGGCACCAGCACGGCCAGCAGGCCAGGCACCACCATCTCCCGGAGCGCAGCCTGTGTACTGATATCCACACACCGGACGTACTGCGGCTTGGTCTTACCTTCCATGATTCCCTCCAGTTCCCGGAACTGCCGGCGTACCTCCTCCACCATCTCGAAGGCAGCCCGACCGACAGCCTTCATAGCCATGGAGGAGAAGAGAAACGGCAGCATTCCGCCCAGAAACAGCCCCACCATGGTCTCGGCCCTGGTCACATCGATGCGCTCCAGACCGACCGTCTGTGTGTAGGCAGAAAACAGGGCCAGTGCCGTAAGGGCGGCTGATCCCACGGCAAATCCCTTGCCCATGGCGGCGGTGGTATTGCCCAATGCATCCAGGGAGTCAGTCACATCACGGACACTGGAATCCATGTTGGCCATCTCCGCAATACCCCCTGCGTTGTCCGCTATGGGACCGTAGGCGTCCACCGAAAGCGTCATACCTATTGTGGCCAGCATCCCCACCGCGGCGAGGGCAATTCCGTACAGCCCCGCGAAGAAGTAGGAAAGCAGAATCGCCAGCGCTATGGTAAGTATGGGCAGTGCAGTGCTCTGCATCCCCACGGACAGACCGGTGATGATGTTGGTAGCGGCCCCGGTCTTGGAGGACTCGGCTATCTCCACAATAGGCGAACCGGAAGTGTAGTATTCCGTTATGAGCCCGATAATAAGGCCGGCGACCAGACCGACCACGGTAGCATAAAACGGACCGAGATCTCCAAGAAACGCGTTAATGATAAAGTAAGCGGCGATCGCCGCCAGAATCGCACTTATGTACGTACCGTTGCGCAGGGCGCCGGCCGGATCGACGCCGCGGTACCAGCGCACAAAAGATGCGCCGACCAGGGAGGCAATCAAACCCGCCGCCACCAGCAGCATGGGGACCAGGACCCCGGCCTCACCGAACACCACCAGCCCGATGGCCATGCTCGCGATTACCGACCCCACGTACGACTCGAACAGATCTGCACCCATGCCGGCCGTGTCTCCGACGCAGTCCCCGACGTTATCTGCAATCGCGGCCGGGTTGCGCGGATCATCCTCCGGTATGCCGGCCTCGACCTTGCCCACCAGGTCCGCGCCTACATCGGCCGCCTTGGTGTAGATGCCGCCACCGACACGGGCAAACAGGGCTATGGAGCTGGCGCCAAGGGCAAACCCGTTGACAATGTCGGGCTCCCGGAAAATGACGTAGAGGAGTCCGAGACCGACCAGCCCAAGAGAAGCGACGGTAACACCCATCACCGCGCCACCGGAGAAAGCGATCCGGAGTGCCTCTCCCTGAGACTGCGAGGCGGCCTGCGAAGTCCGTACATTCGCCGATGTGGCGGCCTTCATTCCCAGGTATCCGGCCATGGCGGAAAAGGTCGCACCGACGACAAATGAAACCGCAGTCGCCGGGGCAATCTGCCAGGCCAAAAGGATCGCCACAACCGCAACAAAGGCAATCAGAGCCCGGTATTCTCTCTGCAGAAAGACCATGGCTCCCTCATGAATCGCATCGGCAATCTCTCTCATCCTGTCCGTCCCCGTCGGGGCTCGCGATACAGCCCGGGCAACCGCCAGGGCGTAGAGCAATCCCAGCCCGCCGATCACGAGCGGAATGAAGCTCATACTGTCCATTTCTCCCGAACCTCCTTCTTGCTAGAAAACCTCGAATCCATAACAGCCTGCAAATTCAGTGGGCTGCACCGTCTCACACTGCCCTTGTACAGCCGCGAGGCGAGGGGCATAGGTACTGCCCACCATCACCAGTCTATGGTTCCCGGCCGCCTATAGCAAACTACAGCCGGGGGCGATACCGTGCTCAAAAGTCCTCCGCCATATATGTCTCGCGCTGCGGGAACAGGCGACCCAGAAGATCCAGCCCGTCCACACTATGTACGCGGAGCCCATCGTTTTTCTGCAGCTGTTCGGGCGAGCGATATCCCGCATACAGTTGAGACAGCTCGCGGATATCCAGCTGCACGTCCGGCGCATCATCGGTGGGACAAACCTCCGCCCGCCCACCGGAGACGGCAACGCTGAACTTTCCTTCATTCCATCCGCACAGGCTATCGCTGACCTCGAGCACTGCGGAATCCCGCAAATCGCGCGGAAATGGAACAGCCTCCAGGGCAGAGCACACGTCCACCACCCTGAACATGATCCCACGGTGGCGCTTCACCTCTCCGGTTGCCTGCCAGTCAAACAGCGGGTCGTTGGCCGGGGTATCAATGCGGAAAGTCCCGACCTGCGAGTCATGATCGAGCAGGAATTTCAGCAGCGCAGAATAGCTGTCCAGATCGGCGTATGCATAGTCCATCACATGCATGGTTCGACCGTTATCCTCGGCGCCACGAATCAGATAGACCACATAGGCTGAGGCATCCCCGTGAGAATTGCGATACAGGTAGATGTAGGGGCTCCTCGTCTCCCAGCCGGTGAGGACGTTCCATTTCCACCACTGCTGCTCTCGCTTTATGGTGAGATCATAATCCTGTGCCCAACACCGATAGATCCGGTCCAGAACCTCGATGTCTTCCTCGGAGGCACGGGAGAATGTACCCTGCGGACCAAATCCCCGCACCAGTCTCCGCAGGTCTTCCGTGGAGAACTTGAAGCCGCTGGATTCGGCCGAGACCCCCCATCCCAGGCACTCGTAAAAACGAGAGTAGAATGGCCACAGGGCCGAGGTGTATATTCCCCTGTCGCGCATCTGCACCAGAAGATCCCGCAGCATCCCCTTAGCATACCCCCGGCGCCGGTGCTCAGGCGGAGTGGCGACGGGACCTATGCCCCCTATCGGCACCCAGGTCCCCCGCAGCCGGCCGGTGAAATCAATCAGGCCACAAATGGACACCATAGCACCATCCACGAAGTACCCCTTCTTCTCCAACATCTCCGGCTCCGGTCGGCGTTCCTGCAGCTCCCGCACCTCCTCGCCGCTGCGGTGCGGGGCAAAGGCATAGTGGACGTGAGACAGCCATTCATCTTTTTCATCCTCGCCCTGCAGGGGGCGAAGCTCGGCCCGTTGCAGCATTTGACATTCCTCCTCATTCAGCATCAGACATCTGCAACACACCTCTTCACTATACCGAAAAATCCCTGCGGCGAGAACCGGGCGGCACCTTCCTGCGGAGAACCCACTACCTCCGATCAGGAATGTGCCGCCCGGGGGAGAAGGAAGAACGGAACACAGCCGCCGATGTAATCCAGTCGCAAAATCCCTACTTAGACCGATCTCCTTCGCCGTCATCGTCCTCTGCAATGGGGCGTCCAATCTGCAGCAGCTCCAACGCCTCCTCCGCGGTCAGCTCACCATCCTGGACCCGGGTCAGGATTTCCATACGCCAGCTTCTATCATCAACAGGAAAATGACTGAGTCGGTGGTCGTCTTCACCCTCCGCTTTCCCGAAGTAACGTGATATTCTCGCAGGGATCTCACGGGATAGCTCCTGCGATAACTGAACCGCCCGCTCGGATACAGATACGGCCCAATCCTGCATCTCCTGCGAAAATTCCTCTATCCTGTCCCGGTCGACAACTTCATACACTGACGGCATTGGAGGAACTTCAAAACAGAGGCGCCGCCCCCGTCCGGCGTCCCCCTCGAGCCATGCCGCCAGGTGATCAGCGCGGATCATCACCTCCGTCAGGCCAAACTCGGGGCTTTCTCCCGGTGTCCATTCGATCGCGCCGAAGGCTGCCAGGTTCTGATCAGTCCCTTCCTTCAAGTGCTTCAGATAGTCATTGTAAAGCCGCACCAGAATCTCACACCGTTCCGGCGAGGCGTCCTCCCGCCGGGCGGCTTCCGCACGATCAGCAATGTTTCGCAACAGGACCGCATACTTGGTAGTATCCTGGGTCACAGTTCATCCCCTCTTTTCCAGCTGCCCGACTTGCGGGCAGGTTGAGCCCGGGCCCGTCCGCACAGCCTGGCGGGCACCCGGCCGCGGCCAGTCATTATCCTCTACTGAAAATCTATGTTCCAGAATCCATCCTGTCAACTTATTCTGTGCGCGGCGAGCGGGAAGATGCATCCCCCGGCCCTCCCCCCCTTCTCTGTGATTTCCAGTATGCACCCACACGGAATGCAGATGCTAAGACAAGATTCAAGCGCTGTCTGGCGGCGGGAGAGATATGATGCTGATGAAAATCCTGGAGAAGATAATTTCGCGTATGGCGCCCGGACATAGGTCACAAGACCCGCATCAAAAACGGGAGTCCGTCCCCATCTGTCCGGATCCCCGCGACAACGAAGCGTACATTCTGGACGCCTACGGGCACAGCGGCGATGTGGTGGTGCGCAGGCTCAAGCTGGATTCCGGACTGCAGGTGCTGGTGGCTCACATAGATGGTCTGGTGGATCACCGGATCCTCAGCGCCAACATTGTGGCGCGGATCACCGACGAATCCGACGTCCGGCTCAGGTCACCGGGCGAGGCACACCGGGTACTGAAGGACCGGCTCCTCACCGCCTGCCAGGTGTGGGAAACTGACGACATGACCGAACTGCTGCGGGCGATGACCTGGGGCAGCTGCATCGTGATCATCGAGGGACGCAGCACCGGCCTCTACTCCAATGTCGTGGAACACAAGGAGCGGGCGGTGGAAGAGCCCGGGACAGAGGCCAGCATCCGCGGGTCCAAGGAAGGATTCAACGAGAACCTGCGTACCAACACCAGCCTGCTGCGGCGAAGAGTGCGTGATCCCCGCCTATGGATTGAGGAGCGATCACTGGGCAATCTCAGCCACACACGTGTTGCTCTGATCTATATCAAGACGCTGGTGCGGGAGGAGGTGGTCCAGGAGATACGCAGCCGCCTGGATGGGGTAGAAATAGACAGCATACAGGAGAGCGGACAGCTGGAAGAACTGATCGAGGACGCCCCGTACTCTCCCTTTCCGACAGTACTGCGAAGCGAGCGCCTGGACCGGGCTGTCGGAGCACTCTTTGAAGGGCGAGCAGTCCTGATAATCGATGGAACTCCCTTCGTCCTCCTCGCACCGATCACTTTCTTCACCTTCCTTTCTGCCGCGGAGGACTATTTCGAGAGATGGCACGCGGGTACCGTGCTGCGGGGTTTTCGACTTGCAGTCTTCATCGCGTCCCTGGTCTTTCCGTCCCTGTATGTGGCAGTTACGACCTTTCACCAGGAGCTGCTCCCCACTGTCCTCTTGGTGCGCCTGGCGGCACAGCGAGAGGGAGTTGCCTTCCCCGCAGCAGTGGAGGCGGTGCTGATGGAGGCATTCTTCGAAGTCCTGCGCGAGGCGGGAGTCCGGCTCCCGCGCATAGTCGGGCCGGCCATAAGCATAGTCGGCGTACTGATACTGGGCGAGACGGCAGTGCAGGCCGGACTGGTCTCTTCCGCTCTGATCATAGTGGTGGCCATGACTGCAATAGCATCATTCGCCACCCCCGGTTTCTCCCTGGCCATCTCGGCGCGTCTGCTGCGTTTTCCCCTGGTACTTCTGGCCGGAACGCTGGGACTCTTCGGGATCTACTGGGCCATCCTCGCCCTCCTGATTCACCTGGTCTCGCTGCGTTCCCTGGGTGTCCCCTACCTGGAGCCCATGGCCCCCACAGTGCTCTCCGGCCTCAAGGACACGTTGGTGCGGGCACCATGGTGGAAGATGGATACCCAGCCCGAACTGATCGCGCAGGATGAAGAACGCGTTCCACCCGGAGCCAGACCGGAGCCCCCCGGGAAGAGACCTCCCGGAGGAGAGAAACAGACATGAGGACTGCAGCACGCGAGCAGATCTCTCCCTACCAGCTGATAGCGCTTCTGTTCTTCGTCCGTCTGGTCCCCAGAACCCTGGTGTGTCCCACCACCATGACGGTCCCACGCACGCAGGACCTGTGGCTGGCCGACGCCGTCAGTGCACTGCTGGCTGTTGGATTTGTGTTCGTCCTTTCCCGGCTGGGCCAGCTGCAGCCCGACCGGAGCATAGTCCAGTACACGGAAGACCTGCTGGGCCGGCCGGTTGGATTGGTGGTAGGGACGCTCCTGGCGGCATATTTCTTTTTCGTCGGGGTATACACCGCCCGCATGCTGGGTGAGGCCTTCAACATGTCGATCATGCCGCACACGCCCAACCTGGTATTCATTGCTGCCCTGACTCTTCTTGCCGCCAATGCCGCCAGGAGCGGCCTGGAGGTGGTGGCCCGCACCGGAGAGTTTCTGTTTCCCCTCATCCTCCTGGTGCTCCTGCTGCTTTTGGTCCTCCCGCTCGATCAGGTGGATTCGACGCGCTTCCTGCCCCTGCTGCGGGACGGCCTCGGGCGGGTAATTCCCGCCACATCAATCGAGTTCATGTTTTATCTGGAATTTGTCATAATCGGACTGCTAGCTCCGCACCTGCGGGTGCCGGAGAAGGCTGCCCGCTTTACTGTGCTTTTCACAGCGGCCAACGGTCTGATGATGACAGCGATGTGTCTGGTCATGGTGGGCATCTTTGGTCCGACGCTGGACACACTCGGCATTCAGGCCTTTCTTCTGGCGAGGATGATCCGCGTCGGCGAGTTCTTCGAGCGGGTGGAGGTAGTGCTTTTGGCCTCGTGGGTGCTGAGCACCGGGGTCAAGATTGCCCTGATAATCTGGGCTTTTTGCGCTACTGTGCGACAGACCCTCAACCTGTACCGCTGGCGCCACCTCCCGTACGTGACCGCCGCCCTGCTCATAGCGTGCAGCCAGCTGTTCTTCGACGATGTGGTGCACATGGGCCGTCTGCTGGCCGAGCCCTGGACTGTCACCAGCGTGACCTTCATCCTCGGCCTGACTGCCCTTCTCTGGATCGCACAGCTGGTACGGGGAGGGGGGGACGCGGATTGAAGATCCGCAGGCTGATCTGTGCTGTCATGCTGCTTGTCTTGGTCGTCTCCACCGGATGCTGGGACAGGCGGGAAATCGAGACCCTGGCATTTATCAGTGCCACCGCCATAGATCGCCCCGAGCGCGGCGACGGCATCAGGGTATCAGTCCAGATCATAAAGCCCTTCGCCTTCGGCCCAGATGACCCGGGAGACCTGCAGGAACAACCGATCTGGCTCACCTCCGCGGAAGGAAGAACTGCAGGAGAGGCCTCCGCCAACCTGCGGGATGAATCTCCGCGGACACCTTTCTGGGCACACAACATACACCTGGTCCTGGGCGAGGATTTTGCCCGAGAAGGAGTTTCAGACATTCTCGGTTTCTTCACCCGGGATCCGGAGACCCGGAGGCGCGTCCACATGATGGTGGTGCGGGAGGCGCGGGGCGAGGACCTGCTGCAGGCGGAGTTCGAGCTGCATCGCCTCCCAGCACTTGGACTGGAGCGCCTTTTCCTGACGGCTGAGCGCTTCATCGGAACCACATTGCGCAGAGAGGTGCACGACTTCGCAATAGACCTGGAGACGGAGGGAATAGAACCGGTGATCCCTGCACTGCGCATAGTAGAACGACCGCCCGGAGGTGATATCCACGGTGAGTTGCAGCGAGATGAGATTTACAGAAGCATCCGTCTCGAAGGTGCAGCCGTCTTCTCCGGCGACCAGCTGGTGGGCTGGATGGACCGGGGGGAGGCAAGGGGTGTGGCCTGGACGCGGAACGAAATTCAATCGACAAAGATAATTATTCCCCACCCGGCCCAGGAGAATGAGCATGCGACGCTGCGGGTCATCAATGCCAATTCCGAAGTTGATGTGGGCTTGACGCTGGGTCGTCCCGCAGTCCGGGTAGAAATAGACGTCTGTGCCGATCTGGTGGAGCTCACCGCCCCGATGGATCCTTTCCTGGACTATCACAGGTGGCGCGCCATGGAAAAGGAGCTGGAATCAGCGGTCGAGGAGGAAGTGCGGGCTGCACTGTCGGCGGCACAGCGAGAGTACTCGTCCGACGTTTTCGGATTCGGTTACCATCTGGCCCGGCTGCACCCGGAAGCCTGGGAGGATTACCGCGAGCGGTGGCCGGAGGAGTTCCGCAACCTGCCGGTGCACGTGCAGGTGCGGGGCGAGATCAAGGAAAGCGGCCTGCTGATGCGCGCCCCCGAAGTGGAGGACGGTGAGTGATGTGTTAGATCTACTGCTCCTTCTAACCGGTTTCATGGCCATCATGTTTGCAGACGGCCTGCCGGTGGCCCGCGCCGGGCTGTGGCGCGAGTTCGTCGCGTTCTTTCTCCTGTGGGCAGCCGCACTGTTTCTCTTCGCCACCCTTGTTCTGGATACATCCCCGCCCAATCCTGTTGAGTGGATCATCGTCCTGGCGCGCCTCCTCTCGCCGGTACGCGATCTGCTGCTGCCGGGTATCAGGCTCTTCTGAGTCCCGAAGTGACATAGTTTGAACACCCCCCCGCTTTGTAGTACCATCGCATTGCACCGCATCTCACATGGGGAGGCTCGGCGCCATCATGAAACGTGATTGGATCTACCTGGACAACAGCGCAACGACGCGCCCCCTGCCCGAGGTGCGGGATGCCATGCAAAAATCCCTGCAATCGGGATTCGCCAACCCCTCATCCCTACACGCCCTCGGCGCCCGGGCGGAAGAACAGCTGGAAATGAGTAGGCGCTCAGTTGCCCGCCTGCTGCAGGTCAGACCAGATGAGATCTACTTCACCTCGGGAGCCACCGAGGCCAATAACACCGCACTGCGCGGCGCCTACCGCGCATTCGCTCACCGGGGACAGCACATTGTCACCACCGCAATCGAGCATCCTTCGGTCCGCGCGGTGTGTACGGCACTACAAACAGAAGGAGCCGATGTTACCTTTCTACCGGCAGACGCGCGCGGACGCATTGACCCGGACAATTTCCGGGAAGCACTGCGGGAGGACACCGTGCTCTGCTCCATAATGGCTGTCAACAATGAGGTGGGCAGCGTGCAGCCGCTGGAAGAGGTCAGCTCTGCCATAGCTGACAGGCCTTCTCCCCGCCCCCTCCTGCACGTTGACGCCGTTCAGGCCATAGGTAGGTCGGAGTTCTCCTGGACCGATCTCAAGTGCGACCTGCTCAGCCTGTCCGCACACAAATTTCACGGTCCCAAGGGCGCGGGAGCGCTGTACGTGCGGCGCGGGCTGCAGATTCCCCCGCTTATGGCTGGCGGTGGGCAGGAAAGGGGATTGCGCTCCGGCACGGAAAATACCCCGGCCATCTCCGGCATGGCAGCCGCCGCCCGTTGGCTGATAGAAGGTGGAGCCGACGCCTGCCGAGCCCTGCGATCTCTGCGTCGTAGGCTGGCAGAGCTCATACTGGATGCGCTGCCGGACGCACAGATCAACGGCCCAGAAATCGATTCTCCCGCAGGCGTGAGTGCGCCGCACATCCTCGGCATGTCGTTTGCGGGAGTTGCAGGCGAGGTCCTGGTACACGCTCTGGCGGAGCGCGGAATCTATATATCCACCGGCGCGGCCTGCTCCTCGCGCGCATACGACCATCCCGGAACCCTGGAATTGCTGCCAGTACGGGAAGAAGTCGCGGAGACAGCCGTCCGGTTCAGCCTGTCGCCTTTCAATACACAAAAAGAAATTGAGTACACCGCGGGGGTGCTGGAAGAAGTTGTTCCATCCCTCCGACGGGTGAGTGGACGGGGAGGAATTTGAGCCATGCGGGAGCCCGATAGACCAGAAAGCGTCATACTGGTTCGCTACGGCGAGATCGCACTGAAGGGACAGAACCGCGGTGAGTTCGAGCGGCGCCTCGTCCGCAATATGCAGAACGTTCTCCCGGACGGAGCCAGGGTCCGGCGCGGTTCGGGGCGCATATACGTGACCAGCTCCGATGATCTGGAATATATGCTATCCCGCCTGCGCAGGGTATTCGGAATAGTGTCCCTCAGCCCGGCACTGCACGTCCCGGTGGACGATGAGGAGATTGCAGAGGCGGCACTGCAGGTGGCAAAGACGGCAGTGCAGGAGCAGAATGGCCACCTTACTTTCAAGATTGAGGCCCGGCGGGCAGACAAGAGCTACCACCGGACCTCGCCCGAGATCAACCAGTGGCTGGGCGCGCACGTCCTGCGCAGCATATCCGACATTTCGGTGGACCTGCACGAACCAGATCTGCGGCTGAAAGCTGAAATCCGCCCGGACGGCGCCTACCTCATGGGCCGGGTCGTCCCGGGGCCCGGCGGGCTCCCGGTGGAAAGTTCCGGGAAGGGTATGGTCCTGCTCTCAGGCGGCATTGATAGCCCGGTGGCGGCGTGGTACATGATGAAACGGGGCCTGAAAATGGAGGCAGTGCACTTTCATACTCCACCTTTTACCAGTCCGCGCGCGCAGAAGAAGGTGGAGGATCTGGTCTCAATACTGGCCCCGCACAACGACGGAATGAAGCTGCACCTGTTTCACTTTACCCACCTTCAAGAGGAGATTCAACGGCACTGCCCCGAACGACTCGGCCTCAGCATTATGCGCAGGACCATGCTCCGGACGGCGCAGCAGCTGGCCCTTCAGAGGGACATCAGCGCCCTGGTCACCGGGGAGAGCCTGGGCCAGGTAGCAAGCCAGACCCTCGAAAACCTCACCGCCTCGAACGCGGTCGCCGACCTCCCAGTGCTAAGACCCCTGGTGGGGCTCGATAAAGAGGAGGTAATAGGGCGCGCTCGTGCCATAGGCACCTATGATGTCTCGATACGACCACACGAGGACTGCTGCACGCTATTCGTGCCGGATCACCCGAAGACTCGGCCTTCACTGGAGGAGGTGCTCCGGGCAGAGGAGCAGGCAGAGCTGGACGCAGGCGAGGATCCCGGCAAACTGGTAACATCTGTGGAATATGATGCCCTGGGCGAACTCAAAGACGCAGGAGCGAGCATGCAACCCTGACTGGATGCGACGACTAATCTCGCCGGACTCAGCGGGGGTTGAGCCCCCTACCGTACTCTGTGAAATCATCCAATACCTCCAGGTAGGCCTGAACTGTAGCGGCTATCCCGGTTATGGCCTCCGAATTGTCATCGTCGACACCGAAGGCAGTCATCACCGCGAGCACATACGGGCGGTGTTCCTGTTCGATGATGGCTACCTCACACCGGACTCCCGGCAATCCCCCGGTCTTGCCGGCGACTGGAATGTCGGCGGGGATGGCCCGCCGGATGGGGCTGTCCTTTCTCTTGCGCAGCACGGACAGAACGTCCTGACACAGCGATGGATTCTCCCACTCGCCCGTGTGCAGCACCTCCAGCCACCGCGCCATCTCCTGTGCAGTGGATATATTCTCGCGCCCCCGCCGCACGGCATCTGCATCGATCATTTTGCGCTGCAGACGGCTCTCTTCGCATCCGAGTTCCCGCAGAAGGCAGTTCACATCATCCATACCGGCCCGATCAATGCATATGTTGGTGGCCACATTATCACTGACGTTGATCATCAAAATTGCCAGGTCACGCAGGCTCAGCCGGACATCACCTTCGAGGTGCTGCAGGACTCCGCTGCCCCCCACGATATCCCGGTCGCGCACGGTATGCGGGGCGTCCAGGTCGATATCGCCCCGAAATGCCCGGTGATAAAGATGCATGAGCACCGGGATCTTGATAGCGCTTCCCGCCGCCAGAACCTGGTCGCCATTGATGTCCATGCGGCGCCCCCCGCGCAGATCAACCAGATGAAAGGTCATGATCCCGCGGAAGTCGTCCGCCCCTGTCCGGGCGTCACGCTCCAGCCTGCCCCATAATTTGTCACGCGCCATGTCTGTTCGCCCCCTGAAACCCGAATGATGCGGCCGTAAGTCCGGCAGGAACCGGTAGGATTTACTTCTTGGTGTGCCGGTCGGCGACGTTCGATGCCCCAAATGAATCGGGCTTGATCTTGGCATCAAACCCGCTGCCCGTCACCATCCCCACCACCTCGCGAATCATCTCACGCGTCTCCCCGCGCCGTCCCACATCAAGGTGGATCTCGACATCGAGTGAGGCCTGCCCGTTTTCGGCCAGTCGCCCCGCGAGGAGTCCGGCGAGGTGCAGGCTGAGTGAGGTCTCGTAGAAGATCTGCTGCCGGAGGCTGGTCATTTTGCGGTGATACTGCCGATGGTAGAAGTAGCGGGCTCCCTTACCGCGCCGGTGAACGATCACGGCTGTCACAAAGCAGATTCTCTCTTTCATCTGGGAGTCCGAACCTACAATTATCGAATACTCCGCCTCGGGATCCGAGTGCATGAAGGACATAATCTGTCCGAACATATCGTCAAAGCTGATGCGTCCATCAGTCGGACTGACGAATTCACCCAGATCCTCCTCGGAGAAGAATCGCGCCGCAGCCGGTGACACGGACCTCGCCTCCTTCAGTCTTACATCCCGCAGATATTATACACCAGCTCGGCACAGTAATCGAAAGCCTCCGGCTTTTCATGTTTGCTCTTGTTCCTCAAGTGCACGGGCCAGCCGCACAAAGTCATCAAAGGACAGTGACTCGGCCCTGGCCCCCGGGTCTATGTCGCTGTACCGCAAAAACGCCTCAGATTCTGCCGGGGTCAGATGCAGCTCGGGGCTGTTCCCCAGCGCATTTCGCAGGGTCTTTCTCCTCTGTCCAAATGCGGCCCTCACCGACCTGATGAATGGCTGAAAACCCACACCAGGTGGGCGAACTGGGGTCAGCTGCACCAGTGCGGACTCAACATCTGGGGGGGGGTAGAAAGAGTTTCTGCTCACACGGTGAAGAATGCCAGCGGATGCACGGTAAGACACTGACAGAGTCAGGGGGCCGTAGTCCCTGCTTCCGGGAGCGGCCACGAGCCGTTCAGCCACCTCCCTCTGGAGCATGAACCGGGCCGACCTCCACTGCACGGACGAAGACAGAAAGTTCTGGATGATCGGTGCTGCCGCGCCGTACGGAAGATTTCCGAAAAAGTGGGCAGGTGCTTCCCCGCAACTGATCTCACACCAGTCCACCGCGCGTGCATCGGTAAAGAATACCCTGACATTTTCGCGCCCCTGCAGTACCTTCTGCAGTATGGGGGCAAAGCGCTCATCGATCTCGACGGCCCGGATGCAATCATAAGCAAACGACAGCGGCAGGGTCAGGATCCCGGGACCTGCCCCGATCTCGCAGGCCAGAGAACCCCCGCAGGACGGCACAATCTTCTCGATGATATTGCGGTCTACCAAAAAGTGCTGCCCCAGCCCCTTTCTGGGATTGACACCGTGCTCCGCCAGGATCTGCCGCACGTCAGTAAGGGAGAGATACTGCATCCGACACCTCCTCACTGCAGTGGATGATCATAGAAGGTCTCAGCAGCCGACGTGGTCGTACGGGCAATTTCCGCGAGCGGCTCATCGCGCAGCTCGGCAATTCGGCGGGCAACATACTGGACGTGAGCCGGCTCGTTGCGCCTCCCGCGACGCGGAACCGGCGCCAGGTAGGGGGCATCCGTCTCCAGCATCAGGTGATCGTGCGGCACCTGCGCCGCCACCCGACGCATCTCGTCTGCGCCGTCGAAAGTGACAATGCCGCCCAGGCTGAGCCAGTATCCCCGGTCGACGGCTCGCTCCATCATCTGCACATCGCCGCCGAAACAGTGCAGGAGCACCGGGTGTCCGGGGGGCAGCTCCCGCTCGAGGATCCTCAGGCAGTCGTCATCCGCCTCCCTGCTGTGCACCACCACCGGAACCCCGGCGGAGCGGGCCAGCCGCAGCTGCTCACTGAATACCCGGCGCTGCACTGCCCGGGGGGAGAAGTCGTAATGATAATCCAGACCGCACTCCCCGAGGGCGAGTACTTCCTCGCGCCGCAGGAGATCCTCGAGCCATGTCCAGTCCTCCCCCGTGTCGGCGGCCGAATGCGGATGTACTCCGGCGGCCGCCCACACCTCATCAAATCTTGCGGCCAGTTCCGCCGCCTGCTCCGAGGTGCGCCGGTGCGTGCCGGGGTTGACCATCGCCTGCACCCCGGCGGCGCGGGCCCGCCTCACGCAGTCGGTGCGATCTCCGGAGAAGTCGCGGTGATTCAGGTGTACATGAGCGTCTATGAACTCCACCTACTTCACCTTGCTCCCCGGCGGCATATCCTTGTCCAGGGTGACGAGAGACATCTCTTTGCCCGCCTCAGCCGCAAGAACCATACCCTCCGATTTAATGCCGAATATCTCTGTCGGTTGAAGGTTGGCCACCACGACCACGCGACGGCCTACCAGGTCATCAGGGGAGTAGTGCTCGGCAATCCCGGCAACCACCTGAATCGTGCCGGTTTCACCGAGGTCCACCCTGACGCGCAGCAGCCGGTCCGCTCCCTCAATATCGCCCGCATCCACGACCCGGCCAACGCGCAGGTCCATTTCCATGAATGCATCATAATCAAGCAAAGTCTCCACTCCTTCCTCCTGTTCTTCTTCCACGTCGGGATCTTCCGCCGGTCCCACAACCTCATCTGGATCCATACGGGGAAACAGGGGATCGCCGCGCCGTACGATGGTGCCATCCGGAATTGCACCCCATGCCGTATCATCCCAGGATGTGGCATCAACCGGACGGTGTGCAGTCAAACCGAGCTGCTCCCATATCCCGGCCGGGGCATCCAGCAGGAAGGGACGGAGAGCAACAGCGAGGATGCGCAGCGACTCCGCCGCATTGTACAGTATGGCCGAGCGACGATCCGCCGCAGCCTGGGCATCCCAGGGGGCAGTGCGATCCAGGTACTTATTTGCCGCAGATACCAGATTCCACAGGGAGTCCAGGGCATCACTCAGCATGTTGTCCTCCAGCGCTGAGGTGGCACCCGCAACAGCATCATGCGCCTGCTCCTGCAGGTGCCGGTCCTCCTCGGCCGGCTCTCCGCCGGGTCGCACCAGCCTCCCCTCGCAGTACTTGTTCAGCATGGCCGTAACGCGGCTCAGCAGGTTCCCCAGATCGTTGGCCAGGTCGTAGTTGGTGCGCTCCACCAGGGCACGCTCGGTGTAGCTTCCGTCCGCCCCGAATGGAATCTCACGCAGGAGATAGTACCGGACCGCATCCCGCCCATACTTTTCGCTCAGTGCGAATGGGTCCACCACATTCCCGCGTGACTTGGAGATTTTCTCCCCGCCCAGGGTGAGCCAGCCGTGGCCAAACACCTTGTGCGGCAGCTCTACTCCCAGCGCCATCAGGATTATGGGCCATATCACGCAGTGAAAACGCAGTATTTCCTTGCCGATGAGATGGACATCAGCCGGCCACCAGTGCGAGAAGCTGTCTTCGTCGTCCCCATACCCGATGGCGGTAATATAGTTACACACCGCATCGAACCATACGTAGATTACGTAATCTTCGTCAAAGGGAACGGGAATCCCCCAGTCAACTGCATCGCGCCGCCGCGTGACGCACATGTCCTCAAGGCCGCTCTCCAGGAACCTGATCATCTCATTGCGCCGCGTAGCGGGCTGGATGAACTCGGCGTCCTCGCGAATGTGCGCAAGCAGATCATCCGCATACCTGCTCAGGGCCAAAAAATAGCCGTCTTCTTCCACCCAGGACAGCTCGCGCCCGCAGTCGGGGCAAACCCCCTCCTCGATCCGGCTGCGCGGGAAAAAACTCTCGCAGGGAGTGCAGTACCAGCCCGCGTAGGTCGAGGAATATATGTCTCCCTGCTCATACAGCTGGGTGAATATCCTCCCCACCACCTTCGTGTGCTGCTCATCGGTGGTGCGTATGAATCCGTCGTAGGAAATCCCCAGCTCCGACCACAGGTCCTGAATCCAGTGCACCATCTCATCGACAAAAGCCTGCGGGTCCACTTTTCGCGTCCGGGCGGCCTGCTCGATCTTCTGGCCGTGTTCGTCCGTGCCGGTGAGGTAGAAGGTATCCCGCCCACGCAGGCGATGATACCGTGCGAGGGCATCGGCCGCCACCGTGGTGTAGGTATGACCTATGTGCAGGCGATTGTCAGGGTAGTAAATCGGCGTGGTGATGTAAAACTTCTCTCGTTCACTCACGCAGAATCCTCCTCTCATTTCACTGCATAAAACATAAAAAAACCCGCCTGTCAGAGACGGGGGACCGCGGTACCACTCTGCTTTGCTCGAGATTCAAAGCTCGAGCCTTGACCGGAGCCTTCACTCCGAGGCGCAGTAACGGACGCATCCGTCGGCGCCTACTGTCAGCTGGTTCGGCGCCGCACTCCGGAGCCATATTCTCCGCGCTCCCGCTCACCGTCTCGCACCACCCCGGTTCGCTGTGCAGCAGGACAGCACGGATACTACTCTCCATCATCGCGTTGAGCACACTCACATTTCTTTCCGTGATTATACCCGCAAGCGACCTCATCGTCAACGAAATCACCAGAGGAGGACGGCAATGGCCCGCGCCTCATCCAGTGACTCCGGCAAGACGCGCATCAAACCTCTCCTGCGCGCGGTCTGATCACCTGGTAACAGGGAATACACTCCCGTGCGGCATAAAATAGGCGGGAGGCAGCACCCCGTGTTTTTCGCGGATGAAAGTGCATGCCTCTTCTATGTCCTGGACCGGTATCATTCCGCTTTCTTTCACCTCGGTCGGGGCCAGAGAAGAAAGCAGGAGCACATCACACTCCGAAGAAATGAGCGAGGCGTGGTAGGCCATATACCCACCGATGGTGAAAGATTCGCGCAGCGCCGCCTCCCTCTCAGAGTTATCAGTATGCTCGGCAATCATACCGGCGAAGTCTTCATTTCCCATGCCCTCGCGGCATTCTGACAAGATGAGCAGGGTCCCCCCGTCTTGTACTGCACGCCGGGCATTGTAGAGGGTTTTATAGGTCTGGTATAGATTTATGTCCTTGGGAAAGCCGCCGGCAGAGGCCACCACCACCTCCGATTGGTCCCCGATCCCGCAGGAGAAATGCTGCTCCACAAGCCGACAGCCCACGCGATGAGCCGCCCGCACATTCCCGGCCACCGCCAGGGCAATGCGGCCCTCGTCCTCATCAACAATGACGTTGAGGAGAAAATCCGGGGCAACTATGCCGGCCGCCGCGACGATATCCTCATAACATGGATTGCCCTTCATCCGACCGGCTGCAACCTCCGGATTGAGGCCACCCCCATCATTTTCATCGCTCAGGGCGAGCGAGTGGTTGGCCATAATGGATTCATAAGCAGAAACCCCCGGCAGGAGCGC
>PUMM01000074.1 GCA_003551365.1 Clostridia bacterium
CTAATACGACTCCTGACATCGAAATACGGCGTGCGAGCGGTATGATACAATGAAACTCGCACGATTTCGGCGACAAGAGTAACTGCCGGATGGACATCACGAGGGCGCATCAGAATGGGGTCACAATACCAGAAGACGAGAGTTGATTGAGGGGAAGTTGTCCCGGTGCTGGAAGCAGTCATCTTTGACATGGACGGTGTCATAATCGATTCCCATTCCGTCTCCAGAAGGCTGCTCGTGGATGCTGTCAGGGCACTGGGCTGCAACCTGAGCAGCGAAACCATCGGGGCCTGGGGCAGCCTGAGCTCGCGGCAGTTCTGGCTGAAGGTCAAGGAACGCTTCGATCTGAGTCAGGATCTATCGACCCTGATGGACGGTTATGATGCGGAAAAGGAGATCGCACTGTACAGGACCATGTCTCCGATACGTGGAGTGGTGGATCTGATAACTGCCATCAGGAATGAAGAGATCCATACGGGCTTGGCAACGAGCGCCTCGGAACGACGAATGCAGGCCGTGCTGAACATTTTCGATATGCACAATCTGTTTGATTGCACGATTTGTGATGACGATGTCAGTGCTTCCAAACCCGACCCGGAGATATATGCCCGAATCAGTGCAGAACTGGATGCGGTTCCGGCGAGATGTGTGGCCATCGAGGATTCGGAAAATGGCATCGTTGCGGCGAAGAGGGCAGGAATGAGGTGTGTCGGCTATACCGGATCACTGCACATTGATGAGGATCTGTCCGGCGCCGACCTGGCAACAGGCGATTTTCAGCAAGTCACACCGGCTGACCTGGCGCAACTGGTCTGATCGGCGCGCACGTCGCCAGCACGACCGGGCTGAAGGGAGGCAACCATGAGTGAGAATCCATATGACGAGATGTATGACCGACCAGGTTACTATTGGGGAATGCAGCCGTCCAGGACCTGTTACGAAGTGCTGAAAAACCGACCTCCAGTGGAACCACTGACAGTCCTGGTGCTCGGTTGCGGAGAGGGAAGGAATGCGGTCTTCCTTGCCCGCAATGGGTATGAGGTGTCTGCCTTCGATCTATCGCCCAAGGGATTGGAGAAAACGGAAAGATTGGCTCACGAGGCAGGCGTGTCAATAGACACCTTCCAGGCAGACATCAATGAATTCCGCCTGCAGACAAGCTACGACGTGCTCTTTTCGACCGGCGTACTGCACTTCATTCGTAAAGAACTGCGAGATGAAATCTTCGAAAATTACAAGGAGCACACAGAGCGGAACGGCCTCAATGTATTGTCGGTGTTCGTGGACAAGCCATTCATACCGGACCCTCCCGACCATGAAGAGGCGGCGCAGATCTGGCATTCGGGCGAGCTCTTCACCCACTATCACGACTGGAAAATTTCGTACTGTGTGGAGGAGATAATTGCGTGTAACTCCGGCGGCATTCCCCATCGTCATGCCATGAACCGGATGGTGGCCGTCCATGTGTAGGATCGGGAAAGGGTAGGAATCAGGGGACTGTGCGCCGGCTCAGTATGATCTGGGCGCACCGCCACTCGACCCGGCGCCCCGCTTCATCCCATCCCCTCGAGCCTCCAATGCCCTGGACCTCTCGCAGGGTTGTGTTGCTGTTGCGCATCTCTATCTCAGTATTGCTCCACCGGCACAGTACGCACCACACTGCCTCATCGGATTTGCTAGAAGCGGCATCGAACCCATGACACAAGATCAGGAGTTGGCGCATGATCCGGCGGGATTGATGGAGTTTTCGAGGATCCGGGAAAGACGGGGCGCCCCTTCGCACCCGAGTGGCTCACCACTACAGCGTCTCATCTCTGCTGTGAGGGCGTGCTGTCCAGCGACCTCGGAGGGTCTGACTGGGCCCCTACCACTCCTCCAGCTGCTCCGCCATATCCCAGAATTTTGTCTCGTATTTGCTGCTGGTTATGAATGCGCTCTCGATTGCGTCGCGCTCCGCATGAGTCGCCTCTTCTCCCAGCTCATCGGTGAGCTCGCGGCTCCACTGTGCCAGGTCTGCAAAGTCATCAGAGGAATACATTTCGATCCAGTAGCGATAGGGATTGTCCTCACTGGTGTCCCCCACTTCGGCCAGCTGGCTGCCGATCTCGAAAAATCCCCAGAAACAGGGCAGCAGCGCCCCCATGGTAGCTCCCAGGGTTTCGGTGGCGGCGGTGCGTACGAGGAAATCCGTATATCCCTGACAGGTAGGTGATTTCTCCAGCTCCTCTAGCTCAGATTCCCTGATCCCGAACTCCGCACAGTAGTTTCTGTGCAGGTTCATCTCCGTGTTGAGCACCCCATCCATCAGCCGCGCAAACTGCTGCATGTGTTCCAGGCTGCGGGCCCGGGCTGCCGCAAACGCAAAGACGCGGGAATAATCAATGAGGTACAGATAGTCCTGTTTGATCCAGTAAACGAACTTCCCCCGCTCCAGGTCCCCGGCACCGATGCCCTTGATGAAGGGGTGTTCATGCCACGCGTCCCATATGGGCGCTGCTTCCCTACGGAGATGCTGACTGAAACTGATAGCGAATCCCTCCTGAGAAGATCAAGATAGACGGAGTCTACAGTTCTGACGATGCACCCTGGACAATCGCATATTCCGTGTTCTTCCTCGCGTCTCACCCGCACCCGGGCAGAGCCGAAAGAACCACTGCCTGCCCCAAGTTAGCACCGACGGCATTGAGGGTGTCTTACCTGCGTCGCTCCTGACCCCCTGACTCCTCTACTTCAATATACTTCATCTCCGGGCTGGGCCCTGTGGCCCATCTGCGGCCCACCCAGATGCTGCGCAGGATTCCGGCAACCACCTGCGGTGGACGCATTACTGAATGCTATCTGGTCCGACATTGCCCAGGGCATTCCCGCACTCCACTGTGCGTGCCGGTCTCCCGCTGTCATGTTCGGTGATCTCTTTACCCTCATTGCACCAGATGGCATTCGGCAACTCCCTCGAGCACCGCATCGAGCCACGTTTCGAAGCCCTTCACCTCATCTTCGCCGACGTCTTCACTGATCTGCCAGACCAGATCCTGCCCGGTAGGCATAGGGCGGAAAGGTCCCACCGCCCGCGCCCTGAGCATCAGATCACCTATCAACTGTTCTGAGGCCTCTATCTTTTGCCCCATTCCCCAGCTTCTACGGAAAGTGGTGACCAGGCACTGCCCGTGCGAAGCATGCGCGGGATAGCCAAAGAGTATCGTCACATGGTCATCATCGACGGGGACACTCAGGGAAAACCCGGCCACTCCCCAGCGCACCAACAGCGACCTCTGTTCGGCCAGCTCGAATATGCGAGAGAAGATCCTGTGTCCCACATCGTCCAGTTTCTCCGCAAACTCCTCCCAGCCTATTCTGCTGCGGGAGCCAGATGCCACACGAGTCGGCCTAACAGACTCTCTGCCCACTACTATCTCCTGCGACAACAGTGCCTCCCCTTCTTCGTCCTCGAAAAAGGTGAACTCCACACAGGTGGCGCGGATGCCCCTGGAACGGAGAAAAGTTGCGGTATGCCTGATTCTGGGCGTGATGGACTGACCCACAATGACTATCCTCTGATCATCGTTGAAGGCAACGGGCTCATCGCCATCCAGCTAAAAAAACCGACGATGGTAGGCGGATAAGCTGACTGTGTCATCATCGAGATAAGACTGTAGAATCTCCTCAATCTGGCCGGAATCCAGCCGGCTGACGAACGAAGCATACTCCAGTGCCTGGGCAATGGTATCCCGGGGCGTACTGCCTCTCTTCAACTCCACGACGGCCACATTCCCCGAACGGTCCAGGCCTAAAAGATCGATATAGGAGTCCACGTCTGTTCGCACCTGCCGTCCGATTATCAGGAGCTCCCCGTCTTCAACAATTCCTTGCGGATTATCCTCCAACCATTTTTCCAGTATGCGTTCCTCATGTTCGGCAGCAAAATGGGTCCTGTTATATTCGGTGAAATCTCCCTCGGCATCGATCCGGAATACGCGCATGCCGATCAACCCTTCCCGTACCGTCGGTCGAGCAGCC
Source organism: Clostridia bacterium (assembly GCA_003551365.1). Classification (GTDB taxonomy): domain Bacteria; phylum Bacillota; class Sulfobacillia; order SLMV01; family SLMV01; genus PWGR01. Next base: position 4,018 of record PUMM01000074.1, read on the forward strand.
GCCCCTGCGGTCGAAATGCCAGGGACAGTCGCCCATGACACCCACACATCCCCCGTTCACCGAGCAAACGCCTGAATCCTTTGCCGGCACAACATGCGGGAGCCCGGAGATCTGGCTATGCTACAGACCCGCATCCAGACTGTGCCCGCAGTGGCCAGTCATCGCGTCAACGGGACAGTCAGCAAGGGTGGTCATCAGTTGTGGGCACATGAAGCATAGAACCCCGATCGACCCGAAACCAATACAGTCTCGGGGCCAGCCGGGGCACTATCGTCTGGAAACTGCACGGCAGCAGTGAGTGATCAGCTACCGTTCTGTCCGTCCTCCGGCTCGAACACATCTGCAGAAATCGCAATTGCCTCCAGCACCTCTTCAGATGCATAGATCGGAGTTTCCTCCCTGACAGCGAGGTCAAGACAATCTCCCGGTGCAACCTCCATACTTACTCAACAGGCGTGGGAATGGTGCGAAACGTCGGTACCTACCCTGCACGCCCGTCGGTCGCAGGACCGGTCAGCTTACGAACGGGTGGACGGCAGACCATCAGCTGCTGTCTGGTCCGTCTTCCATCTCGAACGCATCCCCGGGGACCGCTATGGCTTCCAACACCTGCTCGGATGCGTAAATGGGGGCTTCCGTTCTGACGGCCAGCGCAATACAGTCACTCGGTCGCGCATCCACCTCCACAACTCCTGAAGAGGTTTCTATCTCCAACTGACCAATGACCGTCTCCTCCTGGATGTCATGGATCAGGATGCGCTGCAACGACTCTCCCAAACGACCTATCAGGTCCACCATCAAGTCATGTGTCATGGGGCGAAGCAGGGTTACATTCTCCACAGCCCAAGCGATGGATGTGGCCTCGGCTGCTCCAATGCCGAGCACAAGGACCCGGTCGCCGTGCACCTCGTCCAACACGACGACCATGCTTTCTCCGTCAGCCGTCTCCCCCACCGCTCGCAAACTCATTTCTTGCATGTGAAAACCCTCCCACATCCTCGCGTTAGGCATGTATACAATGCTGCCGATTATAGACTGAGGACCATCTCATGGACCGTTATGCTCTGAATACTGACGAACCGTTTGACGTGCGGTCGACTGATGGACAGCTGCAGGTAGCTGGTAAATAAGGTTGCCGGTGTGCTTTGCATGACCACTGCCACAGAAAACAACAAGACGGAAGAAGGGTTGGGGGCCAGATGCCAGATTTCTATCAAATGTAGCTACATCCTAGCATGAGCCCCGGGTTCAGTCCAGCAGCTCACCCCCACACAAGAAACCCTCCTCCACCGATGGCCTGAGGGGGCAACCCCGAAGAAGATGGAAACTTGCATGTAGGGTGAGCCTCTTGCGGCCCGGAATAGCGGATTTGCGCGGTTCTGGGGTCCCTGATTGCGTGCGCCCTCAGGTGGCTAACCGTTGCAAGCACGATCCCGTCGCACCTCGCTCTACCAAGCCTGCGTAAAGCCTGCTCTTGCAGTTTCTTGGACGCCCCTGCAAATCGCTGCTCCCCATCCCGATACAAGATACAAAGAAAGCCCATGGGGAGGTACCCGTGCCGATGCGGGCAGGACCTTGGCCGGTGCTTGCGGACCGCACTGACGGGCGCTCCCCATGGAAACTGGAGAGGGAGACCAGCCCTGCCCCAGATAGATGCCGCAGCCAACGGCCTTTCTCCCCTGGAGCTGAAGCTGCCCTCCCTCAATGTATGATTGGAACCCGGGCCAATACGTACAGCACCCTCATCTGCATGGCCCGAATAGGTGGCCCGGGTTCCTGTTGCAGCCAGAACACTCACATCCCGTTAATCCATCTGTCTGCGCAGTCTCTCCTCCAGATAGCGAGTCAGGAACGCCGCGACCTCAGCCCGCGTCGTCCGCACATGCGGACGGAAGTAGTATTCATCATTGACCCTGTATCCTTCGATGATATCCAGACCCTCCAGGGCCGCGACATGCCCCTCCGCCCAATCGGGTATGTCGTGCGCATCGGCAAACGGCGGGTCATTGACCGGAGTCAGGCCGAGTGACCGCGACAA
>PUMM01000104.1 GCA_003551365.1 Clostridia bacterium
CACCGCGCCGCGGGCCGAAAAGGGGTATCCGGCTCGCAGAGGGACGGGCAGGAGCCGTCTCACAACGGAGACGACTCCTGTGGTTCTGGGGTCGGACTGATCCGCCGCGCGGTGGCGAAAACTCCCGCGGGAGGGTGATGCCCCCGGGTGGTGGAGTCCCGCGGGTGATCTGCCGACGCCATTGACTATCAGGCGGCGATCGACATGCTCTCGCCCCCGAGTGTCAGCGGGTCAGGGATGATCAATCTGTTTCCAGTACTCGATTAGCTGGGCCAGCTGCTCCAGACGTTCCTCCAACCCCTCTTTTGCCTTCTGCGGGTCAGCATCGCCCGGGTCGGCAAAGCCGTAAATGCCAGAAGATGTAAATTCGTGCGTGTCGCCGATATAGGCCATTACCAGCTGCATACGGATTGCCGCGTCGGCTGCATCGGGATCGCGCAGCGCCTCGACCTGTGCGGGGAACTCCGCCGTCGGTGCAAAATCTTCCACCCTCTGCATTTCCACCAGTTCGGGAAAGAGGGCGAGGGCTATTCCGGTTTCACCAGCTCCGGCATGTACATCAACCAGGCGGAGCGTCTCCGACGGGTCCCTGTCGCTCGATGGGGCGGGGCTGAGCACTATGCTTCCGGTTCTGCGGCGCGCCGCGCGGGCGGCGTCAGCGGCGATGGCCGTATTGCCACCGTGTGCATTGACCAGTATGACCTTCTTGATGCCGTGATCCGCCAGACTCTGAACGGTATCGATGATTATGCCCTTGAGTGTTTCTGCGCTGAAGGTAATGGTTCCGGCAAACCCCATGTGGTGCGGGGAATAGCCGGGCCAGCACGGAGTGACCACAATGGAATTTGTCCGCCGCGCGGCCTCTTCCGCGATCGCCTGCGCAACGTAGGAATCGGTGCCGAGTGGCAGGTGCGGCCCGTGCTGTTCGATGGATCCCAGCGGAATCAGAGCAATGGGGTTAGGTTCGGACTCCAGGTATTCCTCAAAAGCCGGTCGGGTGAATTCCTGCAAAAGCACTTTACCTTCGCTCATGGTGGGACTCCTTTCTGTAATCCTGCTGTCAACTTTGCTAGTTCGGATCTGCGGGCGGAAGGTGTTCCTTGCCGGTCATCCGGTCAATGGTCAGGCGCAGCACACAGGTTGCATCGACCGCGCGGGAGTTGAGGTCGTTCGTCGATGAGGTCTCTGCCGAGTATTTCCGAATCAGTGATCTCAGCACCGTCCGCTTTTCGGCCGTGTTCCCGACAGGTTCGACTCGGCCGAAGAGCATCACACTGCGGTAGTAGGTGGAGGAGGAGCAAGGCTCATCGCCATCCTGTACTCCCAGCACTTCATCCACCAACATACAGGCCGGTGTTCCGTTGCCCACGGCGTCAATCTTTCTTCCCTCCTGAGCACTATGGAAATACACTGCCCCGTCGTGCATGACAAAATGGAGTGGTACAACATATGGCTCACCGCTGGCGATCACCGCCAGCCGACCCACCGCTCTGGCCCTGTCGGAGAGGAAATCCTCTGCGCTCTCTGGCGTCATGGCCTTTTCGTCACGTCGCATCTTACACACCCTCTTCGCATCTCAGGTTAGTATCCTCCGGGACGGGAGATACCGGCAACTGCGTCACCAGTCGGACGTCTCCCATCATATCTTCGCCAGGGTCGTCTCGCCTCCCTTCTAGGGGAGGTGTGCGCTGTGAATGAGAAGATGGTGCTTTCGGCAGCTTAATGACGGAGCAGTTGCGTCGCGACAGGAGTGAGGCACTTGCCGGACGGATCGCGAGGAAGAGAGCAGTGGGAGTCGCGAATGGGTTTCATCCTGGCTACCGTCGGATCAGCCGTCGGACTCGGCAATGTCTGGCGTTTTCCCACCATGGTCGCGCGGAGCGGGGGAGGCGCATTTCTGCTGATCTACGGAGCAGTGGTTCTCGTGATTGGTATCCCGCTCATGATGGCGGAGCTGGCCATGGGGCGTGGAAGTGGTCGGGGGGTAGTGGGGGCCTTTCGCACTCTGCGGGCAGGACCGTGGTGGGTCGCCGGAGTGCTCGCTTCCGCCGCGGTCTTTCTGATTCTCTCCTATTACTCGGTCATCGCCGGCTGGACCCTTCTGTATACTGCTCTTGGCGCTGCCGGAAATCTGCGGGGCATGCAAGTGGCAGCCATGGAGCAGATGTTCAACCACGTGACCGGTGGGACGGTGCTGCCGGTGGTCGGTCAGGTGTGCTTCGTGGTGCTGTCCTGTACGGTTGCCTACTTTGGGGTATCCGAGGGCATAGAGCGATGGGGAAGAATACTTCTGCCGGCCATTGTGCTCCTGCTTCTTCTGCTTATGGGAAGAGTGATATTGCTGCCCGGCGCTGTTGATGGCATCATGTGGTTTCTGCGACCCGATTTCACGCAGCTTTCGGTCAGTGTGTCGCTGGAGGCGGTGGGACAGGTGTTCTTCAGCTTCAGCCTGGGCATGGGAGCTGTCCTCACCTATGGGAGCTATCTGTCCCGGCGGGATGACATCGGGAATAATGCCATCATAATCGCATTTGCCGACGTGTTGATTGCAGTTCTGGCTGGTCTCGTGGTCATCTCCGCCCTGTACGCTTTCGACATTGACCCGGAAGTGGGGTTCGGCCTGGTGTTTGTCGCCTTGCCAGCGGTTTTCAACACCCTGGCATTCAGTGCTTTCTGGAATGCTGCCTTCTTCCTTTCCCTATCCTTTGCTGCCATGACATCATTGGTCTCATTTCTCGAGGTCATCAACGCCATTGCCATGGAAGAGCTGGGTTGGCCCCGGCGGCTGGTCGTCCCGCTGGTCGGACTCGGTACAGTGGTGGCGGGACTGCCCAGCGCTCTGGCCCGCGGTGCTCTGCAGGACATTGTCCTATGGGACCGGGACATCATGGATGCGGTGGACGCCCTCACGTCGTCGGCGCTCCTGCCGCTCTCCGGTCTTTTGACCGTGATATACGTTGGGTGGGTGTGGACAGCGCGGGACGCAGCGCGGGAGATTGCCGGTGAGCGCCCCCTGTCCCAGTGGATGAAATTGTGGATGGTCATAATCAAGTATATTGCCCCGCTTGCTCTGACCTACATATTGTTGGCCGGGATAGTCTCCTGACATCGTTGCCAGCAATCCCTCTGAAGTCGCACGAGTTTTCAGGTATATGTCGCCATAACTACCAGATATAGATATACCAAAGCTCTTTATTTGTTGTTAAACCCTTTATATACTGGATTGACAGTCGTAAAGAGGATAGGGCAGAAAGTGGGAGGAGGCTCACTCACACATGATTCTGGAAAACACGGATTTCCATCGACGAGCCGCGCGGGCGGCGAAATGGATTGCACCCCCCGTTGTGGCTCTGTTGGCCCTACTGATGTTTTCGACGACAGTAGGTGCGAACAGTTCGGTCCAGTACGGCGTACAGGCGGGCGACAGCCTCTGGCAGTTGTCCAATCGCTACGAAACGTCAATCGAGGAAATTCGTGCACACAACGCACTCAGCTGCACGACCATTTATGTCGGCGAGGTTCTTCACATTCCGCACCGCGGTCCCGTACACGTGGTGAGCAGAGGAGAGACCCTGTTCAGGATTGCGAGGTGGTACGGTGTCAGCGTTGCAGACCTCCAGCGGGTAAACCGCAGGCACTGTCATCTGATATATCCGGGGGAGATGCTGGCCATTCCGACCGAGGCGGGGATTGCCCGAGTTGAGAGCAATGGATCGGCTGTAACTGCTGACCCTGCACCGGTCGCCTCCGCGCAGCAGATCAGCCTCACGGCAGGTGAAATAGATCTCCTTGCCCGGCTCGTTCATTCCGAATCCAGGGGCGAGATCTACGAGGGTAAGGTTGCCGTTGCTGCCGTGGTACTGAACAGGGTGATGTCAGGGAAGTTCCCTTCCTCTACCGCTGACGTGATATACGAACCGGGCCAGTTTGAACCCGTGATGGACGGCACCATATATAGCCCCGCCGACGATTCTGCTCGTCGGGCCGTACTCGATGCACTGCATGGGTGGGATCCCAGCTGGGGTGCACTGTATTTCTTCAATCCTGCCAAGACCAGCAATTCATTCATGTGGTCACGTCCCCCGATTCGCGTTATCGGCAATCACCGTTTCGCGCACTGAACGTATCTCTGCACAGGGCCCCGCCCGGGGCCCTGTGCACATTATCAGCAAAACAGCATTGATACAGACGGAGGCTGTGTGCGTGACGGCTCACCAGCTGCAAACAGAAGGCAGGGGAGGCAGACATAATCCTGAGTATCACAGCAAGAGACAATTGAGGTCAGAACCCGGGGTTGATGACAGAGCCCACCTCCGGGTTCATTCAATGGATCCTGCATCGCCCCGCAGTGTTCTGGCTGCATCAAGGGATCGTCCCGCAAACTGATGCGCGGAAATAGGAAAAACCGAGGGGAAGTGGCGGACAGAGCCGGACGTTCCCCTCTCAATGTGATCTATGCAAGGGCCTGCAGAACCCGCCAGATAACGACTACGGCCTCGGACCGTCTCAGCCCTGCACGGGGGCGGAAATTGCCATCACCGTCTCCCTGGATCAACCCCGCCCCGACGGCCGTCGCCACCCAGTTCTTGAAACCGGGCGTGATACTGGCATCATCATCAAAGGTGGAATTTGACTCACCAGGGGGCCTGCCCGCTGCCATGACTGCCAGCATGGCCATCTCCTCGCGGGTAATCATGCGGTCGGGGAGCAGTAGCTCTCCCAGTTCATCAATGCGCCCCCACTCCTGTACGGCCCAAGCCACGTAGGGTTCGACCCAGTGTCCCCGCACGTCGGGATGGGAGACCCCCATGTCGGGTAGATTGACTGGGCTGGTCTGGGAACTCACCAGCATTTTGATGAACTCGGCCCGGGTCACGGAGCGTTCCGGGCGGAAGGTGCCGTCTTCATAGCCATCGATGAATCCCTGCCATACCCCCATGCGAATCCATCCCTCGGCCCATGGGTGACCCTGCGCATCGAGCATCGGTCGTGATGCAGTACTGAAGGCCACGGGTTCAAAGGCAACCTCGATGGCCGACCCATCTTCGGCACTGTCCCATCCTCCGATGACCATGCCACTGGGATTTGAGTGATCGGGATAGGTCAGGGCCACTTCGAACTCCGCCCAGGAGGGACCTCCCTCGCCAGCCATCAGCACATCATGGCTGAGATGATGGTGTCCATCCGCAAGCACCAGCCAGAAGGTTGCCTCAAACACCCGGGCGCGACCTCGTACCACGAGAGGATTCGGTGCAGCTCCATCCTCGCGCAGTACTGCCTTGAGGATAATCACGGGATCGAGTTCTGAGACCGGACCCAGGGAATCGCCGTGCCAGCTGGCCCCGAGGAAGTTTACCATTACGGTTTCACAGCCCGCCTCGAGGCGCAGCAGGACATGCGGGTAGGTGAGGACCTGTATGACCATATCATCAGGATCAGGCTCTGTAAGAGTTACATTCACCCGTACCGAACCCACGAACCTATCAACAGAATCGACTTCAACGAGGTAGCCCCCCGTAGGTTGCTCGCCCCATGTCACCAGCAAATAGCGCGCTTCTCCGGCCGGGAGGAGGTATACACCCTGTGTGGCCAAGTTACGGTTCACCCATATCCCCACTTCTTCAGGTACATCCCCGGTCTCGACAATACTCCAATCCACCCCGGTGTCTGCAGCTTCATCCCCGGAAGAGATTTTGGGACCGATGAGCAACACAACGAGAATCACAGCAACAGTCCAGGCAAAATATTTCTTCGCTGACATGGGCACCCTTCCTCCCCCCGGCACTCACCGGGAACCTCCACTTCCGCAGCAAATATGCACGTTGTCCTATACCTGGTCTATTGACGTATGTTCGTCGTCCCGGTTCCAGGTAGATCACGGGCAAATCTTTGCCACTTTCCTCCGCTTGCCTCCGCGACTCTGCTGCGGGGGGACAGGTCAGGTTCAATGCATGAAGGCCCTCGCCTCCGAGGGTGTGGTGGCAATGTCGGTCAGTTTCAGCATGACACGGCGCAGTCTATCATCGTCCGTGCCCGTGCCGCGCACATATACTCAGACCAGGCACGTTTCCTCGGGGCGTACCATCTTCACGCCAGGGGCGGCATTCAACCCCTCGAATTTTGGCTGCTCCCGGCGGAAAAACATCAGCTTGTCGGATGTAGCTGTCACCATGGCGAAGGGCGGCTTGCCCAGCTGCGCAGGTGTGCGGGAGAGGCCGAAGGGCAGACACGGGATGTGGTCATTTTCTGGGGACGGACGGTGATGGGGGCGGGATCCATGCTGAGCACCCGATCGGAGCCCCCGCCGATCTCGGCAGGCAGATCGTGCCGACGGGGGCCGAAGAACTCGATCTGGTGCGGGTATGTGCGTCGCGAACATTCGTGGCGCATGAGCACATGCAAAGTTTGCTCCCCGCCGTCAGGAGTCTTCCCGGTTCTGCAGTTCGCGGCGGGCGACGCGCATCTGCTCCTGCACGCTTTCCGGGGATGTGCCGCCGTGGGAAATACGCGCGTTCACGCACTTCTCTGGCGATACGGTGTCAATGATGTCCGGGGCGAAAAGATCCGAAAAGCCTTTCCATTCATCCGGGGAGAGATCGAGCAGCCGTTTTCCGTCCTGTAGGCAGTATTGCACCACTCTCCCGACGATGTGGTGGGCCTGACGGAAGGGCAGGCCGCGGGCCACAAGATAATCGGCGGCGTCAGTGGCCGCAGAGAAGTCCTCGCGAACAGTGCTCTCCATGCGCTCGCGGTTGATCCGGAGTGAGCCGATGAGGCCCGCCGCAACCTGCAGGCAGGCTTTTATCGTGTCGACGGCGTCGAAAGTGGCCTCCTTGTCCTCCTGCATGTCGCTGTTGTATGTCAGGGGCAGCCCCTTCATGACGGTCAGTAGGGTGAACAGATTTCCGTATGTGCGACCGGTCTTGCCGCGGATCAGCTCCGCAACATCCGGGTTCTTCTTCTGGGGCATGATGCTGGATCCGGTGGCGAAGGCATCGCCGATTTCGATGAATCCGAACTCCTCGCTGGCCCACAGGACAACCTCTTCGCCCAGGCGGCTAATATGCATCATGGTTACGGCGGCGGCGGACAGAAACTCGAGCAGAAAATCCCGATCCGAGACAGCATCCATGCTGTTGTCGAAGATTGCAGAAAACCCCAGTTCCCGTGCACTGAACTCTGGATCAATGGGGTGCGCGGTCCCGGCCAGGGCACCAGCCCCCAGGGGAGATACGTCCATCCGCCTCCGGGAGTCAGTGAAGCGCTCATAGTCCCGTTGCAGCATGAAGAAGTGGGCCAACAGGTGATGGGCCATGAGTATCGGCTGGGCCCGCTGCATGTGGGTGTATCCCGGCATCAGGACGTCGTCGTGTGTTTCGGCGAGTGCTACCAGGGCGCTCTGCAGCTCGGTGATGAGACGGAGAATAGCCGCAATCTCATCTTTGAGATAGAGGCGCATGGCTGTCGCAACCTGGTCATTGCGACTCCGGGCCGTGTGCAGTCTACCGGCCGCGGGTCCAATCCGTTCGGTCAACAGTGCCTCTATGTTCATATGAATGTCTTCATGAGCGGCGGAAAGCTCCGCGTCACCCGCCTCAATCTCGTCGCGAATTGCCTCCAGGCCCGTCACAATATCCCGGGCATCCTCATCAGAGATGATCCTCTGTCGTGCCAGCATCCTGGCATGCGCGATACTGCCGCGAATGTCGTGACGATACAGTCGCTGGTCGAAGTGGATCGACGCGGTGAAGTGTTCGCTGTCACTCCAATCCTGGTCAGCAAAGCGACCTCCCCAGAGTTTATTCATGCTACACCCCTTCAATCAATTGCTGCCCCTCCGCAACTATCTCCCGCTTCAGATCGTTGCGCCTCCGCGTACACGACGGTGGGAAGCCGCCAGTAATTGATGAAGCCCTCCGCGGCCTGATGGTCAAACGAGTCATCTGCGCCATAGGTGGCCAGAGACCGATTATACATGGAGTATGCGGACTTCCTGCCCACGACCTGACAGCTACCGCGGAAAAGCTTCACCCGCACCGAGCCGGTGACATTTTCCTGGCTCTTATCCACGAAAGCATCGAGGGCTTGCTTGAGGGGCGAGTACCACAACCCGTAGTAGGTCAGTTCAGAGTACTTTGCCTCCATCGCGGCCTTGAAGTGTCCCAGCTCCCGCGGTAGCGTGAAGCTTTCCATGTCGCGGTGCGCCGCTATGAGCACGGTGGCCGCCGGAGCCTCGTAAATCTCGCGCGACTTGATCCCCACCAGGCGATTCTCCACATGATCAATCCGACCCACTCCATGCCGCCCGGCAATTCCGTTGACGGTCTCCACGAGCTTCGTCGTCTCCATCGGCTCACCGTCGAGGTGGGTCGGAATGCCGCGCTCAAAATGGATCTCCAGATACTCCGGTCGAGCAGGAGCGTCCTCTGGGGCAACGGTCCACAGGTAGGCCTCCTCAGGTGCCTCAATCCAGGGGTCCTCCAGAACACCACACTCGATGCTTCGCCCCCACAGGTTCTCGTCTATGCTGAAAGGATTCTCTCTGCCCACGGGGACGGAAATGCCGTGTTGCCGGGCATAATCCACTGCATCTTCCCTGGACATGGGCCATTCTCTAACGGGTGCGACTACTTTCAGGTCGGGATTGAGCGCAGCAATCGAGGTGTCAAATCTGACCTGATCATTGCCCTTGCCCGTGCATCCGTGCGCCACGGCCTCGGCGCCCATACTCTCCGCCGTCTCCACTAACAGCTTCGAGATAAGGGGCCGGGACAGAGCAGACGATAGGGGATATTTACCCTCATATAATGCGTTAGCCTTCAGCGCCGGTACTACATAGTTTTCTGCGAGATCATCCCGCGCATCGACGATTTCCGCGTGCACTGCCCCGATGCGCACCGCCTTATCGACGATCGCATCGAGATCTTTGGCTTCGCCCACATCGACCGCAAGGGCGATTACCTCGTACCCGTGTCGCTCCTGCAGCCACTTAATCGCTACCGATGTGTCCAATCCTCCTGAGTAGGCCAGTACGATTCTCTTCATTATTCACACTCCTCATATTATTTGCCACAGTGAGACCAGCTGATTTTGCCATTATACTCATGCCCTCCCCCCAGATGCAAGAACTGCAGCTGCTGGGTGCCACAGCAGGTTCGGGCGGGACAGCTCAGTAATTGCGATTGCGCCTCGGGATCAACGTGCTGGACTGCGTCGGCGGTATGGGGGATAGAGCAGCATCGAGATATGGTCTGACGGGCCTCAGTACCCCTGTCGACCGGCCGGACCGCGGGGCGATCGCGAAGAGCGACTTGCCGCCCATGAATAGAAGCCTATGGGTGAGCAGGCACGACTGGAGTCGGGGCGACAAACGGGCCAGGATTTGCTGTCGGCGGGCAGGTCGGGGTGAAATGTGAACAGGCAAAGGAGGCGCTGTCCAGGTCCCCTCCGCAGTGGGAGAAGGCTACACTGTACGAACGCCGGGAACTCGGGGGACTGCTGGTCGCGCAGTTCTGGGTGGCACCTGCTGAGGTGAAGGTGCGTTTTTCGGAGGAGGACAGGATACCGATCAATCCCAGTCTCCGACATGGTGAAAACATTGCTGGGTGAGCGCTCGCCCCAGAGCGCATTCTGCGGGGAGGGCGCATCGGCATGCACCTGTGTTTCATCCGAACTCTGGTCAAATGCCTACCCGGCTTCGATTTCACGAATGCCTATCGCAAGGCCGCGCAGGGCGCGCTCAATTTCCTCCCGCCCTACCCGCTGCCCCATCTGATGAGCACAACGGGGCAGCGTCCTACCGGTGAATACCCGACCTGTTCCACGAGTATCTCAAGGGGGGCGAGCATATGCACCGCTACCTGCGCACGGGGGCGAAGACCAACCAGCCAATATTGTGGTTGACGCGGGCAGAAGGCCCGGGCTGGGAATGCGGGATCTCTCCCGCAATACTCCGCCGCGGAAACGCCCCCGTGTTCCATGGAAAAATGCAGGTGAACAGAGGTTGCTTTGCTGAATCGCAAATTGCCACCTGGTTATGACGAGGGCTCATTAGGTCATTCTTCCTCAATGGATTCTATCATCCATATGCCGTGCTCACCTGCAGTCGCGGGCTGTACCATCTTGAGCACGTAGATGTCATCGCCTCGTTTGACGCGAACTACTGCTCGACCCTCGGAGAGGTCTTCTTCCTGCAGGGTGAACTCATCATCCGGCCGCAGCCCGAGCATCTGTCCATCGAACCGAGCTGCCTGCAGTGGATCAGTTCGGAATTCTTCTTCTCCTTCATCTGCCCGAGCCTGCAGCCAACTGGCTCGCTCCTCATCGATGAAAACCGGGAACATCAGGACATCGCCGCGCTCGTGGGGTTCGTCCAGTGCCATGTGGCCGGAGAGGCTCTCGGCCTGCTCCCCCTCGATGAGTATCTGTACCCGGTCAGTGCCCGGCAGATCTGTCAGCGAATATACCAGAGAGCGAACTGCCATAGTCTCACCCGCCGATCCGTACACTGATCGGATTTCTCGCGAGAGATTGACGTACACGACATTGCCCTCTTCCTGCACCGACAGAATCCGGGTGTCGGCCGGTAGTGCTCGGTTAAGGTGAGGGTCCTTTGGGCCAGCTATCAGCTCGCGCACCACAACTGCCGCGATCGATTCATGGCCCACTCGCTCCGCCTGGCGCATCTCAGGTACGGTGTGCTGTGCCTGACTGTCGGGAAAATACAGGGTCACCCCGGTTTCGTCTGCCGGCGGATCGGGTCTTACCTCAGGTTCATCACCGGTCGTCTGCGCTTCCAGAGGGGCGGAACACCCACTCAAAACTGCGATGAGAAGGAAAAACAGCACCGCCCCTCTGCGGATTGGTTGCTTCGATTCTTGCAGCATTTTTTCACTCCTCTCTCCGCTCAGCTCTCTTCCTCTGCCCACAGAATACTGAGCAGAAGCTACGGAGAAATGCCCTGAGTGTGAAAAGACTGTTACAGTTCCCTTCCGGCAGAGGGTTCGCCCTGCGCCGGCAGTACTACGGAAAATGTGGTGCCGCATCCTGGCGGACTGTCCACTTCCATATTTCCCTCCAGAAGTTCGACCCGCCTTGCAGCTATGGCCAGCCCCAGGCCTACGCCTCCTTTTCCCCGTGAACGGGCAGTATCGGCGCGGTAGAAGCGGTCAAATATGTGCGGCAGATCATCCGGGGGGATGCCGGGGCCACTATCCTGCACCGTCAGCCGCATCTGTGGTTCAGATGAACCTGCAGATTTGAGCTCAACTCGGACAGTGCCGCCCTCCGGAGTGTACTTGATCGCGTTTTCGATGAGATTTTCGGCGATGCGTTCCAGATTTTCCTCTGCGCCTGCGATCGGCGGAACCTGCTCCAGCTGTTCCTGCATCTTGATTCCATTGCCTGCCGCGATCGGCCCGAGGCGGCGCACTACCCGGCGGACTACATGTATGGCATCGGTGCTCTCCTCACAATTTGCGGGCTGGCCCTCCCATTCTTCCAGACGAGCCAGTTCCAGCAGCTGGTTGACCAGACGGGACATGCGTTCCAGCTGGTCCCGCAAGCTGGCAAACAATGATTGGTCAGCATCACGCACCGAGGATTGCAGGGCCTCCAGGAGAACTACTGCGCTACCTATTGGTGAACGCAGCTCGTGCGATGCGTCGGCAACGAAACGACGCTGCAAGCGGTCGTGCTCCTCCAGGCGCTCGGCCATTTCATTGAAGGTCGCTGCCAGATCACCCACCTCATCGGTGGACTGAATGCCGACCCGGGTCTGCAAATCTCCCGCCCCGAGCCTGTGCGCGGCACGATTCAATCGCGTGAGGGGCGAGGTGAGGCGGCGCGCCACCAGCCACGTGGCTGCCATTATAGTGAGGTTTATGGCCAGGCCGGCCGTGATCAGTCTCCGCACGAGTACGGAGAGGCTGGCCACCACATCATCCAGTGAGCCAGCGACGAAAAGTGCGCCCTCGCGCTCCCCGCCCCGCAGGACGGGCACGGCGGCGTACATGACGTAGTCGCCATTATCCAGGCGGTACACGCCGGTCTCCGCGTCGCCGGCCAGGGCCCCATCAACCTCCTGATATCCGAGATGTTGTCCCTTCAGGGACTGTTCCTGGGAGGATTCCCCCAGACTGTCCGCTTGCACCTCACCAGTTTTGTCCAGCAGAAGGAACCTGGTGTCAAATCGTCGAGCATGTCTGTCCAGGGTCGGACCGGCTCCCGCAAGCTGCGAGTTGACAACTCCGGCAACGGCGTCAGCGGTTATTCTGGCCTCCATCAGGAGGCGAACCCGTCGTTCGGACAGCAGATCCTCCGAGGTCCACCGGTAGATCTGCACGCCCAGGGCGGCTGTAGCCAGCGTTATCAGAACTACATACAGAACAGTGAGGCGGAATCGCAAAGATGTCCACCACCCGCGTCTGTGGTTCATACGGTCAGCTCACCGTTTCCTCGAGGAAGTAACCGGCCCCCCAGCGAGTCTTAAGAATATCAGATCCATCCGTGGCACCGGGCAGCTCCTGCAGTTTCTTGCGCACCCGACGAATGTGCACGTCCACGGTGCGAGAGCTTCCGTAGTAGTCATAACCCCATACTCTGTCCAGAAGTTCCTCGCGGCTGAAGACGCGTCCCCGATTGCGGGCCAGCATCTGCAGAAGGGAAAACTCCTTGACGGTCAGGGCAACTTCACATTCGCCGCTCAACAGTGCCTGACGGTGCAGGTCCAGCGTTATCCCGGGTGCAATCGGCGTGCGGGACTGCTCGTGCTCTCCTTTGTCCGCCTGCACCCGCCGCATGATTGCTCGGATGCGGGCGAGGAGCTCCCGGAAATTGAAGGGTTTGGTCAGGTAGTCGTCGGCACCCACCTCAAGTCCGAGGATCTTATCGATGTCATCATCGCGTGCGGTGAGCATTATGATGGGTATGGTAGACTCCCGTCGCAGACGCCGACACACCTCCATGCCGTCCACCTCTGGCAGCATCAGATCCAGCAGCACCAGGTCGATCGGGTGGCTGGCGAATGCCTCCAGGGCTTCAGATCCATCGTATGCCGCAATCACCCGGTGTCCCTCTCTCTCGAGGTTTGCCTTCATCCCCTGCACAAACTCTCGCTCATCGTCCACCAGCAGCACGCTGAACTCCATCTGTACCGGCACTCCCTTCAGGCCCATCTCCGCTCTTCAAGGAGCAATGACCGCCTTGGTGACGTTCAGATCCTGCACATCCCTCAGGGCTTCCTCCGCGCCCGACAGCGGATACTTGCACGAGATCATTTGCTTCCAGTCGAAGCGTCCCTGCTGGTCATTCATGACGCGTACCGCCCGGTACAGGTGGGAGAAGTCTGTGCCCCAGCATCCACGGACTTCCAGGTGTTTTTTGTTCAGCAACAGGTGCGGATTGAACGACACTTCGCCCGCATCCGTATACTGCCCAGCAATCACTACGGTCCCGGCGTCCCGGGTCACCTGCATGGCCTGCGGCACGGCGTCGGTTACTCCCGTCGCCTCTATGCTCACATCAGCACCTCGCCCTGCGGTATGCTGCAGTACGCATTCTCTGCGCTCTGCGAAAGTCAGCTTATCTATGTCCAGAACCAGATCTGCTCCCAGCTGTGTCCCCGTGGCCAGCCGCTGTGTACCGCCGCCCAGCAGAATCACCTGCTCTGCCCCGCGCAGTTGAGAGAGGATGACTGCGTTCAGCCCGACGGGGCCGCTCCCGAGAATTGCCACGGTGTCACCCATGCGAACGTCAGCCCGTTCAACGGCGTGAAAAGCGGTGGGCAGTCCGCACCCGCCAGCGATGAAGGTATCGGAATCGAGAGAATCCGGCAGTCGTATGATTTGGACTCCCGGTTTCAGATGGATATACTCGGACCATCCTCCGAGGAGCCCTTCATCAGCGCTGTAGGTTATCCCGTAGACGCGTCTATGCGGACAGCGGGTGCTCGCCCGGGCGACCGAGCAGTACCAGCAGCTACCACACGTCTCGTGCACGTCCAGAAAGGTCACCGCATCTCCCCGCTGCACCCGAACGCCATCAGCATCCCATACGTCGCCGGCAACCTCCTCAACCATGCCGACACTGACGTGTCCCGGGATAATGGGGTAGGGGACATTTTCCAGTCTGCCGTGCCACAGATGTACATCGGTACCGCAAACCTCGCTCGCTGTCGTGCGGAGGAGCACTGCTCCTGGTTCCAGCTCCGGCCGGGGATATTCGCGAATTTCAATCGACTGTTTCGGGGCAGGCATAACCGCAGTCCTGATCATTCCGGATCCCTCCAGATTATCCGCCGAATTCCTGCATTTCTATGCTTCCGTTGGACGTCTCCAGCAAGAGCTCAAATTCTCCCTCTCCAAGGGTTCCCTGCAGATGGGTTGTTTCGTCCACCAGCACCCGCAGGTTGGAGTGTGCAGCGGAGACCTGTCCGTTGGATGTGGTGAGGTCAATGTGGGCATCTATGTTCGAGTGGACCAGCGCCTCGATGGATCCATTGCTGGTTCGCACCCGCACATCGTCGCGCATCTCCCGGATATCCAGGTATATGTTTCCGTTGGAACTTCTGATCTCATCTACTCCGGCGCAGTTTCTGACCTCGACCCTTCCATTGGAGGTCCGGGCGGAGACAAACCCGGCCACGTTGATCAGGGAAAGGTTGCCGTTCGTCGTTTGGACCCGTACATCACCAGGAACGTTCTCCACCTGGACCGGACCGTTGGAGTTTTCCACTGTGCCCACTTTCATTCCGCGCGGTACCTCAATCTTGAGATCCACCGACACGCGCACATCGTTTGTGAGGTAGTGAGCTTCGATGATGTATGCACCGTCTTGCTCTTCTGCCGTTATGTCCACCCGGTCGAGATCTTCGGCCCGGAAGGCGCGCTTGGTTGCGCGAATGTGCAGTTGATCATCCTCGGAGGGGCTCACATTGACGCGACCGCTCCGGTTGAATATGTCCAGGGAAAGATCGGTGTCGGGGCTGAGGGTCTCTTCAAATACTTCCTCCGATTGGAAGGCGGCCATTATGTCAGAGAGGATGGTGCAGCCGGAAGATGCTATCAATACACCGATCAGTGCGGTGATCATCAGGGCGCGTGACAGTCGGTTTTGCACGAGGAGACCTCCTCTCAGGCGGTGATGTGCCGCCCGCCAGCTTTATCATGTGTCGGGCCGACAATCTGATCTTAACATGATACCATGTGCTTTGCGAGATGATGCAGACGACAGGATTGGGGACTCCAGAGAGGGAGTGATTTGTTGACTGGGGCACTCATATGTCAGTCAGTCCATCACGGCAACACGGCAAAAGTGGCCCGGGCCATGGCCGCCGTCCTCGCTGCTGAGGTCATGACTCCCGAACAGGCGAGGGTAAGCGATCTTTCTGCCTGTGATCTCCTCGGGTTTGGTTCGGGGATCTACGCCTTTCGGCATCATCCGACAGTGCTGCAGTTGGCGAGGGAGATCGATGTGCGCGATCGCGCGACATTTGTGTTTTCCACCTGCGGATTCAATGTTCTGTGGTTAAATCACCTGGCTCTGCGCGCTGCACTCCGGCGCCGGGGTGCACAGATCGTGGGCGAGTTTTCCTGTCGAGGATTTGATACCTTTGGTCCGCTGCGCCTGTTTGGTGGCATCAACCGGGGCAGACCGGGTCCCGGTGATCTGCAACGTGCGGAACGATTTGCGAGACGGATTGCACGAAAGATCAGCTGATTGACACATTTCGGTCGGGCGCCGGTGCCATCGCGCCAGCCCACATGATTGGGTCCGGAGCCGTATCCGCATGTGATATTGCCGATTATGGCAGAAACATGATCAATCAGGCAGGATACTGGTTGTAAGTAGCGAATAGGCACTAATGCGAGTATTTTAGCTGCCGGGGAGTGAGGTGATCTGTCGAGTGACAACTCGCAGGGAGCATTTCTGGCACCGATGCCCCAGTATATCCAGCATTCTCTGATCCTATCCCACTACAGCACCACGAACACTTTCATACATTGACCGGATCCAGAAGTGGTTCGAAAAGTGCCCATCCTGGATCTGTCGATGCAGTTCCGAGCCTTCTGAAGACACTGGCAGATCGAGCGTTGCCCTTTTTGGCGGATGGCATCTGTTACGAGGGCTGCAAATCCCATTTATGGCGATTGATTATCGGGGGTGTGTTTGAGCAGTCATATGCCCAATCATGCATTTGACTGAGCAACGGACGCGGCTCGTCATCCCTTGGGGAGGGTTAACATGGATGCCCTGTTAGTGATTATCGGAAGCCTGGTGGCCTATTACCTGGCCTATCGCTTCTATGCCACATTTCTTGCCGAGAGGATATGGCAGTTGAATCCGCAGGCAGAGACTCCGGCCGAGAGATACGATGATGGTTTCGAGTATGTGCCCACGCGGAAAGACGTAGTCGCCGGGCACCACTTTACCTCAATAGCCGGAGCGGCACCCATCGTCGGGCCCGTGGCCGCGGCAATTTGGGGGTGGCTGCCGGGACTGCTGTGGGTCATCTTTGGCACCATTTTTATCGGGGCCGTGCATGACCTGGGTGCGCTGGTATCCTCCCTGCGACACGACGGCAGGGGAATTGCAGATTACCTGCAGGATCTGCTCGGTGCACGTGCCACCCAGTGGATGTATGCGGTGGTGTTCTTTCTCCTGGTTCTGGTGTCCGCAGTGTTCGTCGATGTGATAGCGACGTTGATGGAGGCCTTTCCCCAGGCAGTTTACTCCGTTTGGGTTGAGATACCTCTGGCCATAATAATCGGTCTGATGATTCGCTATCGCTGGCGCGTAAATATCTATCTGGCTGCGATCATTTCTGTTGCCATAATGTACGGATTCATAGCTCTGGGGGTTCAGTATCCCCTGGAACTGTCCTATGAGACCTGGGTGTGGATTCTGCTGGGGTATATGCTGGTTGCCGCCCGACTGCCGGTGTGGTTGCTGGTGCAGCCCCGCGACTTTATCAACGGTATTCAGCTCATAATCGCCCTGGTGGTTGCCAGTGTGGGCATACTTGCGCTGTCCCTTGCCGGTGAGGCGACTATGGCGGCGCCGGCGGTGCGGATAGCTCCGGAAGGAGCACCCCCCATCTGGCCGTTCGTGATGATCACCATCGCCTGCGGAGCCATTTCCGGTTGGCACGCAGTGGTGGGCAGCGGCACCACGCCCAAGCAGATACGCAGGGAGCCCGATGCAAAGATGGTCGGATACGGCAGCATGCTCGGTGAAGGATACCTGGCGGTCATTGCACTGCTTACGGCTGTCGTCGGCCTTGGAGTTGCCGGATATCAGGAGTGGTATCCGGCCTGGCAGGTGGCAGACTGGCCGGTGATCTGGCCGGAGGGCGGGGCGACGTTCACCGCAGCCCTGGGCATTCCGGTGGTGTTTGGAGCGGCATTCTTCGCAGTAGTTGCCAAGAGCTTCGCCATGACCACGCTGGATTCGGCGATGCGTTTCACGCGGCTTGCCGTGGCGGAGAGTTCTGACACCTTTAACCTGCCGGATGTTCTCAAGGACAAGACAGTGTCGTTGTTTCCCGGGTGGATCGTTATCATGGCCCTGGCCGTGACGGGTTATGGCATGACCCTGTGGCCGCTTTTCGGTGCGACAAATCAGATTTTGGCCGGACTGGCACTGATCGCCGCCGCGGTGTTCATCAAGATGCTGGGCAGGGCGACAACTGCCTACATCATTCCATTCTATATCATGATCATCACCGCCATGGTGGCGATGGTGCACGAAATTTTTAATCAGTACATCCCGGAGGGCCAGTGGCCGCTGGTGATCATTGGTGCCATTGTGTTCATTTGCGGCATCGGGGTGCTGGTGAGTGCCTATCAGGGTTGGAAGGGAGCCTCGCCGGAGGACGTGGAGACGTAGAGGACTGCCCGCAGGAAGAGATATGATGAATGGGAGGACTGTGCGAGTTCCTCCTGCCGGGAGGGCGGTCGAATCGGTGCAATGAAGCCGCTCCGCACAATGCCGGTTCGGCGGCCCTCTTTTCGTTCTTTCTGATCATGCGAACCCCGAGGGGAGTGAGTTCCGTGGTGCACGATGCTGACTACCTCGAGGCACATGCGGAGCACTGTAATCTCTGCGGGGCATGCTTTGCGGCCTGCCCGTACATGGACCTGAGGAGAGACGATGCTGTGCAGTTGGTGCAGCTGCTGCTGGCTGGTGAGATCCCGTGCCGCATCTTGCGGCAGTGCACGGGGTGCATGGCCTGCAATGCTCCCTGCCCGCAGGGGCTGCGCCCGTATGAACTCATCCTCCTGCAGTGGTATCGTCGGTACCGTGAGCAGGGTCTTCCAGCGCGAGTCACCTACGCGCTGCCCCACTTCTCCCCCAACTTTCGTTCGGATCTTGTGCAGTCACTCGACGCCCGCGGACGGCAGCTCGTCCGCAGGTGGAGCCATTCACTTCCCCGGGGTGAGACCGTACTGTATCCCGGCTGCAACGCACTCACCCTGCCCCATCTGCTGGATACCAAGCTTCTGTGGGGGGTGACGATTGCCGGCCGGCTGAATGTGTGTTGTGGCGAGATGTACTACCGCCTGGGCCTTTTTTCCGCGGTGCGCCGGATAGCCCGGTGGCTCACGCATTATTACCGCGACAAGGACATCGGCACCATGCTGTTTGCCTGTCCAGCCTGCTACCGGATGTTCAGTGATATCCTGCCGCACCAGTTCGGGGCACACTTTCCATTTCACACCCGGTTTATCGGCAGCTACCTTCGCGACAGGCTGCAGGAAGAGGAGGTATCGGAGAATGTGCCCACGCGGGGCGCGGTAATGCTGCACGACCCCTGTCACGCACGCCTGTTACCCCCTGATGTGGGAGGCAGTATGCGTGATGTTCTCCGGCAGGTGGGGGTTTTGCAGGATGGCATGCGAGATGAGTTAGCAGGGTTCTGCTGTGGAGCAGCCTCTGCTGCCAGGCGCCTGCATCTTGTGGATATGGCCGGAACGGCGCTCTTCACCCTGCGGGAGGCGGGGCAGCGAGGAGCGGGTGAACTGGCCGTGTATTGTGCGGGATGTCAGCTGCACTTCTCCCTCTGGCGCAGGTTTCGTCCGTGGACACCACCGGTTCGGCACGTGATGCAATATCTGAAGGAGGCTGTGGGGGAGGATCCGGGCCCGCCCGTGTCCCGGCTGACTGATCGTTTGGCAGTTCGTGGCCTGATGCGCGTGCTCCCGCGCCATTTGAGTGGGCACAGTGTGGAGGTTGAACCCTATCTCCCCGAGTCACCTGAATGGGAGACGGGAAGGTGTGATGACAGATGAGTTCCGGCCGGGCTATGTGTGCAGTATGCGGGTGCGGATCGGTTGCCCGGATCCTGCCGGTCTGCGGGTCGTGTCTGCGGCAGGGTACCGTGGGGCGAAGATGGGCGAATGCAGCGCATCGACGCAGTCAGTCGCCGCTACCTCCTTGTCCACCCCGGGCACAAAATGAACTCGACTGTGGCGACTGTGCGAACCGGTGCCGGCCTGCCGCCGGGGAAAGAAGTTTCTGTGGTCTGCGCGAGAACGTCTCGGGCGTTCTGGTTAGCCGGGCCGGGAACGCCCACTCCGGATTGGCCAGCTGGTACAGCGACGCCATACCGACGAACTGCGTCTCAGCCTGGGTATGTCCAGCCTCCACCGGTGTGGGATACCCCGATTATGCCGTCGCCCCCGATGGCGAAAGGGGGCACGCAAGCCTGGCCGTATTTCTCGGGGGGTGTTCGCACGACTGCCTGTTCTGTCAGAATCGAACGCATCAACGGATGGCCGTCCGCATGCGGCCGCTCGTCTCGCCGCAGGATGTGGCAGAGTCGGTCGATGCGGACACCACCTGCCTTTGTTTCTTCGGAGGTGATCCAACTCCCCAGGTCAGGTTCGCGCTGCACGCAGCGGACCGGGCCCGGGAGATGGCTGGGGATCGCATCCTGCGCATCTGCTGGGAGACCAATGGGAGTATGGCCCGTAGTCACCTGCGGCGCATGGCGAGAATCACCGCCCAATCCGGCGGCTGCAGCAAGTTTGACCTCAAGACCGCAGATGATCAGCTGTACCGCGCCCTGACTGGGGTCAGCGGCCGACAGACGTGGGAGAACTTCCGTTGGTTGGCGCGCCTGTGGCGGAAGAACAGTTCATCTGTCCAGCTAACGGCCAGCACTCCCCTGATAACGGGCTACGTGGATGCCGTGGAGGTGAGGAGTATTGCCGGGGCCGTGGCCGACGTCGATCCGACGATACCGTACTCGCTTCTGGCTTTTTATCCAAACCATCCCATGCGGGACCTGTCGGCAACTCCCAGGGCTCTGGCGGAGGAATGCCGGTCCGCGGCCCTCGAGGCCGGGCTGCAGCGCGTACGTCCGGGTAATACTCACCTGCTGAGTTGAAATCTGGGCTCCGAATTGTCCGCGGAGCCCAGGAGATCTCGTCATCAAAAAGGTGGGGACGTCATTGCAGCTGTACGGTGGTCCGTGCGGTTCCTGCCCGTCCCGCGCGCACTGTGATCTGGACATCTTTTGCATCACGGTTCTGCAGTATCCAGCTTACCCGCCGGTGATTGTCGGGTGGGCGCCCGTATCGGTCTTCGCCGGCCGCGGCATAACCCTCGAGATGTTCGACCTCCGTTTGAGCGTCTCCACGAAGAACGCGTATGCCTTCGCCGGCAATTTCCGCCTCGATGGGTTTTACTGCATCCACCTCGCGGGCCTTCTCTGTCACGTAGGTGGGGAGGTAGCCCCGATTTTTGATGTGGGCGTCCAGTCGGACGATGCCAGGAGCCACTTCTTCTACCTGCACATCCTGCAGAGCTATCTGGGGCATGGAGGAAGCCTGCTGCAGGTTGAAAATCGTATTGCGATGGCACTCGTCGCGTAGGAACTTGAAGTGAGTGTTTTGCCCAAAGGTCTTGCGCTTGAAGCCACCCAGCTCCACCTCTCCCAACTGGGGGTGATCGAAGGTATGCCAGGGCACGAAAGAATCCAGCCCCTCAGCATCGTGCCACTCGAGCAGCTGCAGCATAACCCTCTCCGGAATGGGTTCGCCGAAGGGTACCTCGTCCTTTTCTATGCCAGCCAGACTGTACTTATCCCACAGCTCCGTGCTGTATCCCAGTATTCCCAGGTGTTCGTACACCCAGTCCATGAACACACCGTGACGGGGTGTCCCCCGGTCGCGGGTGAAGCCGTGATATACCGACTTCACTGGATAGCCGGTGGTCTTTTCGCCTGCGGCACCCACCCGCTCAAAGGCGCGGAGGTCATCGCTGTTCATCTCATGGTCGGGCCTCGTGCAGGATGGCCGGAGAATAATGCCGGCAAAGGTGTGATATGCCTGCAGACTGGCAATATTGTCGTGCTCCAGGATGAAGTCTACCATGGCTCGGGTTTCCGGTTCGGAAAGCGGATATTTGCCCGCGCCCGATTGAGTCGGTTTCCAGTCCGCCGGGAAGTTGCGGTTGATATCCAGGTCCCACTTCGGAGGACCGACTCTGATCTCCCCACCATCATAGTTGTGAATGGTTCCTTCAGGATACAGGCTGTAATATGTACCGCTGACGTCGTCCGGTTCGCGTGGGATCATCAGGCGGGGATCTTTCTCCGAGATCTTGTGCGTTCCATCGGGATCTTTGACGCGCATGGTGAGAAGCTCATTGTTGTCGTCAATGTCCTCGGGATAGAGGTGGTTATCCTTCATCCTGAATCTGGGATTGGGGCGCACGCTGCTGCGCAGCATCTGACTGGAGGTGAGGTATAGCTCCGCCCCATCCGGGTTCACCCGGGGGAGGATGTAGAAGGTTCGTGTATCCATCAGATGGGTCACCAGGTCATCCTGCCCGTGTTCATTCAGTAGGTACTGAACAGTGTACATACATACCGCACAGCCGGTCACTTCGCCGGCGTGGATGTTTCCGTCGATGTACATACCCGGTTTGTCCTCTGGCATGCCCGTTTTTCGATTGGTGAGAGTCATTGCCCAGATATCTCTACCCTCATAAGACTTTCCTATGGATTCCATGTCGGCGAGATCCGGATGCTCCTCGCAGGCTGCGCGCAGGAAATCGGTCAGCTCGTCGTATGTGTAAAAGCGGTCGAAGGACATGGACAGTTGATCAGTTATGGCAATCTCCCCCTCGTTGATGGTCGGATGCTGCAGCTTCTTCTCCGGCAGCCTGCAAAATCCTCCAGCCGTCTTCGCTGCCTTCAGTCCGCCCGGAGGTCGGGCGTCCACCGCGGCATCATATGGCGTAAATGCCAATTCGGTCACTTCGAAGGAATGATAGGCTCCTGGAAGAATAGTTCCCAACGGGGCTTGTATGTAGGTGGCTCTCAGATCATTCGCATGAGGGGGGAACCATTCGTGGAATATGACGAAAAGGAAGAGCGATGGTTTGCGGTGGAGACACCGTTTGAGGAAGAGATGGCAGATTACTGGGGTGATTGGGGCGTTGCGTCAGAATGTGGCAATCTCGATGCAGTGCTGCTGCGTCGCCCTGGACCGGAGATAGAGGACATGCGTGATCCCGCGCAGTGGCGCTGGAAAGAGGCCATGGATCCAGAGCGTGCAAGATCGCAGCACGATGAAGTCGCCCGCATATACCGCGAGGAGGCGGGGGCTGATGTGCACTATGTGCGGGAGATGAGGCTGGACAGACCGAACGGCATGTTCATGCGAGATCTGGTTTTCATGACCCCGGAGGGTGCCGTGCTCGGTCGCCCG